>JBILKV010000140.1:0-11308 GCA_044376515.1 Chthoniobacteraceae bacterium | reverse complement strand
GACCCGCGTCTGAAGAATCCCCTCCGGGTGCGAAGAGGCGCCTGGGGGGCTTTTTTTACCCTAAGTCAGAAAAACGACCACAACAGAAGAACAACAAGGGCGGGCAAGGTGCGGGCAAAGCTTATAGCGAAAATATCAATATAAGTTATTCACTTTTTCAACCTCTGGCAGCAGCACTGTCTTCGGATTCCCGTCAGTCGCCTGGGGACGCCCGACTCGAGCGGCCTCAGCGCCGCCGCAAGGACCTTCGCAGAGAGAGGCTACTCCAAGGGAGGCGGACACTCCTCCTCAGCGAGTTTCTGCGCCCATTCAGAGCGCAGCCTCGCGTAGTCCGCGAGCACCCCCAACCAGCGCAACTGCTCCTCCGCCGTCAGTTCCCCCAGATTATCGTCCACAAGGGCTTGAAACTCCCTGATTCGCTTGGAGACATCCAAAAAAAGTTCCCTCCCCGAATCCGCGTGATCGGCAATCACCTGAAGGTTTCCCTCGATCACGCTCTCGTACTGAACAACGAGGGCGCCCGCCTTCCTTATCCCCGCATCCACGAGCGCTAGAAGGGACTCGGAATCCGGCCCGCTTACGGCGGCGGCGGATTCCGCCCGTTGCAGCAACCGGCCTTTCCGTTTGTACAGGGTCTCCAAAAGAGAGTGCGCCTCAAGATAATCGGAAAGCGAGTCGTGGGGTGGATTCGGCATTTCGGAAGGTACACGTGCTTCCATAACCCGCCACCTTGGATCGCAAAAACAAATCGTTTTTTTGCGATCCACTCCGCCCTCAGCACGGGACGCCCCGATAAAGACACCCGCGTGTACGAGCCCCGGGGAGCAACCGCCCTATTTCTGGATTTCGAACAATTCGATGTCAAAAACCAGCATGCCGCCGGGACGCCCGCCCCCCGGATTTTCCCCGTAAGCAAGTCCCGCGGGGATCCAGAAGCGGCGCTTCTCCCCCTTGACCATCAGTTGCACTCCCTCGGTCCAGCCGGGAATGACTTGGTTCAATCCAAAGCTGCTCGTCTCCCCGCGCGTGACCGAGCTGTCGAAGAGCTTCCCATCAACGGTCCACCCTGAATAGTGGACGGTCACTCGGTCGGTGGCCGCGGGATGTTCCTTGCCGGTTCCCTTAACAAGCACCTTGGAGGCGAGGCCGGAGGCGGTCTTCGCTGCGTCAGCCGGCACTGCGGCCACATCCTCGGGCGCCGGCGGTGGAGGCACCCCTTCCTTGAAGGAAACCAACTCTACTTCCACCACAATGCCTCCCTCGGGCGCCCCGGGCGGAGTATTCGGTCCGAATGCGACTTTCGCGGGAATCCATGCGATTCTCTTTTCTCCCTCGACCATCGCCTTGATGGCCTCCGGCAATCCTCCGATCCGCAGTTTGTCCAGAGGCAGCTCTGCGGGACGTCCCTCCTGCGCGGTGCTCTGCAGGAGTTCTCCCGTGGGGCTCCAGAGCGAGATATGGAGCTTCACGGTATCCTCGCCCTTTGGTGACTTGGAGCCAGTTCCCTTGGTGACGGTCTTGACGGCCGCGCCCGAGGGCATTTTTTCGGCGTCGGCCGGCGCGGTCAACTCCGGCGGCTTGGGCGCCTTTTTAACCGAAAGCAGCTCGATGTCGAACACCAGCATTCCGCCGGGACGCCCGCCGCCGGGGTTCTCGCCGTAAGCAAGACCGGCTGGAATCCAGAACCTGCGCTTCTCCCCCTCAACCATCAACTGGACCCCTTCGGTCCAGCCTTTGATCACCCCATTGAGTGGAAAACTGGTGGGTTCACCACGCTTGACCGAACTGTCAAACAGCTTCCCGTCGGTGGTCCAACCCGAGTAGTGGACCGTCACCGTGTCGGCAGCGGCCGGGTGCTCCGTGCCAGTGCCGGGGGTCAGGATCTTGGAGGCGAGTCCGGAGGCGGTTTTGACCGCGTCCTTGGGAGCGGCTTTTACATCTGCAGGTGTCTCTGGCATGGCGGCTTGGGCAAACATTGCGGTGGGGGCGCACAGGCTAAGGGCACCCAGGCTGGCAGTGGAGAGGGAACGCTTTGTCATTGGAAACAGTGGTGGCGGATCCTCTGCCCCCCCCGATGCAGTGTCAACCCCGCCACCGATGCCGGCGGCTCTTTCTCCTCAAACGGAGGCGCTCCCCGATGACAATGTTTTTCCCTTCAGCCATGGATTGCGCTTAACCTGCGCGGCTTTATGCAAACCTACAAAATCGCAGTGCTGGCCGGAGACGGCATCGGACCGGAAGTCATGCAGGAAGCCATCCGCGTTCTGGCCGTCGTTCAAGAACGCTTCTCCTTCCACTTGGAATTGAACGAGGCGCGGGTAGGAGGCGTGGCCATCGACCACGACGGAGAAGCGCTACCACGGCAAACTCTGGAGGTTTGCGAACACTCCGACGCGATCCTCTTCGGTTCCGTGGGTGGTCCGAAATGGGAAACGCTCCCGCCGAACCAACAGCCCGAACGGGCGGCGCTGCTTCCCCTGCGCAAGCATTTCCAACTGTTTGCCAACCTGCGTCCCGCGGTTTGCTTTCCGAACCTGACCCACGCCTCCCCGGTGAAGGAGGAGTTGATCTCCGGCGGGTTCAATGTCCTGTGCGTGCGCGAATTGACCGGCGGCCTCTACTTCGGGCAGCCCAAGGGCACCCACCTTCAGGACGGCGAAGCGGTCGCCATCGACACGATGGTCTACAAGCAGAGTGAAATCGAACGCATCGCCCACATCGCCTTCAAGGCGGCCCAAGGGCGCTCCAAAAAGCTCACCTCCATCGACAAGGCTAACGTGCTCGAGAACGGCGTGCTCTGGAGGAAAACCGTCACCGCCCTCTCCAGCCAGTATCCCGACGTGCGCCTCAACCACCTCTACGTCGACAACGCCGCGATGCAACTCATCCGGGACCCGAGAGGATTCGACGTCGTGCTGGCCGAAAACCTCTTTGGCGACATCCTTTCCGACGAGATGGCGATGATCACCGGTTCGCTCGGCATGCTCCCCAGCGCGTCCCTGGGAACCAAAGAGCTCACCTCCGGAAGGTTCGGGCTTTTCGAGCCCTCGGGAGGCACGGCGCCCGACATCGCCGGCAAGGGTATTGCAAACCCGATTGCCCAAATTCTCTCCGCAGCCATGCTCCTGCGCTACTCCCTCGGGCAGCATTCCGCCGCGGACGCCATCGATGCAGCGGTCCGCACCGCCATCGACGAGGGATTCCGAACGGGCGACATCTACAGCGAAGGCACCCGTCGGGTCGGAACCCGAGCGATGGGCGATGCCATCATCGCGGCGATTCGATAACCACCGAGATCGCTGAGCACATAGAAGCCGAGAAGGCCTTGAGCGGTGGAACACCACGTTGCCACCTCTCTTCCGTGTGCCCTGAGTTCTTTGCGGCCAGAGCATGCATTTGGCGCGTGATGACACCAAAGACGGAGAAGGAGTGGCCCCTCTCAGCCAGGGGGACCGCTTAAAGCAGTAAAAAAGGCAACCGTTCGAGGCGGTTGCCTTCTTCGTTGTGACATCTCCAAAAAGGGACCGCCGCGGCGGTTGGAGACTCGTTAAAGCTCTCTGGTTGAAGCTCTCTGGTTGAAGCTCTCTAGTGCTTGGCCGTGAGGGCCAGGGCAAGCGCGCTCTTGTGGCGGTTGGCCTTGTTGCGATGGACGTTTCCGGTCTTCACTGCCTTGTCCAAAGTGGATTCGCAGGCCACTGCTGCCGCAACCGCCTCCGCCTTGTCACCCTTGGCGATGGCGACCCTGGCCATCTTCAAATGGTTCTTCACCGACGTCATGATCCGGCGGTTGACTAGGGCACGCTGTTCGGACTGACGGGCGCGTTTGGCGGCTGAAGGAGTGTTGGCCATGGTAAATTCCTGAATGAAAAAGGGCGCAGAGAATGGGCCACTGGACTTCCGATGTCAATCGCTGAACCGTTTAAATTCTCGGGTTGCTCGGAGAGGGGAAATCACAACGGGCTCTCCCGACCGTTAGCGGGCTCAGACGGAAGGTGCCCACCCCGGGCGGTATTCCCTCTTCCACATTTTTTCGCCGGCGGGGTTGTTAATCAGGCGTCCGGTCTGCGGGTCGCATTCCACGGGGGCATTGGTCCGGTAGGCGATGTTCCCCAAATGACAGAGCATCGTACTGATCTGGCCTTGGTCGATCGGACTGTTGAGCGAGGCTTCCCCGCGTATCGCGCTCAGAAAATTGCCAATGTGGGCGGGATCCCTGCCCCCGGGACCAGCGCCCTCGCTGACCTTCACCCCTTTCGGGTCGTACACGGTCCAGTTGGGACCCGTAAGTCCAAGGGACCCGTTGTCCCCGTAGAAAACGCATTCCGCCACCGGTTTCTCCGCGACGCGCGGGGTGCAACTGCTTTGCACCCACTCCATGCCCACCTTTCCAAAGTCAAACACGGCGGTGCCAGTGTCGGGGGTCTCCTGCTTGTCGGAATGCCAGTAGCGCCCGCCATTGTAGGTGACGCGCTTTGGGTAGCCAACTTTGAGGCCCCAGCGCAGGACATCCAGCGTGTGGATTCCATTGTTGCCCAGTTCGCCGTTGCCCCAGTGCCAGAGCCAGTGCCAGTCGTAATGGACGTAGGGACGGATGTCGCGTTCGTCCGCCACCGGTCCCTGCCAGAGATTCATGTCCAGTTCGCCGCTCGTCGCCATATCCCGGCCTCCGATGGCTTTCCGGGAGCCGTAATAAAAGGAACGCGCGAAGCGCACCTCCCCGATGAGCCCTGAATGCAGCGCGGCTATCCCCTCGCGCATCCACGTGCGGCGCTGGTTTCCCATCTGCACCAGACGCCCGTATTTCTTTGCCCCAGCCACGATCATTTCCGCCTCGGCCGGATTTTGGGAGCCGGGTTTTTCCACGTAGACATGCTTCCCTGCCTGCATGGCCAGCAGCGCCGCGGGCGTGTGCCAAAAGTTTGGCGCGGCGATGAACACGGCATCCAAAGATTTGTCTTCCAAAACTTTTCGGAAGTCGGAGACTCCCCGGCAGCCCTCCCCCTGCTTGTCTGTAACGGCCTTCATACCCGTCGCCAAACGCTTCGGATCGACCTCCGCCAGCCAAGCAATCTCCACGTCCGGCAGTGACAGCAACGCGGAGACGTGTCCCATTCCACGCCCCAAAGCCATTACGGCCACCCTGAGTTTCCGTCCCGCAGCATTCGCGGCACGGAGCGTTGGGAGGGCGGCTGCAAGACTGAGGATGGCAGTTTTCTGAAGAGCGGAGCGGCGGTTGATGTTCATGCTTCCGGAGGAGTGTTTGGGTGAAGTCAATCGGTCAGCATTAGCGTCCTCCCCCCCCTGCGCCTGGCAAGCAATCTCGAAAAAAAACTGGGCGGCCCTCAGGGTTTCCCGCATCTGTTGGCAAATTAACCGCCGACCTGCTAGAGCCGCAGGCATGCCCAGAAACATCCTCCCCCAGCTTTCCGCTTTCCTCGGGTTTTGCATCCTCGCGCCAGTCGCTGAAGCCGCTGAAGCCGAAAAAAAGCCGGCCTCGAAGGAAACCCGCGTTGGAATCATCGGGCTGGACACCTCCCACGCCATTGCCTTCACCACCACCCTGAATAACGGCCCGAAAAAAACCGAGGACGCCGCGAAGGTGGCCGGCTTCCGGGTGGTTGCCGCCTACCCTCAGGGCAGCCGCGACATCGAAAGCAGCACCAAGCGGGTCCCCGAATACACTGAGAAAGTCAAAGCGATGGGCGTGGAAATCGTGGATTCCATCGACGCGCTGCTTTCCCGGGTGGATGCAGTGCTGCTGGAGTCCAACGACGGGAAAGTGCACCTCGAACAGATTCTCCCAGTGCTCAAGGCGCGGAAACCGGTCTTTGTCGACAAGCCCGTGGCAGCCTCGCTCGCCGACGCGGTGCGCATCTTCGACGCGGCCAAGGCTGCTGGTGTGCCGCTGATGAGCGCCTCCTCCCTTCGCTACGGCGCCGCAACGCAGGAGGTTCGCGCGGGCTCCCTTGGAAAAGTGACCAAGGCGGAGACCTTCAGTCCGGTGAACCTGGAGCCCTCGCATCCCGAGCTGTTCTGGTACGGAATTCACGGCTGCGAAAGCCTCTACACGGTCATGGGGACGGGCTGCGTTTCAGTCAAACGCACCCTCATTGAGGATGGCAGGGTAGAGGTCACCGGAATCTGGGCAGGCGGCAGGACCGGCGTTTTCAGGCAGGAAAACGGGAAGGACCGCAAAAGCTACGGCGGAACCGCGACGGGCGAGAAGGGCGAAGGAAAGATCGGGACGTACGACGGTTACGACGCACTGCTCTTTAGAATCCTCGACATGTTCCGGACGGGAGAGTCCCCGATTGCCGCCGAGGAAACGCTCGAACTTTACGCGTTTATGGAGGCGGCCGATGAAAGCAAGCGGCGTGACGGAGCATCCGTGAATATTGGGGAAGTGCTCTTGAAGGCGCGCGCAGAGGCTGCCGCCAAACCCTAGTCCCCTTACTTTGCCGCGGACGGCACCCGCCTCCCCCTCCCGCCCGCGGGTGTCCGCGAAATCTTTCAAGCCCCTGCTCCCATGCTCGGCAAACTGATCGGTCCCGAAATCAACGAGTTGATTGAAACCCGCAATTTTGCGGCGATCCGACAGCTGCTCGAGACGCTGCCGGCGGCCGACCAGGGGGAGATCATCAGCGAGCTGCCCGAGGAGAGTCAGGCGATTGTCTTCCGGCTTTTGCCGCAGGCCAACGCCACGGAAGTGCTCGAGTATCTCGCCCCTGACGAGCAGGAACGCATCATCCGCAACCTAGGCAACGAGGAGGCGGCGCGGATCCTCAACGACATGTCCTCGGACGACCGCACCGCCTTGCTCGAGGAGTTGCCCCCGGCGGTGGTCACGCAACTACTGACGCTGCTTTCGCCGGAGGAACAGCAAATTGCGCGCACCCTGCTGGGCTACCCCGAGGGGAGCGTCGGCCGCCTGATGACCACGGAGTTCCTGACGGTCCGCCCTGAGTGGACCGTAGGCGAGACGCTCAACTACATCCGGACCCACGGGCGCGATTCAGAGACCCTCAACGTGATCTACGTGACCGACCAGGCCGGACGCCTCATTGACGACGTCCACATCCGGGAGTTTTTGCTGAGCCCGCTGGAGACTGCGGTGGCCGACATCCACGACAACCGCTTCATTGCGCTGCGGGTGACCGACTCGGAGGACGTGGCGCTGAGCCTGTTCAAAAAGTACGACCGCGCCTCGCTGCCGGTGGTCGACGCCCGCGACACGCTCCTGGGGATCGTCACGGTCGACGACATGCTCGACATCCAGGACGAGGCCACC
This sequence comes from Chthoniobacteraceae bacterium, assembly GCA_044376515.1. Classification (GTDB taxonomy): domain Bacteria; phylum Verrucomicrobiota; class Verrucomicrobiia; order Chthoniobacterales; family Chthoniobacteraceae; genus Chth-196. Next base: position 4,020 of record JBILKV010000140.1, on the reverse strand, counting down.
ACCGAGGACATCCAAAAGATCGGCGGGATGGAAGCACTGGAAACGCCCTACATGGAGACGCCCATGCTCCAGATGATCCGAAAGCGTGCGGTGTGGCTCATCGTGCTGTTTGTAGGCGAGATGTTTACGGCGACGGCGATGGGCTTTTTCGAGCACGAACTGGAGAAGGCCGTTGTCCTCTCCCTGTTCATTCCGCTGATCATCTCCAGCGGCGGCAACTCCGGGTCCCAGGCCTCCACGCTCATCATCCGGGCGCTCGCGCTGGGGGAAATCTCGCTGACGGACTGGTGGCGGATCATGGCGAAGGAGATTGTTGCAGGCCTTGCACTCGGCTCGATTCTTGGGGCAATCGGGTTTGCCCGCATTGTGGCGTGGTCCCAGTTCTCCTCCACCTACGGCCCCCATTACCTGCTGGTGGCCGCGGTGGTAGCCGTCTCCATCGTTGGCGTCGTGCTCTGGGGCACCCTCTCGGGCTCGATGCTGCCGCTGCTGCTGCGGCGTTTTGGCCTGGATCCGGCGACGTCTTCCGCGCCTTTTGTGGCCACTCTGGTGGACGTGACTGGTTTGATAATCTATTTTAGCTCCGCGGTGCTTATCCTCCGAGGCACCGTCATGTAGTCTAGGAGCCGTCTCCGCCAATGGCCTCACACCCCCCTCTCACCAACGTACAACTCGAGGCTCTTCAGTTGTTGTGCCGCACCCTTGCCTCGGAAAAGTCCCTCCTCAGGTGGTTCCACGCCCTCGAGAAACTGCCCTCCAACCTACGCTCCAACGCCATTATCCAAATCACCGGTGAGATGCGACGCGGCGATGAAGACCCCGACCTCATCGGGGCGATCTGTTGCCTTTCGGATCCGGCAGTCTACCAAGCGGCGTCGACTGCCGTCAGGCAGCTTTCCCGCTAAACGGAACGTCCCATGGCCACTATCGCTGTCTTGGGAGCCCTCGACGAGCGCGGCCCACAGCACCAGTTCCTTGCGGACTGCATCCGCCAGAACGGGCACCAAGCCATATTCGTCGATGTGGGCTTCGGTGGCACCCCCCAACTGGCGCCCCACATCTCGCGCGAGAACGTGTCCGAGTTGCCCGACCTCGACTGGCGCGTCTTCCGGAGGGACCAGGCGCGCGCCCGGAAAATCATGCTGGAGGCCGCCCCACGCAAACTGCTCCAACTGTGCACCCAGAAAAAAATCCAGGGGGCCATTTGCCTAGGTTTTGGCGCGGCCCTCTCCATCGGAAGCACCGCACTGGGCGTGCTCCCCTTCGGCTTTCCAAAGGTCTTGATCACCGCCCCGCCGTTCAGCAAACCAGCCGACCAGCCCCGGCTCGACGACACCCTGTACTTCCCGTGCGCGGTGAAAATGGACCGGCTCAACCGGCTTTCACGTCCCGTGTTGGCGCGGGCTGCGGGTGCCATCTGCGGCATGATGGAGACGGGGCCGTCCGGGGAGGCTGTCGACCCGCCCCTGATTTTTGCCTCGGTCTTCGGTAACACGGCCACAGGGGTTCAAATAGCTTCCGAAATGCTTGAAAAAGAGGGCTATGAGGTGCTGCCCTTCTCCGCCACCGGCGTGGGAGGCCGCTCCATGGAGGCCCTGATCGCCGAAGGCAAGGCAAGGGCCGTCCTCGACTTTACCATCAAGGAGTGGGCGGATGAAGTTGTGGGCGGCGTTCTGGGCGCCGGTCCAAACCGCCTTGAATCCGCCGCCCAACATGGGGTTCCGGCGGTGGTGGTTCCGGGCTGCCTTGATATCGTCAACTTCTACTCTCCAGACAAGGTTCCCCCGCGCTTTGCGGGACGCCTGTTCCACCGCTACAACCCGAAAATCACGCTGATGCGCACCAACGTGGAGGAGTCTGTCGCCATCGGGCGCATCGTCGCCCAAAAACTCAGCGCTTCCACCGGCCCCATCACCGTCCTGCTGCCCCTCCGAGGCGTAAGCGCCCTTGGGGCTCCGGGCTTTGCTTTTCACAATCCGAAGGCGGATCTCGCCCTCTTCAAATCTCTGCGCACCCACCTGAGAAAAGACATTCCCGTGCTTGAAATGGACGTCACGGTGAGCGAACCGGCCTTCGCACAGGCCGCGGTGCGGGAGCTCCTCGCAAACATCAGGCAGACGGAGGCGTCCTCCGCCCCCTGACCACCCACCGCCAAGACGCTTGCCCCAGCCTGTTTTTTTCAGCAGCGTCACCCGCAGATGCAAGCCCCACGAGCGATCCAGAAGCCTGCGGTCCGCCTTTTGGCGGTGGCGGCCTTGGCTTTGACTCCGTCTGGAGGCCTCAGGGCGGACAGCGTGAGACGATCTGATGCGGAGACAGCCGGCGAAAAACGGCTTCTGGAATGGGACTTACACAAGACCTACGAGCTTTCCAAAAGCCGTACGAATTCCTCGGCAAAAGCCCCCTTGAAAAGCTTCATCACCAAAATTTTCGGGACCGGGAGCTTCACTCCAAAAGCCTTCCCTTCCGAGTCCTTCTACGCCCCGGAATTTTTGTTACCCGAAACCAAGTTCCGCGCGAGGGCTTCTGTACCCTTAGCCTCGGTGACGCCGGACACATTTCGGTTGCCAAGGCCCTTCCCAGTGGAAAAGTTCCCCGCCCCTCCAAATCCGGCACTGCCTGAGGGCGCTAGGGGAACCTCCACGCCGCGCCCATTCGGGGGCGGCGGACGCGCCTTCCTCGGCCCCGAGGCGGAGCGCAAGCAGCAGCGCTACAATCCGGAAAACGCCCCGAGGGGAGGAATCATCGAGGGCAGGCGACTCACCGTCGAGGACGTCAGGGAAATTCTGAACAAGAGCAAATAGACTCCGTAGCCGCCCCCCGGCCCCGATCAGCGAGACCGAGCCCGCCAGACGCAGGGGCCCGGGGATTCCTTCTCTGGCAGCCTGGCTCACCAAGCCGGCGCGCAGGGAGGAAGGGGCGGCCTCCAGTGTCTGCGCCAGTGGTGGGCGACCAGGCTCCCTGTTCAAGCGCTCGGCCCAGCCTGGAAAACAAAATCGACGTCAAAAGGCAATACGACTCATAAAGCGCTTACAGTCGATTTACAGATAGACCACATCACCGTTTCCAACAGTACAGCCGACACTTGGAAAGTTTACAACCGAGCGCGGCTGCGTAACCCCCGAAAAACCACTCCAGAGCTAATGCATGCCGGTTTTAATCCAACAAATCCGGATCCGATTACGGAGGCGAAACAGGCTTTGAGCTCGAAATCGAAGCCGGCTGGGCAGGCGAAATCACTTTGAATACAGTTTTAATCTAAGCTGCAAACGACGTTTACAGCTTGCAAAACATTTCGGATATATAAAACAGGATTTATCGAAAAAAAGGGATACGTTTAATAAAAAAAAGCGATCCCCGATGTTTTTTTGCCGCTTGAAGCAACCAATATAAACGGCGAGAGGAAGCGTCGCTTATGAGACCAAATCAATATAAATACCATCAAAATTCTGGACAAATGGGAACCGATTTCAGTTTAGTGCGATGGATTTCGACAACCGTCCGGGAAGTGCTGGCGGGGTACCGGCGAAACATTGAATTAACATAATGCATAGCTAAATCAAACGGATCATTCAGGCAGGCAGGCCGGCGGGTTTACCTCCCGCGCCAGCAGAACGCCCGAAGGTTTCCGGTCTCGCATGCCGTGGGCAGAGCGGCCAGCGCAACAACAGAAAACAAACAAGTAACTGATAAGCAATTGAGCTCCCTGGTTCGTTGCAGCAACACTCAAAAATAATCAAATGCACCATCTTTTCCGGACACTTTTATCAAGGTTTCTCAAAGAAGCAGGCTGGACCCAGCAGAATCTCGCCGACCGCCTCGGAACCGACCAGGCTACCGTGTCCCGCTGGCTGAGCGGGCGGGTCGAGGTGAGCAGCGAGGCGGTGAGCAAATTGCTCCACATCGCCCCCCCGGAGAGAAGAAGCGAACTCCTCGAAGCTTTTTTGAGAGACAAAATTCCGGCCGACCTCGAGCACCTCGTGGAGCTTCGGCCCGCGAACCTCCCCTCCAACCATGCAC
>JBILKV010000315.1:0-3613 GCA_044376515.1 Chthoniobacteraceae bacterium | reverse complement strand
CGCTGTCCCGGTTCAGAATCCGGCCGATTCCGAGCAGGCAAAAACCGTCCTTCAACATGTTCGCTTTGACGCGGCCTTTGAGTCTACCACGTTCGCCGCGCCGCCGCTGGTCAATTCCCCGGTGTTTGTCTCGGCCGCGCCGGATGGCACCCTGTTTGTTTCGAGCGATCCGAACGGCAGCTCCGGTACGACTCCCGGAATCGGAAAAATCGTGCGGTTGCGCGACACCAACGGCGACGGCATCGCCGATGAAGCACTCGAAGTTGCCAAGGTGGATGCGCCCCGCGGGCTTGTCTCCCATGGGAATACGGTCTTTGTCCTGCACCCGCCCCACATCAGTGCTTTCATTGACAAGGACGGAGACGGGATCGCCGAAGCGCAGAGAATCCTGGTAAAGGACATCGGCTGGGACTACTCCAAACGCCGCGCGGACCACGCCTCCAACGGCCTTGAGATCGGGATTGATGGCTGGCTCTACGCCGCCATCGGCGACTTTGGTTTTACCAAGGCGGAGGGCACCGATGGTCGTACGCTGCAACTGCGCGGCGGCGGCGTGATACGTGTCCGGCAGGATGGCACGGGCCTGGAACTTTACAGTGCCGGAACGCGCAACATTCTGGAGGCTGCCATCAGCCCGCTGCTCGACGGTTTTGCCCGGGACAATACAAATGACGGCGGCGGTTGGAACACGCGTTTCCACCATTTCAGCGGACTGGAAGACCACGGCTACCCAAGGCTTTACAAAAACTTTGAGGAGGAGGCGGTGAAACCTCTCGCCGATTACGGCGGCGGCTCGGGCTGCGGCGCGACGTGGGTCAGCGAACCAGGCTGGCCGGATGCGTGGAACCACCGTCCGCTAACCGTGGACTGGGGCAGGCAACTCATCGCAGCGCACTCGCTGACCCAAAACGGAGCGACGTATGTCGAGACGGGAGCGCCGAAACACCTCGCTCAGCTCAAGCCCGAACTAAAGCCGGAAGAGATTCGCAACAACGCCTTCCGCCCATCCGATGTGGACGTGGACGCCCACGGCCATCTTTACCTCGCGAGCTGGGTGAACGGCGGCTTCGGTGCAGGCGAGAAATGCGGTGTCATTTTCAAGATGCACCCGAAAGGCCATATGGCGCCGACACTGCCAGACTTTGCAAAGGCGACGCCGGTGGAGCTTGCCGGCCTCATGGCCTCGCCGAGTCATCGGACGCGTCTCGAAGCGCAACGCGTCCTCCTGCGTCGCGGTTTGGATGACGCAGCGCTGGTGGCGTTGGAAAAAATCGCATCGGACAAAGGGCTGCAGCTCGAGTCGCGCGTGGCGGCGCTTTTCACGCTGCGACAGGCGGCCGGGGAAAAGGCGTTTCCTTTTATCACGCAGCTTGGATCCGATCCGTCGATTGCTGCCTGGACCATTCGTGCGCTCGGGGATGACGAGCGCCTCGCCGCACTTGTGCCCACCGGACCGATTCTTGCGGGACTGAGCTCAAGCGATGCACGCACACGGCGGGAGGCACTCTTTGCCACCGCGCGCCTGGGGCAGCCTCAGCTCGCCAAGGCCGTCGCCACACTCTTGAATGATTCCGACGAAGTGGTCGCACACACCGCCTTCCGAGCCCTGGCAAAGCTACGTGCCAGCGAGGTATGCTTCGCCGTGCTCGACGACAAGTCAGCCCCGCCCGCGAAGCGCACCGGCGCAATCCGTGCGGTCCAAACAATCCACGAGGCGGGCGTCGTTGACGCCCTCATTGCGCGGGTGACAAAAGAAACCGACTCGACGCGCCGCCGGGATTTGCTCTCGGCGCTGTGCCGGCTTTACAACACCGAGGGCGTGTGGGCGGGCGACAGCTGGGGCACTCGCCCGGATGACCGCGGGCCCTACTACCAGCCCGAGCCTTGGAGCGAATCGCCAAAGATCGCCGACGCGATTTTGACGACCCTGCCCACAATGTCCGGTGCCGACGCCTCATGGCTCGGCAATGAACTGGCGAAGAACCGCGCCAACCTCAAGGACGCGACGCGCCAGCTTCTCGCCCTCGCGGAAAAGGATGCCAGCGTCCTGCCGCCGCTCTTGCGCAACCTCGCCGACGGCGACGAAGTGCCGCAACCCGCCATCCCCTTGCTCATCCGCCTGGCAGTGGAGAAGGACACCGACCCGGTGCTACGCACCGACGCCCTCGTCGCACTTTGCAAGACGGACAACCGCGAGGCGTTTGCGGCCGTCATCGAGGGGATGACGCAGAGGTGCGACAACGGGATCCACCGCGCGCGTCGTGCCTACCACGCCGCCACACACTTGGAGAACCACCACGAGCTCTTCATCGCAACCGCAAACAGCGACAAGCCAGCAGCCCGCATTGCGGAGGAGGCGGTGATGCTGCTCGCCAGCCGGGTGATTGGCGCTCCGGAAGCGCGTGCCGCAGCACTCTCGGCGATCGACGAAAACTGGAGGCAAGGTCCGAGACGTCAGTCCATGATGATTGTTGCCGCGCGCGAAACGAAGGCGGCCCCGGCAGCGCGCCTGATTGAGCCGCTGCTCCACGGCGGGGACAAGAATCTCGCCCTCCTTGCAGGTACGTTTTTTAAAACGGCACAGATCGATCCGAAGAAGGTCAACCAGGTCACGGCTCCCGAGCAACTTGTGGGAGCAATACCGCAGGAGCGCGTTCTGGCCGAGGTACTTCAAGTCAAGGGCGATCCCCGGCGCGGCGAGCAGCTCTTCACGCAGCAAGGCTGTATCGCATGTCACACGACCAAACCGGAGCAGACCTTGAAGGGTCCTTATCTGGGCACCATTGCCGCAACCTACAAGAGGCGTGAGCTGGCGGAATCCATACTGGAGCCCTCAAAAAGCATCGCACAGGGATTTGCCACCAACGTCCTTACAATGAACGACGGCAGGCTGGTTTCTGGTTTTGTGGTGCGCGAAGCCGCAGCCGTCGTCACGCTGCGCAACGCCGCGGCGCAGGAGTTCACCTTCGCCCATCGCGACATTACAAAGCGGGAGGTTCTGGAGAACGTCTCCTTGATGCCTCCCGGTCTGGCATCGAATCTGGGAGTCGAGGATTTCAGTTCCCTGCTGAGATACATGGAGGAGTTGACTGAGAAAAACTCCCAAAAGCAGCCGTAGAACGCTCCCCTCAAGGAGTGAACCGGATTCGGTATCGGACACGTGACGAGATTAGTGACAGAGGTTGCGAAAGGACTCATTCCAAACAATTCCAAGGCCGGGGCCCGCAGGAATCTGATAGCGACCGCCGTGACAAACCAGTGGCTCTGCAAGGAACTGATTGGCAGTTGCCAGAACGTTTGGGTTGAACTCGCAAACCCGGCAATTTTCGGTGGCTGCTGCAAAATGCAGAGCGGCTGCAATTTGGGGGCCCATGGCAATGCTCAGGTGCGGGATAATCTCTCCTGAAAAGGCCGCCGCAATCCGGATGGATTCTGTGAGCCCGCTCCGCCCCAGATCGGGCTGCAGAATGTTTGCGATCTCGAAAAATGGCTTAAATTCCCTGAGGGTTCGGTAGCTTTCTCCGAGTGCTATCGGAGTGCGAATGGCGGCTGCGAGCGCCGCATGGGCGTCTGCCTCCTCCGGATAGAGGGGGCACTCCAGCCAGCGAGCATT
>JBILKV010000314.1:0-3629 GCA_044376515.1 Chthoniobacteraceae bacterium | reverse complement strand
CGGATGGTTCTTTCGTGAAGTTTCTTGGAAAGGATGAGGTCCACGACGGGCTGCTCGCGGCGGTTGGACCGTTCGCAGTGTCCCTTTTGGAAGTAGTTGGTGAGTGTGACGATGGTGCGCCCCCACCAGCGGTGTCTTTCCCTCCAGGCGTGGGAGGAGATGGATTCCCAGGCGTAGCCATTGAACAGGGTGGCGTTGACGAAGTGGTCGAGCGCCCGCACACCGGCCCTGGCCCGGTCGGTTCTGCCAAAGAAGCCGACGCAGACGATGACTCCGTACCCCATCAAAGCCATGGGCACGATGGCGGTCATGAGCAGAAATCCAGCGCAACGTTCTTTGAGGGTGGTTAGGAACATGGGGAGGCTTCAGAAGGGGATGCAGCGGGCGTCACTAGATTTTCCCGCACGCTGTTTTGCGCAACGGGGACATTCACGCGAAGGCGGTTTTTTCGCAACCTCTCAATCCTTGGAGGTGCGCCAGGCGGACTACTTTGCGCGGTCGGATTAGAGTAGGGCGCGGGAATCCAACGGAGAGCGGTCGAGAGATCGTTAGTTTAGGTTTCAGTTCCCCGTCCGGTTTGTGTTAGAGGATTTCGAGAACTGCTTCCGCCCCACGGTCATGGCCGTGTTGGCATCACACGAGAAACCGACTGCTTCCGGCGTCAAAATTGAGACGTTGGGGGGGCGGGTTTTCGGAGTTCAGCTGCAATCCAAATCGCTAGTCTCGTCACCCCAAAAAATCATGAATCCACAGCAAATCGCGGAGTCTTTTGGCCTTTCCTTCACCCGTCAGACGCCCGGGTACTTGAACCTTTGTGTGCGTTCAGGCAACCAGTTGCTGACCTCCGGACACGTGAGCGACTTGAAAGGGAAACTGGGGGCAGACCTCCAGACCGAGGACGGCTACACGGCGGCGCGAAACTGTGCGGAGAAGATCCTCAATTCCGTGTGGAACTGCCACGGAACATTGGACGGACTCAAGGTTGTCAAGGTGCTGGGTTGCGTAAACTCGACCCTCGATTTCACCGACCAGCATCTGGTGATTAACGGGTGCTCCGACCTGCTGCATCAGGTCTTCGGGAAGGAAGGCAACGGGTTTCACGCGAGGAGCGCACTGGGGTTCGTGCAACTTCCGACGGGAGCGGCCGTCGAAGTGGAGGCCATTTTCGAGGTCCTCTGACGCCGAGTGTTTGAGGGCCTGGGAAGGTTGGGCTCTGTTTCAGAATCCAATCAACCGGAACAAGAAACGTCAGGGGCGCCCCATGAGGAAGCCACGCTTTCGGATGGACCGGGCAGGTGAGTGTGCTCTTTCAGGGCGTATTCTTTTTTGGGGGACGGTTTTCCCATTCCGTTGCCATGGGCTGAAAGAGAAGTGCCCCTTGCGGGGCGTCAGATTTGGCGAAAATCCGCGCCGCTTTTCTGAACAAGGCGGAACGATGAATTCACGGGGTTCCCCTCGCCCATAATCCAGAAAACTCAGATACGTGGTCTCAGGAGGCGGATTGGAGCGCAGCGATCCGCTCTTCGATTGGAGGGTGCGTGCTGAAGAAGCGGCCAATTCCGCCTGCAATGCCGAAGGCGGCCAGGGAACTGGGCAACGCGCCGACCTGCATCCCACCAAGCCGCGCGAGGGCGTTGATCATGGGCTGCCGGTCGTGCATGAGGTGGGCGGCACCGGCGTCCGCCCGGAACTCCCGCTGGCGGGAGAACCAAGCCACGACCATCGCGGCCGCAAAACCGAGAACGATATCCAAGACGAAGCTGACCAGCATGTAGCCGACGCCCGGCCCGGAGCGCTCCTCGTCCTTGCTGAGGAAACGATCCACGGCAAAACCGATGACCCGGCTGAGGAAGACCACGAAGGTATTCATGACGCCCTGAATCAGGGTCATCGTGACCATGTCCCCGTTGGCGATGTGGGCGACCTCGTGGCCGATGACTGCTTCGACCTCTTCTTTGGTCATGTTTTGAAGCAGGCCGGTGGAGACCGCCACGAGTGCGGAGTTTTTGAACGCCCCGGTGGCAAAGGCGTTGGCCTCGCCTTCAAAGATCCCCACTTCTGGAACGCCGATGCCGGCTCTGTGGCTGAGCTTGCGCACCGTCTCCAAAATCCACGCCTCGTCCATGTCACGCGGCTGTTCGATCATGCGCATCCCGGAAGTCCACTTTGCCAGCGGCTTGCTGAGGAGCAGCGACAGCAAGGCGCCGCCGAACCCCATCACGAGGGCGTAGCCCATGAGCGCCTGCAAATCCAGGTCGTAGGGTCTCAGGTAGCGGTTGACCCCCAGAAGACTCGAAACCGAACCGAGAACCGCCACGACCAGAACGTTGGTGAGCACGAAAAGCAGGATCCTTTTCATAGGTTACATGGGGGAGTGTAGCGCGGGATTGCGAGGTGGCTCACTGTTTTTGCGAGGTACCTGATTTTGGTTGCAAAGTTGCGGGGCGACCTTGCCGGCCGCGTCAACCGTGGAAACTCACCCGCGGAGCAGCTGGGCGGCGGCTGCCACCGAGGCGGCATCACTCACTGATGCGCAGGGGACTCCCTTGCGCGTCCGTCCGAGTAATCCGGCCAGCACCCCTCCGGGTCCTAATTCCAGAAACAAATCGCAACGTTCCTCGTCCAACAGACGTTCTTGGGTTTGCGTCCAGCGGACGGATCCGGTCACCTGCCGCTCCAGGGTCGAGCGGATCGTATCGGCATCGGACACCGGTGTCGCATCCACGTTGCAGAAGACAGTGCACTGGGGCATTGAAAACGGGGCATCAGCGAGAAGTGCGCTCAGTTTCGAGGCCGCCGAGTGCATCAGTTTGGAATGGTAGGCGCCGGCGACGTTCAAAGGTTTTGCCATTCGGATGCCGCGCTCCTTGGCCAGAGCCACGGCGCGTGAAATTCCGTCTTTTTCGCCGGAGAGGACCAGTTGTCCCGGGCAGTTGAAATTTGCGACATCCACGCCGCAGTCTGCGGCCAGCTGGAGGACGGCGGCCTCGTCGCCGCCGATCATCGCGGCCATCGAGCCCGCAGTTGCTTCGCAGGCCTCTTGCATGAAGGTGCCGCGCTGGGAGACCAACCGGAGACCGGTTTCAAAGTCGAAGGTGCCCGCGGCCGCATGAGCGGTGAACTCTCCGAGAGAGAGGCCGGCAGCGGCATGGAAGGCGAAAGGACCCGCGAGGCTGCGGAGGGCTTCCAGGCAGGCCAGTCCGTGGACGTAGAGGGCGGGTTGGCAGTGGCGCGTTTCGGTGAGGGCGGTTTCGGGACCGTCCCAGGCGATGCGGCTGAGGGGGTAGCCTAGGAGGGCGTCCGCACGGTGGAAAAGGGATGCGGCGGCGGGGAAGGACTCGGCGAGGTCGCGGCCCATGCCCACGGTTTGGGCGCCCTGACCGGCGAAAAGGAGTGCGATGCGTTTTGGGATCATGATTTTAACGAGATGCGTAGGAGGCGCGCGGTGCGTGCGGCAGCCCTTTCGAGAAAAGGTTCTGCGTTTTGCATGGCCTCCTCCAGGGAGACCGGCCTGTCGACCACCGGGACGAGGGCGTCAAACCGGGCGAGGATGCCGGGGTGTTCTTCGATGGATCCGGCGAAGGCGATGACCGGCTTCCCGAGTGCATGCGCCATTGCAGCGACCCCTG
>JBILKV010000313.1:0-3637 GCA_044376515.1 Chthoniobacteraceae bacterium | reverse complement strand
AATGCGTCAAAATTTCCGCGGACCTGCGCCAAGACCCGGTCTCGTGCGGCCTCCAGGGTCTCGCCGTCGGCGATCATCTTGGTCACCGCGCCGGAGAACCGGTTTGGAAGGCCGCCCGCCTTTTCGTAGCCAAACTTCTGTCCTCCAAAAGGAGCGTCCGCAGGGGCGCCCGGACTCCACACCTTGTGGGACTTCCCGATCTGGTAACCGCTCTGGAGAAGCATCAGCGGGAAGGACGGAATGGAGGCGTCCCACTGGGCGCCCCTGAGAATTGCGCCCCTTCCTGTCTGGAAAAAGTAGCGGCCGGAAAGAAGCGAACTCCGGCAGGGCGTGCAACTCGGCGCGTTGACAAAGGCGTTTCGGAAAAGGACGCCCTCGCGGGCAACGCGGTCGACATTCGGCGTGCGGATGACTTGGTTGGGGGACGGCCGGGCGTCCACGCCGGCGTAGGCGCTCGCGTAGCGGCCCCAGTCGTCCGCGAACAGAAAGAGAATGTTCAGCCGGTCCGCAGCCCGGAGCGGATGCAGGAGCGCGGTGAAAAAAAGCAGAAGCGGGGCGAGGCGTTGCATGGCTGTTTAGGGGGAGGGCAGTCAGGGATTCCAGCGGGCGTCAGCAATTTTGCGCAGGCGCTCGACCTCCCCGGGTTTGGAGACTGCGAGGTTGTGTTCCTCGGTGGGGTCCACGGAGAGGTCGTAGAGTTCGGGACCCGCACCGGGTTGGTTTGCGGCGTGCGGGAGGATCAGCTTGGTGCGCCCCTCGACGATCCAGCGCCAACGGAGGCTGCTGGCGGGCCGCTCGAAATCAATCAGGTTGTGGGTGTAACACTCCCCATGGACGGCGGTCCGCGTGCGCACGGCTGCGTCGTCACGCAGGTCGACGCCCTGCATCTCCGCGGGAACGGGCACGCCACAGGCCTTCAGGATCGTGGGCGCGAAATCCAGCGAACTCACGGGAACGGCGTCCTCCATCCGGGGGGTGATCGTCCCCTTCCAGCGGACCATCATAGGGGAGCGCAACCCGCCGTCGTAGGGACTCTGCTTGGACTTGGCGGCGTAACGGGGGTTGGCCGGGTCCTGGATCCAGCCGTTGTCTGCGGTGTACACGACAATCGTGTTTTCCGCGAGTTTCCGGTCCTCGAGGAACTGGAAGAGTTCGCCGCAGGTTTCGTCAAACCACTCCACCATGGCCCAATACCGGGCGACATGAAGGCTGGGGGTTTTGCCCCGGTACTTTTCGAGCAAACGCTCCGGAGGCGTGTGCGGATCGTGGGGCATCATGGGGGCGTACCATACGAGGAAGGGCTTCCCCTTGGTCTGCGCCTCGTCGATGAAGTCCTTGATGGGCTGCATCGTTTTGCGGCCGATCTCGAGTCCCTTGTCCCCGTGCCGGCTTCCCTGAGTCATCCCGTGAGTGAAGCCGCCGTGGGAATAATTGCCCTGCCACCACTTGCCCGTCTGGAGCGCCAGGTACCCGTTTTGGACAAGCAGCTTGGGAAGGGTCGGAGCGGCGTCCATGAAGGCGTTCATGCGCGCCCTGCCCTGCTCAAACAAACCGCTGGCAGCGAATTGTTTCTGCGTCATGCTTTCGGGGAGGGGGGGATCGTTGCTGACCACCCGGTGCCGGCTCGGGTACTGGCCTGTGATGATCGAGGCGAGGCTGGGGCAGCACAAACTCGACGGCACATAGCCCCGGCGGAACGTGAGGCTCTCGCGGGAAAACCGGTCCAGATTTGGCGTCTGCACCACTGGATGCCCCATGAAGCCATAGTCGCCCCAAGCCTGGTCGTCCGAGAGGATGAGCACGACGTTGGGCGGCGCGGCCGCCGTCTCGCGAGGCAGGGCGCAAGCTGCGACACAGAAAAGGAGCGCGACACAGAGGCGACGCAGGAAACAGACCGGGGGGTGGATGTTCATAGGGGTGGTGAGCGGAGAATCCGACATTGGAAACGGCTGGATTTGCATCTCAGAACCAGAGTGGAAGCGGCGCCGGATGAGCCGGTGTGCCGGGCCGGAGCTATTTCAACAACCGGAGGATGAAGGCATACTTAAAATGTTTTCCACCACTGGCTTGAATGGCCCCAACCACCACACCGATGATGTTAAGCAGGTACAAAAACGACAGAAAGAACGGGATCGCAAACACCCCCACAACCGTGATCGCCAGCAGACAACAGCCGATGGCGGAGTAAAGGGTCATCGAGATCTGGAAGTTGATCGATTCCTTGCCCTGCTCGTCGATGAAGGGGTGGTCGTTGCGCTTGAAGAGCCAGATGACCAGCGGCGTGGCAAGATGGGCGAGCCACGGGAGGAAGCAGCCCGCCAGCCCGCCGAGGTGGCAGGCCATGGCCCAGGTCCGTGCGTTTTTTTCGGCGGCGTCCAGCGGTTTGAAATCCATGGGAGTTGCAATGTTGACACCCAACTGATCCGGTCCTTGGGACGTTCCCCCGGCCGGGTTCATTTGCCCGACTTGATTCTGATGTTCCGGAACCACGTTTCATCGCCGTGGTCGGTCAGCATGATCCGGCCCTTGCCGGGAGCGAAATCCTCCTTGTTCTTGAATTTGCTGGCTGCGATCCGCTCCTTCCACTCACCCGCTTTGGAGTCCAACTCGCCGACGAGTTTTCCATTCAGCCAGTGCTGGAGCACGCCGTCCCTGGCCACGACCCGGCTGGAGTTCCACTCACCCACCGGCTTCAACCCCTTGTCCTGAGCCGGTTCTTTGATGTCGTAGAAGGCAGCGGAACTGTGCGAACCGCCCCGAAGCCCATCGGCGTGGGTCAGGTCGTCGATCATCTGGTATTCGATCCCGAGCCATTCCTTGCCACCCACCTTGGTCACCCAGTACTTGACGCCGTTGTTGGCCTTGGGTGCGAGCTTCCAATCCCACTCCAGTTCGAAGTCGGAGTATTCCAGCTTGGAGATGAGACTGCCGCCCTTGCCCTTGAGGTGAATCACGCTTCCCTCTTCGGCGCTCCAGCCCCCGGCGGGAGGCGCGCCATTATAATCAGTAAAGTCGGAGAGGGACAGGGGGGTCGGATCCGCCGCGAATGCAGCCGCCACGGAAAAGCCAAAAATGAGAGAAGCTGGGAGGAAACGCATCTCAGTAGTATGCTCCAGTCCCTCGCTTTTATCGAAGGAAAACAACAGTCGCCCCCGTGAAGCCTCAACCCCCGCCTTTGCTGCCATGATCCTCGCCACCGACCCCGTTTGCCAGACACACGCCCCCGGCCCCGGCCATCCCGAACAGCAGGCGCGGTACGGAGCGGTGCGGCGCGCACTCGAGGAAAGCGGCTTGTGGAAGGATGCCCGCGTCATCGGCCCCAAACCCCTCGAACTCGCCGACCTCCAACTGGCGCACGAGCGCGAATACCTCGAACTGGCCGAAAGGGAGATTCGCGCAGGCCAGGACCGCCTCAGTACGGGGGACACCAGCGTCAGCGCCCGCTCCTGGGATGCTGCACTGGCGGCGGCCGGATGCGCGGTCGCAGCCACCGAGGCCGTCGTCAAAGGGGAGGCGCAAACGGCCTTCTGCCTCGTGCGCCCGCCGGGGCACCATGCAACGGCACGGGTCGGAATGGGATTTTGCGTCCTCAACAGCGTTGCCATCGCGGCGCGTCACGCCCGCGAAAGGCTGGGGA
>JBILKV010000138.1:0-11391 GCA_044376515.1 Chthoniobacteraceae bacterium | reverse complement strand
CGGTGGCGGTGAGCAGCCCGGTCTCGGCATCGTAGCCCAGGTAGGGCTGGCGCAGGCCGCTGGCGATGACTTCGAAGGCACGGCCGTCTGCCGTCACCTTCACCACCACGCCATTGTATTTGCCGATGGTGGTGCCCACCTGGCCGCCCAGCGCCAGATAAAAGCCGCCTTCGCGCGCCGCGATGATGTCCATCGGATAATTCCGCGTCTCGGCGGACTGTGCGACGCTGTCGCAGAAGTTCTCATGCCAGTCCGCCTCGCCATTGCCGTCGGTGTCGTGCAGCCGCACGATGCCGTTGCGATCAAAAACATGGATCACGCCATCCACGAGGCACAGGCTCTGCGGCTCATGCAGCCCGGAGGCGAAGCGGCTCCATCTCGCCGCACTGGTGCCTAGGCCATCCACCATCCACACATCGCCATCGAAGGTCAGCACCACGGCCCGGCCGTCGGCCAGAAATTCGAGGTCCACCGGCCGCACGTTCCGCTTCCATGAATTGGGCAACGGCAAAGGCAGACCATCAAACACCCAGGGCGCGTCCTTGGCTGCGGGGGTGATCGCTCCTGGCGTCACCGGTGTCTGCCATCGTCGCGCGGGTGTTTGCGTCGCTGGAAAGGCGTCGGCTGTATCCAAGGAAATTGTGCCCTGCGGCGACAGCACGATGCGGTGGATCGTGGGCTCTTTGGAAGCAGGGACACTCAGCCAGTCGGCGTCCCGTGGGCCGGCCCGCACATGCAACCTCGCCTCACGCGGGCCGATCTCGATCCACCGGACGGCCGACCCGCCATCGGCCATGAGACGCTCGCGCACGCGAGTACCGCCGATAGCGTATTCCAACTGCGCTCCACCATTCACCAGGCGGATGCCGTTGAAGCGTCCCAGGGCTTCCGGCAGCGGGCCGAGTCCGCTCTCACCCGCCTGCGCCCCGCCGCGATCCCTTGGGTCCTGCAGTGATGGAGCGTCTCCAATGCCGATGCCCGGTTGGGGTGGCAGCGTCGCCAGAGGCGTGCCGATCGGATGTGGCAGCTCCGCCTGGCCTGGGGCCGCCTTGCGGCTCGGCAGACGGTAGCTGCCGGTGCCCATGCCATCCATCGAGAGGTATTCGCCCTCCGCGTTCGCCTGCCAGATCAGCGCCCAGCGCAGCAGATCGGGATCAAAGCAGCCCCACAACCCGTCCCCCGCACACATGAGGATGCCCCGCGGGGTCAGGTTCCCCGGCTGCGGCGTCGGGCCGAATTTCCTCGCATCCACCGTCTGGGTGAAAAAGGGAAAATCAGTCTCCACGTAGGAGGCGAAGGGGGATTCAAGCTGCAGGTGCGGTTTGTCCTGAGCCACGGCCAAAGGCGCGAGCAGCAGGGCGGCGAGGAGTGGGAGGGTGGGCCGCATGTTCCTGGTTCGTCGTTCTTGGTTACTTTCCGCCGGAGCCGTGATTCATCCCCAGCTTGCTTTTGACAAGGTTCTTCAGCGCGGCGTCTTTGCTGACGAGGTTGCCGGCCTGCACGTCCTCCTCGCGGAAGCGGGCGAAAAGGATCTCGGCCGCACCGGCCCGGTCCCGGTCGTAATGGACGTAGATATCGCCGTTCGGTGTCTGCGCGATGTCGGGATATGAGACATTTGAGCGTTCATCGAGGAGTAGCTTGGCGGACCAGGTTTTTCCATCGTCCGTGGAGAGGAAGGCGGTGAGGTCGTAGCGGCCGCTTCCCCAATTGCTGGTGGTGCGGTTTGGCGCCGCCGAAAATTCCTGACCATGCTTGATGAGCAGGAGGTTTCCTGAATTCAGCCTGCGGAACACCGACTTGCTGTTGGCGTGAGGAAAAAAGGTGGTCTGCGGCTGCCAGGTCTTGCCGCCGTCGGTGGAAAGACTCTGTGAAATTTCTTTCATGCAGCGCGACAGCATCCACAGGGTGCCGTCCTGCTTCTCGACGACGGAATGTTCGTTGAAGCAGCTGTCTTTGAAGATATTCCCGCCCCGGTAACGCCAGCTCGCGCCTTCATCGTCGGAGACGAACACGTCCGAGCCACGTACGGCGTCGAGTTCATGGTAATAATCGGCGAAGGGCTTGTCGATGTGCCAGCGCTCCCAAAGCGAGACCGGCAGAATCCACTCCCCGTTTTTTCGGACGATGGGTTTGTTGATCGAAGCGCCGAAGCCGATGTAGACGGGCTCGGTCCATTGGGGTTTCTCTGCGTCGGGGTCGTCACAGCGCACGAACCAGTTGCTGCAACTGCCGTCGAACATGCCGACCGACTGGTGGAAGAAGAGCCAGAGCCGTCCCTTCGGGTCGCACCAGAAGGAGCCGAGCCGCGTGCCGATCGAGAACTTCCGTGTTTCGGGACCTGTGCCGGTGGAGACAGTGTAGGAAGCTTCCGAAAACACGCCGGTTTTGGAAACGTGGACCTGAGGATCGATGACGAACACAGGGTCACGCCAGGATTTGCCGTGATCATCGCTGTAGCTCGCGACCAGATATGCGTTCGGCCCGTCCTCTCCGCCGGCCCAGCAGGTCCAGAGGCGACCTTTCTGCGTGGACTCCATGCTCGAGGCCATCGCGAACGGCCGGTACTTCTGCCCGTAAGCCGACATTGGATCGAAGCTCAGTTTGGGCGTGGTATGGCTGGAGTTCAGCAACTCCTGCGTAACCTTTCCCGTTGGCTTTGGGGCCTCGCCGGCGTGCAACGAAGCCACCGGCACGAGCAGCAGAGCGGCGAGGCGGAGCAGTTTGGTATTCATGGTTTCGGCAATGGTTCGACTCTTCGGCACGGAAGACCTTTGTTTCATCCACTCGAGATGGGAGACGCCGTGGGGGGAGGAGGTCATACCACTGCGACCCGTTTGAGTCGATTCTCTTAGATTGGGAGTGTTCCGCCACCGGTTGAGATCCTTTGGAAAAGGGCCGGAGCCAAGACGCACAGCCGCGCCCAAGTCTGCCCGGTCCTCGAAGCACCCAAATATATCATCACCTTGGCGCGCTTCCTGAACCGGATCTTGCCCGCAGATTCTGCTGACGAGGCTTTGAAGTGCGCCACTTGGGCGAGGCTTTTCCGATGAGTTGCGTTCACGGGAGCCCCGCATAAAACGTGTTGGATCAAAAACAGACATTTGCAAACTTACCACCACCGGCCACCCATGACTGCACCCTCATTTCCGCGCTCCATAAGCCGCCGTCACTTTTTTGCTACGCTAACGGCCGCCTCCGTAAGCACCGGAATGCGCGCCCAGAAAGCCGAAACCTTTCCGCCTGTGCGTCAAATCACCCGGGGCCCGGGATTTTACTGGTTCGGCTACTACGACAAGCTGCAGTTCTCGCCCGATAACCGCTTTGTCCTGAGCAATAAGGTCAACTTCGAACACCGCTCCCCCACGGCAGACGACGTGATCGAGGTCGGCATGGTTGATTTACAGGAAAAAGACAAATGGATCCCGCTGGGCACCTCGCGCGCCTGGTGCTGGCAACAAGGCTGCATGCTGC
This sequence comes from Chthoniobacteraceae bacterium, assembly GCA_044376515.1. GTDB lineage: Bacteria > Verrucomicrobiota > Verrucomicrobiia > Chthoniobacterales > Chthoniobacteraceae > Chth-196. The sequence continues at coordinate 7,920 of JBILKV010000138.1, read as the reverse complement.
AATGGATTCCCGGAAACACCTTCGAAGTCATTTGGAACGACCGAGAGCAGGACCGTTTTGTGAGCCACATTCTCAACGTGAAAACAGGCGAGAAACACACCATCCCGAGCCCCGTTTACGCGCTCAGTCCGGACGGCAAAGAGGCCGTTTCCTGCGACTTCGCGCGGGTCGCCGACTGCCGCCCAGGCTACGGATACGCGGGCATCCGCGACCGTTTTTTTGACGACATTGCGCCGGCAGGCAGCGGCATCACCCACATCAATCTGTCCACTGGCCGGGAGAAGCTCATCATCACGCACGAACAGGTCACAAAGATGGGTGAAATCCCCAAAAACCTTCCCGACTCCAAGCATCACACCTATCACCTGCTCTGCGGCCCCGATGGCAAGCGCTTCATCTTCCTCCACCGCTGGACTCAACCCGGCGGCGGACAACTCTCGCGCATGTTCACGGCAGCCATGGATGGCAGTGACCTACGCATCGTGATCCCGAACGGATCCGTTTCCCACTTCATCTGGCGGGACTCAACCCACATCCTGTCCCAGTCAAAGGACTGGTTGTTAAATTCTGGTTGGGGCGACTTTCTATTCGAAGACAAGGATGCAGGAATCCTCGAGGAAGTGGGCAGAGGCGTACTCGATGCCGGCGGCCATTTCAGCTACCTTCGCAACAACGATTGGATCCTGAACGACACCTACCCCAAGGGCGACCAGCGTCTCCAGACGCCGCATTTGTATGAGGTCAAAACGAAGCGCCGTATTGATTTGGGGCATTTCACACTGCATCCAGCTTACAAGGGTGAATGGCGAGTAGACACCCACCCGCGCCTGAGTCGTGACGAACGCCTGATTTGCATCGACTCACCCTACACAGGCCAGGGCCGGCAATTGCACCTCATGGACATCTCGAATGTCTTCTGAGGAGTGCGTTGCTCTCGAGTGGCGGTATCAAATCTCCGCCCCTGAGCCCTGCTGTGAAGCGCATTCCTGAATTCCAAACACGTGTACCCCAAAGAAAACCAATGAGATTTCCAGTCTTTGTTTTGCTCGCCGCACTCGGGTTGTGGACGCCAGCTGCCCGCGCTTCTGCGCAAGCTGCGCGCCAATCCATTCTCGTCCCCCAAACGTGGTCGCCATCGGGAAAAGCGGAGCAGAAGACAGAGGCCGGTCGCACCATTCTTACCGTTGGCGAAAAAGGTGTGTGGAACAGCGAGCCTCTCGAATTTCGAGAAGGCAGCACGTATGAAATGCGCTGCGAAGTGCGCTGCGTCTCAAAAAAGAAAGATACACGAATGCAGGCGTTCGCGGGGCCGGAAATGGCGACGAACCCCATCCCCAAGACGTGCCGTTTATCGTGTCGCAGCTCCAGTTGATCAAAAAGTACTTTCCAGAGCTGAAGTGCATGATCCCAACCAATGGTGAGGCGAAGCAGGAACTTGTGGGTCTCCAAGACTGTTGGTGCACCATGACAAGTGGTCACAAACAGGCTTTTGCAGACGCACGAATCGCCGCCGGAGACACCTACACGCTTTACACCTGTGTCGGACCATCCGCACCCTTTGCGTCCAACTATATCGATCGGCCCGCCACCGATATGCGCGCGCTCATGTGGCAGGCGTGGCAGACGAAAGCGACGGGATTTTTGATGTGGCAAAGCGTTTACTGGAGCAGCGAGGCCGCTTATCCCGCTTCCCTTCAAAATCCTTACACCGACGCAATGAGTTGGCAGGGATTGCGGCCCGGGCTCGTTAGAGGAGACCGGCGTCCATTCAAGGCCGGCGACGGCCGTTTCTTCTACCCCCCAAAGGTGTGTTTTGACGGCGGTCATTCCTTTGTGGACGAACCGCCCGTTGATTCGATTCGGCTGGCGATGACGAGGGATGGCATCGAAGACTGGGAGTATTTCGCGCTGCTGCGTGCGCGCATTGCGGACGCGCATTTGAGTGAGGAGGAGGCAGTCCCTTTTAATGCGTTACTCGCCGTACCCCGCGAGGTGAGTACTTCATTGAGAAAATACACTTTCGCGCCTGAACCGATCGAAACCCATCGTGAGGCATTGGCCCAGGCGATTGAGACTCTCGGAAAAAGAAAGTAGGTTTAGCCGGTAATCCTTTCAGGAGCGGAGGTCTGCTCCTGTCTTTCGGGGGGAGACCTGTCAGGTGTCAGCTGTCAGCGGTCGGTCAAAGTGTCCCCCCCCCGGTATGGAGAAGCAACGCGAGCGCCAACATTTCTAGGTCATGGGCGCCCACGCTTTTATGTGCGGAGGAGGCGCGGATGGCGGCAAAGGCTGCAGCGGCGGATGGCAGAAACTATCGGCGGGTGATCATGGCGCGGACGTTTTCTGTTTTTCCGGTGCGGCGGGTTCAGGGTCGCGGTTGGCGGTTTTGGGGGCGACGTGGAAGACGCGGGAGTCCCTAGGGACGAGCGATTCTTCCTGCGGTCGCCCACCGCCGAGGGCGCCCGCGTTGAGTTTATCCCAGTCGGTACGCCCGATGAGCACGATGCGACCGGCGCGGAATCCCTCGCGCATTTCGTAGGACAGCGCAGTCAGTTCCACGCCGCTGTGACCGGGCGGCGGATTCGACACACGTCGCACCTGGACATCGACGATCGGTAGAAAGCCGCTTTGATAGCCGCGAAGGCTTGCCTCCACGGGTTTGATGCCGATGGGGGTCTTGGGCTGGAACTCGTTGAGCACCTCCGCGTCAGGTCCGGCGCAAAGGGCCAGCTCGATTCGTCCTTTGGCACCCTCACCAGGGCTGTGAGTGGTTTTGAGCACGAGCGCGGGCACGCCCCGGCGTTTGACGGCGGCCACATGGGCGAGGCGGCGCCGCTCGGCGGCCACGCGCAGGCTCTCGGGATCGATCCAAATCTCGCGGCAAATGCCGTCCTGCTGATGGCTACCGAGAAGGGTGGCCCAGGTGATGTTGATCTGAACGACCTGTCCGGGTGCGAGGTCTTCCAGCGCGACCAGCGAGCGTTCTTTCCAAACCGTGCAGCCGCGGTCAAGGCGGAGCACATGAGAAGACTTCACCCCGTCGCCTGTCTGTTTTTCATCGACCGGCGCGCCGTCTTCCAAGCGGACCCGCGCGACGCTCAGGGAAGCCAGCTTCGCGCCGATGGCGGTGATCTTCCAGCCGTGACCCAGGCGCGTGAAGTAGCTGAAATCATCCTCCAACCGGAAGACCCGCGAGTAGCGCGACTCAACGGAGCGCAGGTCGGGCTTGGCCATGCGGCCGGCATCGAACTCGGTGGGCGGCGGTTTCACGGCAAAGTCACCCTCGGGGCCGAGGTAAAACAAACCGTGCAGATGGGTGCCCAGCGGCACATCCTCCAACTCCGCGGGCGCACCATGCAACGAAATGGCGGCATAAGGCAGAAGCTGGAACTGATGCGGCAGGTCCCAGAAGTATTTGTTGATCGTCCCATCGCGGTCCGGACGCAGGATGCCGAGGCGGTTGACGTGCTCGACGAGGGTCAATTCGCCGCTGATGCGCTTCGCCCCAGCGGGATGGGGAAAGGCGCTGTCGAGCGCGATGCGTTTGTCAGGTTCTTGGGGCTTGGTTCCTGATGCTTGGCTTCCAGTCGCAGGCTGTTGGGACCACGCCTGGCTGACACACAGCCAGGAACAAAGAACCACGAACCAAGAACGGGATAGAGCGCTCATGCTGTGAGTTCAGAGAAAGGTTTGAGACTGTCGGCGAAGGCGGTGGTCTCCACCCCCATGCATTGCGCTAGGGTGAGGAGCAGATTGCTCAAGCGCGCGTCGGCATTCACGGGCCGGCCGCAGATCTGGTAATGCGCGTTGGTGAGCGCGCCGTCAGGTCCGAACGTGTAGCCGCCGAAACCCGGAGCGGTCTGGTTGAAGTCAAAGTGTCTCCCGTGGCGCAAGCCGAGCTTCGAACCGCCTGCGACGATGGTGGGCAGGTTCGCGTTGCCGTGGCTGTGCCCGTAGGCCATGCCGCTGCCGTAAAGGGAGAGTGTCGTGTCGAGCAAGGGTGTGTCGCCATCCTTCACCGCAGCAAGCCGGTCGAGGAAATAGGCGAACTGCTCGACGTTGAAGGCATCGCTCTGGGTGAGCCGCGCCATCTGCTCGGGATCGCCATTGTGATGAGAGAGCGAGTGGCGTGTCTGGTTGATGGAGAGTTCCGGGACGGGCAGGCCCTTACCCTCATCGCCGGTGCTGAAAGTGATCACGCGGGTCAGGTCCGCCTGAAAGGCGAGAATGATGAGATCGTAGATGGCGCGAAAGTAATCGCCTGGCTGGCTCTGCGTCACATTGCGCGTGACCTTCCTGCGATCCTCCTCGGAGACGACGGGGCGAGGAACATCGAGCCAGCCTTCGGCGCGCTGCGTGCGCACCTCCACCTCCCGCACCGCCGTGAGGTATTGTTCAAGCCGTCCACGATCTTCTTTGCCGAGCCGCCGGTCGAGCGAGCGGGCCTCGTCCAGCACCACATCGAGCACGCTGCCGCGCTGCCGCAGCGCCTCGCGCTCCTGCGCCGCGCCACCTGCGGGAGCCTCAAAGAGCCGCCGGAAGACCTCGCCCGGCTTGGTCTCGGCAGGCAGGCGGATGCCATCGCGATTGAAGGCGAGCGCGTTGCCGGTGTCGCTCATTTCCACGGAGGCGAAGCGTGTTTCCTTCGCGGTCTGTTCGGCGATGAGTTGGTCGAGGGAGATGCTGTTGCGCTTCCCGTGCTCCAGGCTCGCGCCGGTCAACCAGATGCGCTGGCAGCCATGATCCCGCCCGAGCCCGTTCGGATGATGCAACCCGGAGACCGGGGTGATGTGCTCGCGATGGCGCTCCAGAGGCTTGAGGCATTTGGAGAAGGTGTAGTCGCGTCCCGTCTGCAGAATCTGGTAGTCCAGTGTGTTCACGCCGTTCGGCAAATACATGAAGGCAGCGCGGTGCGGCGGCGTGGCGGCAGCCGCCCCTTTGGCCCGCCACGGCCTCATACAGTCAAGCATCGGCAGCGCGATGGAAACGCCGATTCCGCGCAGGAAATGTCGGCGGGAGAGCAGCCAGTTTTGTCGCAAAGTGTTCATGGATGGTGATGGTTTCAGCGTTGTTGAAAAAGCTCGGAGAGAACAAAAGCCTCGATCAGCGTGCGCAGGCGGTATCCGCCCTCTGCGCCAGCCTTGGTGATGCGCTGGAGCGCGGCGGCATCGTCAACCGTCATCGCGCGCCGCAGCGAGTAGATCGCCAGCTTCTCCACGAAAGCACGGGCGAAGACATCCGGTTGGTCGGCGAGCAGTTGCCGGAACACCACAGCATCTCGAAAGCTCCGGCCGTCCGGCAGCACGCCGCTGGCATCCACGGGCGGGTTGTCGCCCTTGCCATCGGTCACCACCTCGACGGTGCGCCAACGTCCGATGGCGTCGTAGTGATCAAAGGCGAGGCCCAGGGGATCGATCCGCGCATGGCACGCGGCGCAGTTGGCGTTGGCCTTGTGGGCATCGAGTTTCATGCGCAGGGTCGCTTTCGGCGCGGTCACCGGATTCGGCTCGATGGGCGGGACGTTCGCGGGCGGCGGCGGCGGCGATTTTCCGAGGATGGACTGCATCACCCAGACGCCGCGATGCACCGGCCGATGCCGCGTGCCGTCCGAAGTCAGCGAAAGGATACCCGCCTGTGTCAGCAGACCGCCACGATGATCCTCCGGCTTCAGTTTGACTCGTTCAAAGCCGGACCCGGCGGGCGCGGGCAATCCGTAGTGCAGCGCGAGCCGCGCATTCACCATCGTCCAGTCGGAGATGAGGAACTCCCGCAGCGGCATATCCCGCCGAAACACCTCCGCGAAGAACTGTGTGGCCTCCTGCCCCATGCTCGTCTCGAGCCACGGGTCGTAGTCGGGATAAAGCTTAGCATCCGGCGGAAAGGAGCCGAGTTTCTTAAGTTGCAGCCACTGGCGTGGAAACGAGGCGGTGAAGCGCTCGCTGCGTGGATCCGCCATCATGCGCCGCGCCTGCGCCTGCAGGATTTCCGGCTGGTGGAGAGTGCCCGCCCGGGCCGCGGCCAGCAGCGGCTCGTCCGGCAGCGAACTCCACAAGAAATAGGACAGGCGCGACGCCAGCTCCCAGTCGTTCAACCGGCTGCGCGGCTCCTCGGGCGAGCCCTCCGCGAGGTAAAAGAAGTTTTTGGATGCCAGCATTGCGGTGAGCGCGGTCTTGAAGGCAGCCAGCAGCTTTTTGCCCGCCGTGCGCTCTTCAGACACTAGCTTCGTGTAGCGTGAGACCTCTTCCTCGGTGGCCGGACGCCGCCAGGCGCGGCTGGCAAAGCCCGTCAGTTTCGCGCGCACCACCTCCGCTCCGTCCTCGTCAGCGGGCAGCACGCCATCGCGCTTCGCCACGTCGTCGGGTTTCTCGATCGGCCCTTCCCACTCGATTCCGTCGAAAATCAACAGCGGATACAGCGGCTTGCCCTCATCATCGGTCAGCTTGCGCTGCCAGGGTTCGCGTGACTTCGGGTCATCCAAGGTGGTGAACACCGCCTGCCCGCCATCCCTTCCCGCCGAGGGCTGGTTCGACGGACCGGGCACTGCGTTGTCCATCACGATTCCGTAACGGGGCTCGCTCTCGGGCAGAAAGGTCTCAAACTCCAGCACCACCGGCTCCTTCTCCGGCGCCAGCACGTCCGCCTCAAAGATCATGCGGTCGAGTTCCTTACAAAAAAGGGTCAGATGCGGCACCCGGCCGCCCGCCGGCGCGAGACCGCTCAATTTGATCCGCCCCCGGTAAATGCCGGCCTTCTGTTTTCCGACGCCTGGCTCGAGACCACCAAGTTGATTGCCGGGCCAGAGCAGCGTCCGAATGCGCGGCGTGATGCCGATGGCGTCGAGCTCCGCACGCTTGAAAGCGCTCGGCCAGTGGATGGCCAGTGCGTCATGCTTTTTCACACCAGGAGCGACCTTTTCTGCAGGAAACGCCCTCTCCACGATTTCCGCCGCTGCCTTCAGATACTTCTCCACATGCGAAGCCGAAAGCCCCATCTCGCTGCCGAGCCGCTCAAAGCCCTGCCAGTCCGGATCACCCGAAAACGCGCCCGGAGCGCGCGGATCATAAATCACGCCCAGCAAATCACTCACGGTGTGCGCATACTCCTCCCGGCTGAGGCGGTAATGCGAGACAGGCGCACGTTTCGCCATGCGGCCCGCTTCGCCCTCCTTGATCCGCGCCGTCACCCATTCCATCACATGTGCCGACTCTGCCGCGGTCGGCTGTGGCTCATCCTCCGGCGGCATCTCGCCCGCCCCGATGCGCGAGATCATCTCAAACCACCGCTCCGCATCCTGCCCCGACGCAAAATCCCGCGACAGCGTGTCAATGCGCAGATGCCCCTTCCGCTTCTTTGCGTCATGGCAGCGAAGACAGTGCTGATCGAAGTAAGTGGTGACCTTCGGATCGAGTGCGGCGACTGGCGCGTCAGCCGCCATGCCACCAGCCGTCGCGAAGATGAATAAGACGGCCAAGAATGAGTGTAAGCGAAAGCGCGAGGTCATGATTGTGTGAAAGTTATACGTTTGGTGCCGCCATCCTTGGCGGCAGCGCCCCCCGAAAGCCGGCGGCTGTCACGCGGGCTCAATTATCCCAATATGTGGCATCTTCATCGCAGATGTGCAGTGCAGTGCAGTGAAATCACTTTTCGGTCCGTTTGCGCAACTCGCGCGCGCGGTATCGTCGCGCGGCGAGCTAATTGCAGGCGTTCCTGGGTAGGGCGGACTCACCTTGGTCACCCGCGGTTGAGCGTGGGGAGCTCGGCCCTGCCTGACTTCCCTTGCCACTAAACCAAGAACCCAGAACACAGCCATCCCACAGGAATGACGCGGTGAAGTGAAAAAAGTTGGGCTGGAAAAAGGTTCCCTACCACTCAGTAGGGGTATGCACCAAAACCCAGCCCGCTCCGACGTGATCGTTCTCAAAC
>JBILKV010000139.1:0-11391 GCA_044376515.1 Chthoniobacteraceae bacterium | reverse complement strand
GCTGGAGCAACCGTCGATTTCCGACATGGATCACGCTCCAGTTGGCGATCCCAACCAGCACGACGCACAGCCAGCCAATGCGCAGAAAAGCCACGATGAATCGGCGGAGGAAATGCATCGGCCCGTGCGTTCAACCGCCCTGATTCTCCTCGGATTCCGGCGCTGGATCGTGATCGTAGCGCGCGTGAAACTCGCGGCGGAAGGATCCGAATGCGCCCCTGTCCAGTGCCTCCCGGATGCGCTGCATTAAATTGAGGTAAAAGTGGAGGTTGTGCAGCGTCACTAACCGCAGTCCGAGTATCTCCTCCGCCTTGAGCAGGTGCCGGATGTAGGCGCGCGAAAATTCGCGGCAGGCCGGGCAGAGGCAGCCCTCTTCAATGGGCTCCTTCGAGCGGGTGTGGCAGGCGTTTTTGAGGTTCACCGTGCCTCGTCCCGTGTAGGCTGTCCCATTGCGCGCCACCCGCGTCGGCAGCACGCAGTCGAACATGTCGATCCCGCGCGCCACCATTTCGACCATCTGGGGGGGCGTCCCCAAGCCCATGGCGTAGCGGGCTTTCGCGGCCGGCAGGTAAGGCTCGCTGTTCTCGACTGCCGCCAGCATTTCCTCCTCCGGTTCACCCACCGAAACCCCACCGACCGCGTATCCGTCGAAGTCCATCTCCACCAGCGCCTCGGCGCTTTCCCTCCGCAAATCGGCGAAGGTAGCGCCCTGAACGATTCCAAATTTGGCCCCGGGGGTGGGCACCTCCCTGCATTTTCGCGCCCAGAACAGGGTGCGCCGGAGGCTCTTTGCGGCATACTCCTTTTCGCACGGGTAGGGGGGGCACTCGTCAAAAAGCATGGCGATATCCGATCCGAGCACCGCCTGAATCTGCATCGCCTCGCGCGGGCCGATGAAACACGACGCCCCGTCGATATGGCTCTGAAAATGGACCCCCTCGTCAGTGATCTTGCGCAGGCGCGCCAGCGAGAAGACTTGGTATCCGCCCGAGTCCGTCAGGATCGGTCCCTGCCAGCGCGAAAATCCGTGCAGTCCGCCGAATTCGGACAGGATCTCCAGACCGGGCCGCAGAAAAAGATGGTACGTGTTACCGAGGATGATCTGGGCGCTGAGTTCCCGGAGTTCCGCCGGTGAAACCGCCTTGACCGAGCCCTGCGTCCCCACCGGCATGAAGATGGGGGTCTGCACCACCCCGTGACGGGTGGTGAGGCGGCCTCGCCGGGCTTTGGAGTGGGGGTCGGTCAGCAGCAGTTCAAACATTTCCAAGGATGATCGGGCAAAAACCGGACGGGCGAAAGGTTTTGACCCTGTGGCGTCGAAAATTCTCCCGTCATGCTCAATCCCGGTGGTAAGGCGAACCGTTTTTGATCGAATACGCTCGGTAAAGTTGTTCCAGCACGACCACCAGTGCCAACTCGTGCTGGAGCGTCAGCGGGGTGAGGGACCAAATCCAATCCGCGCTTTGGCGCAGGGTTTCGGTATGGCCGTCTGCCCCTCCGATGAGCAGGGCAATTCCCTTGCCCTGGCTTTGGACTTCCCATCCGGTCACACGCTCGGCCAGGGCGCGACTCCCGATCTGGGCGCCGCGTTCATCCACCACGACGCGCCGCCAACCGGTGCTCCGCTCAAGCAGTGCGGCGCTCTCGCTCTCGCGCGTTCCCGCTTTGAGGTACTCGAACTGGAAGGCACCGCAGTGGTGAAGCCTCCTCGAGTACTCCTCAATGCCCGCCTTCGCATAGGGCAGTCGGGGTTTTCCAATCGCGAGTATGCGCCACTGCATGGAGAAAACATGCCTCCCGACCGCATCAGTGATACCACTGGATGCAGAATTTCAGGATGGTTTGAGCGGGTGTTTTGATGCTCCCGAATCCGTGTACAGGAGTGGCTAGCGGATCGGGGAGAAGTCCGTCGCCTTCATGTAGATGGACTTCACCCCCTCCGGTTGGGGGATGGTGAGTGAACCGCCGGCCTTGGCTTCGCTAGTGTCCTTGGCGGCGATCCACTCAGGGTCGGCACGGAACGTCTCAAACGACTTCAATCCCGCCGCCTTGCTCGCGTGGCTGAGGATGTAGAGTAGCTTCGTGCTCGGGGAATCCTTTGCATCCGTCGGGGTCCAGTAGGCGACGTGGTTCATGCCGTGGCGGCTGAACAGGCCCATGGTGTGGTTACGGAAACGGTCGTGCAGTGCGGAAAGCCTGCCCTCGGGAGTGGTGTAGGTGCGCAGTTCAAACACGCGCTCCCCGCTCCCCGGCACGGTTTTGATCGGACACGAAAAGTCGGTCGCTTTCAGGAAAATTACATCAGGTTTCCGGGCGAGAATCTTGCCGTTTGCCTCGCTGGCCTTTGCCGCCGCCTGCCAGTCCGGATCTTTGCGGAAGGAGGCCCAGGCAGCTTCGGACCCTTCTCTCGATTTGTGCGCGATGATGTAGTAAAGAGTGTTCTCGGACCCGTCCTCTTTTTCCAAAGGCACCCAGTACCCGATATTTTCAATGCCGTGCTTTTTAAAAAGCTTCACGGTGTGGTCACGAAAACGGGCCAGCAAGTCGGGTAACTTTCCCTCGTTGGTGACATAGATGCGGAGTTCAAACAGACGGTCGTCGGAGGAACGGGTGGGGGAGTCCGCCGCTTGGGCGAGGGGGGTATGCATCGACAGCAGGGCGGTAGCGGAGCAGGCGGACAGGCTTGTGGCCAGCCAGACACGGCGGGTGGTTGGGGGTGTGGTCATCCACGCTTGTCTGAACGGATGGCCTCTTCAAGCAAAGCGATTTTCTTTGTGCCCTCCCAGATTCGGGTGCATTCCTGCACTCCGCCATGGTTGTCCCGCCCGTCTGTCCATTCTTCGCCGCCCTTCGCAAGGCATGGGACGCCTCCACCTTTGTCAAGCTGACCTTCAGTGCGCCGCATGGACTGGATCCCGCCCTGCGCAACCTCCGAGCCCGCCTCGTGGAGCTCAAACATGGGCGGTGCCTCTCGCTTACACACTGTTTCAACACCCGCGAGACAACCACCAACCTGGCTCCTGAGGAGGGCTTGCGCAATTTGTCCGAACAGTTCGCCAACCACTGGACCCGGGCGAACCTCTTCACGACTGCGGGGGATTTCCAATTCCGCCGGGAGCCGTCAGGGCGCGTGTCTGTACGGGCAACCCGCCCCACGTTCAGCGCGGCACCCGCTCTCGCACATGACCGGCGCAACCCACTCAAAGCGTCGGTCGCGGAGGCGCCATTTTTGCAGCGGCTCGGCGTCACCAATCTTCAGGGAGCACCGCGTCCCGGAATGGCCGGCAAGCTGCGCCAGATCCAGCGGTTTGTTGAAATTCTGGGGCACCTTCTGGAGGAGCTGCCGCTGGAGCCCCCGGGACCGCTGCGGGTTGCCGACATGGGCGCGGGCAAAGGGTACCTGACCTTCGCGCTTGCACATGCCCTCCGCCTCAAAGGATGGAATGCAGAAGTCACTGGAGTGGAGGTGCGTGCGGAGCTCGTTGAGGAAGCCAACCGCGCGGCGGCCGACCTCGGATTTGCTGGGTTGCGTTTTGTTGCGGGCTCTATACTGACCTGGAAGCTCACCGGAGCGTTGGACATTCTCGTTGCGTTGCATGCCTGCAACACGGCTACCGATGACGCCCTTTCTCTGGGAGTGGACGGGGGGGCGAGCCTCCTCCTCACCTCTCCCTGCTGTCACCAGGAGCTGCGGCCTCAGATGACTTTTCCTGAGCCCCTGGCGCCGCTGGCCGGTCATGGCATCCTCGCCGAGCGTCAGGCAGAGCTTCTCACCGACGCCCTCCGCGCCCATCTGCTTGAGTTGCGCGGCTTCTCGGCCCGCGTGTTTGAATTCGTTGAACCGGAGCACTCCGGGAAAAATCTGATGCTCGCCGCAATCCGACGGCGTGGCGGTGGCCGTACTCCGGAGCAAGTCCGGAAAGAATTTCGCGTACTCTGGAATGCGTTCGGCTTGAAATCCCAACGCTTGGCGGTGCTGCTCGGGGAGGTGCCGGCATGAGCGTCTGGCAGGCTGAGGAAATCCGGACATTGACCCGTTTGCGCGACGGCTTTCTTGCTGGAAGCGCCGGTGCGTCCGACTACTGGCAGTCCGCCCGAGATCTCGAACTTTACGACCGGACTTTTGCCCGGCGGATCGGCTGGAAGTGGGAGGCGGTCCTCGGAGAGTTGAGCCTCCGCGGTTGGAAGCCTGCCCAGGGCGTGCTCGTGGACTGGGGGTGCGGCAGCGGAATCGCCTCCCGCACCGTGCTCTCCCACTGGCGGGACCAGTTTTCCCGCGTGCATCTCCTCGACCGGTCTCCGCTGGCACTCACCCATGCAGGCCTCCGGTTGCGGGAAACCGCTCCGGAAGTAGCGCAGCGGACCGGGGAGCTCGACACCGCCCTTTCGGAAGGCGCTCTCCTGCTGGTGAGCCACGTGCTTACGGAACTCTCCGACGCAGAGCGCAGCCGACTGCTGAGACATGCCGAATCGGCCGGGGCCTTGATTTGGGTGGAGTCGGCGACCCATGAAAATACACGGCGTTTGGTCGAAACAGTTCGGGAAACACTAGTTGCTACCGGCTCATGGACGGTTCTGGCACCCTGCACGCATTCCGGTCTATGCCCCATGGTCGAGCCTGAACACGCAAGACACTGGTGCCACCACTTCGCCCGGGTGCCTTCAGAGGTCCATCAGGACAGGGGCTGGCGCGAACTCTCCCAGAAGCTTGGGATGGATTTGCGGGTGCTGCCCTACACTTTTCTGGCGATGGAACGCCGCGTCGCCTCAGGGGTGCCCGGGAACGGGCTGGATTTGTCACGGGTCATCGGCGAGCCAAGGGAGTTCAAAGGGTATCTGAAGGTGCTGAGTTGTAGTGGCGACGGCCTCGCTGAGAAGGTGTTGCAGAAGAGGGACGCCCCGGCGCTCTTCAAGGAGGTGCGCGCCGGCGAGTCGCTTCCCTTGTACGCTTGGACGGAACGCGGCGGCCGGATCGTAGGAGCACACGGCGCGGGGGGACCGTCGGAGGGCGGCGCCCTTGCCGATTGACGCTCGGCCGCGCTTGCCCGCGCCGGGGGAATCGGGTACTCTGTAGGCTTACCAGCGCCCCTTTCTTTCCAAAGCTATGAGCCAAACTCACTCCACCTCGTCCACAGAAGCCGCGTCCACCGCCTCCGCCGTGGAGCGTGGGGAACCCATGAGCGGTGCGGACATCCTTGTCGCCTGCATGGAGCGCGAAGGGGTTGACACGATTTTCGCCTACCCCGGCGGCGCCTCCATGCACATGCATCAGGCCCTGACCCGGTCCAAGCAGATCCGCACTCTCCTGCCCCGCCACGAGCAGGGAGGCGGGTTTGCGGCGGCGGGCTACGCCCGTGTCACGGGCAAGGCCGGCGTCGTGATGGCCACCTCCGGTCCCGGCGCAACCAACTTGGTGACCTGTATTGCGGACTGTTACCTCGACTCAATCCCTCTGGTTGCCATCACCGGACAGGTCCCGCAGCACATGATCGGCAAGGGCGCTTTTCAGGAAACCGACGTGTTCTCCGTGACGGCACAGGTGGTCAAACACAACTACTTGGTGATGGACGTCAACGACATTCCGCGCATCGTCAAGGAGGCCTTCCACATCGCCCAGACCGGCCGCCCAGGTCCGGTGCTCATCGACATCCCCAAAAACATACAGCAGGCGGTGACCCGACCGGTCTTCCCCAGTGAGGTGAAGCTCCGGGGGTATGACCCCGTCCGGATCGCGGACGACGTTGCCCTCAACGAACTGATTGGCCTCATTGGGCAGGCGAAGCGGCCAATGCTCTACGTCGGGGGCGGGGTGATTTCGGGCGGCGCGTCTGAGCTCCTCAAGGAGTTCGCTCTGCGCACACAGATTCCCGTGGCCTCCACCCTGATGGGAATCGGTTGCTTCCCGGAAACCCATGCGCTCTCGCTCCGCTGGCTCGGAATGCACGGCACCGTTTACGCCAACAATTCGGTCAATGAGGCTGACCTGCTGCTCGCCATCGGTGTGCGCTTCGACGACCGGGTCACTGGCAAGCTCTCCGAATTCGCCAAGCACGGAACCATCGTTCACATCGAAATCGACGAGTCGGAAATCAACAAGAACAAGCATGTCCGCCTCCCGATCCTCAGCGACGTCAAGGACGCCCTGACGCGCCTCAACCAGATGCTCGACCGTGCCGGTAAGAAGCCGGTCGAATACGCCGAACTCACCCAGTACACCGCCTTCCCAGACTGGTACAAGCAGATCGCCGAGTGGCGCTCGGATTTCCCGTTCCACTACGACGACACCCCGGACGTTATCCAACCCCAGTACGCAATCGAGTTGCTGTATGAACTGACCCAAGGGGATGCCATCATCACCACTGGCGTCGGCCAGCACCAAATGTGGGCAGGACAGTACTACAAGTTCAATAATCCGCGCGCCTTCGTGACCTCCGCCGGACTCGGTTCGATGGGCTTCGGCTATCCGGCGGCCATCGGCGCCAAGGTTGCGCATCCCCACAAACAGGTGGTCGACATCGACGGGGACGGTTCCTTCCTAATGAACATCCAGGAACTGGCGCTCGCACACATTGAAAAAATCGCAGCCAAAGCGCTCATTCTGAATAACCAGTGGCTCGGCATGGTGGTCCAGTGGGAAGACCGCTTCTACAATTCCAACCGCGGTCACACTTTCCTTGGCGACCCTGAAGATCTCACCCGCATTTACCCGGACTACCCGACGATGTGCAAAGGTTTCGGCGTCCCCTGCGAACGGGTGATCCACAAGTCGGATCTCCGTGCCGCCATGCAGAGGATGCTGGACTCCAAAGAAGCCTACGTGCTCGACGTCATGGTTCCCTATACCGAGCATGTGTTGCCCATGATTCCAAGCGGGGCAACCTACAAGGATGTCATCTACAAGGGGCGGCAAAAGCTACAGGCTGGCAGCGGCCTTTAGCCCTTGGGAGGCGGTCGCTGGTGCCGGTAGACCCCGCTCTTTTCCGGAAACTGCACCACTGCATCGAGGTCTCCGTCGGAATTCAGGTGAATGCGGAAAAGTAGCTCCTTCGAATAGGGCGGACTCCGCATTCGCTCTTATTCGGGGGACCGATCTGTGCACTTTCCCCGTTGGTTGTGAACGGTGAGCAATCCCGTCTGCGTATCGTAGCGGAGTTTGGGCCGTCGGGACGGCGGGCACATCGGTGCCGAGATTTGCCACGACCCCTGTACCCTGCGGACACCTCTTTTCTTGGCTGAGCTTGGACGCTGCGGGCTTACACGTCGTGAAGTTCGTCGATGGCGCGGCGCTCCAGCTTGGTCGGGCGTCCGCTGCCTTGCGGGCGGAAGCCTGGCTGCAGGGTGATCCGCAGCTCCGACTTTTCGCGCTCCGCGGCCTCGGTGACGTCCTCCATGTAGAGCGTGACCAGTTTGGCGCCCACACGAGAACCGGGAAAATCCAGCGTCTTCAGCGTGCGCAACCAAGGAACGTCCCCCGTTTCTATCCGAATGGTGATGAGGTGCCCGACGCGCACCGTGTGCGCAGGTTTGACGGGCTGGCCGTCCACCTTTACTTTGCCACCACGGATTGCACCCGCTGCGAGGGGACGTGTTTTGAAGGCGCGGACCGCCCAAAGCCAGAAGTCGAGCCTCATGGGAGCGAAATGATCTGCGCAGAAAGCCCCTCCGGAAGCCATTCCCGCTGCGTGGTGGTCACGATCTGTTGCGCGTTTTTAGGGAGTTGCTCAAAAAGCGCCGCTCGCCGTGCGCCGTCCAGTTCACCGAAAATGTCATCGAGCAGAAGCAAGGGCGGGGTTCCGAAATGCGCCTCCAAGAGGCGCGCAGCTGCCAGGCGCAGAGCGAGGACCAGCGTCCGTTGTTGCCCCTCGGAACCAAGCGTTGCGGGGCGCCCCCCGAGGGAGAGCAGAAGGTCGTCGCGGTGAGGGCCCACCGTGGTTTGGCGCAGGCGGGTGTCCTCCGCTCGGGCGGCGTTGAGGACCGTGGCGAAGTCATCCGGCGGACAGGGCGTGTATTCGAGGTCGAGTTTTTCACGGGCTCCGCTGATCGTGTTGTGGGCCAGTTGCGCAAGTGGGCGCAGCGCGGTGGTGAGGGTGGAGCGAGCCTCAATCAGGCGCAGGCCCGCGGCGACCAGCGGTTCGTCGAAGGCTTGAATTTCTTTCCAACGGGGCACGGGTGCCTTAAGTAACAGGTTTCGGGAGCGGACGGCCCGTTCGTAGTCGCGCAGGGCGTTGCGATACGCGGGGGCAACCTGCATTGCGATAAAATCCATGAACCGGCGGCGTGTGTCGCCACCGTCCCGGATGATTTGGACGTCCGAGTTCGAAAACCAAACCACGCGGGCCAGTCGGAGATAATCGGTGGCGGAGCGTTGCTCTACAGAATCGAGCGCGAGTTTCTTGCGCTCGGCGCTGTAGTAAAACTGAAGGTGTGCTCCATTAAAAAAGCCGTCTGCAAGCAGGCCCTTCTGCCCGTGTCTGACAATCTCGCCAAGGCGTGTGGTCCTTGGCGACTGGAGCCGAAGCAGCACGCATGCTGCCTCCAAAAGGGAGGTTTTGCCGCGGGCGTTGGGTCCCACAAGCACGTTGATGCCGGGCTCGAGCGACAACTCGTGGGCCTCAAAACAACGAAACTGCGCGACCTTGAGCTTCGTGAGCATGGGCGCCGGAGGGCGGGGTGGAGAAGGCAGCAGTGCTAGCCGGATTTTCCGAGCGGGTGGGCAGCCTCCCCGGACGCTGCTCGGGTGGATGGCTGGTTGGACGGGTTGCTGGCTTTTGACGCGTCAGTCTCGGGTTTCGCCGCATCCGTCGAGGCAGGCGGTTCGTTCCCGGAGGGAGCTTTGCGGACAATTCGGTGACGCAAGTACAGCAAAACGCAGACTGCGATGACCCCACCGAAAATCAGGTTCTTGGCTTCCTTCAGCCAGTCGTCGAACTGGTCGATGTGGCCTGAAAGCTTGAACCCGATGGCTGCGAGAATCAGTGTCCACGGGAGCATTCCGGCGAGCGTGTAACTGACGAACTTCGGGTAGGAAATATCTCGAAGCCCCCAGTAGATCACCGTGGGATACCGCGTTCCGTACAGCGGCCTGCAAAGCGCCAACTGCCACGGCCCCGTTTTATTCGCGAGCTTCGCCACCGACTCGGAGAGTTTCTGGTACGCCTTCCGCGAACGCACCCATGCCGCCCGGTTTTTTGAAAGCCAAAAAACCACCGAGTCGTGAGTCATCGCCCCGATGACTGCGGCGAGGAACCCGAGCACCGGGTTGACAGATCCCATGCTCGCCATGGCCCCCACTACGAGAAACACGAGATCCGTCTCAACCATCGACCAGACTAAAACCACCGGCGTTCCGTAGATTTTAAGAAAGCCGAGGAGTTGTTCGAAAAAGTCCATGAGTGGAAACGGGCTGGGAAGTCTGCCTTGGCACGCCGGGCTTCGCTACGAAAAGAGTGCCGAATGGCGGGGAAAATTCGCGCACGCGCTTGCGCGCTGCAAGGCCGATTTGGAGCGCTTGGCGGGGCGACGGCGTTGGGGGTGAAAACCGCTTCTGTCAGGCAAGCTCTGTGATGGCGGTGTCGGCGTCGCCGAAATGGCCGATGCGCAGGCCCATGCGCGAAAGGATCGCCAGATGGAGCCGGCACAGTTTCCGGTTGGGATCGTTGCTGAAATCCAGCATTCGTCCGCCCCGGATGGTTCCGCCGCCGCCGCCGGCGAGCAGGATGGGAAGCTGTCGCGAATCGTGGGCGTTCCCGTCGAAGAGGCTGGAGCAGAAAAGGACCATGCTGTTGTCCAGCAACGAGCGCTCGCCCTCGTTGGTCTCCTGCATCCGGGTCAGGGCACGGGCCAGAAGCTGCATGTGATACTCGTTGGCCTTCTGGTACATTGCCATCCGGGCGGGATCGTTGGAGTGATGTGAGAGTTCATGCAAACCGCCCTTGATTCCGGGCACATGTCCCAGATTCATCCCCGAGAGGTCGTTGTTGAGCATGAGCGTGGCTACCCGGGTGCGGTCCATCTGGAAAGCCAGCACCAAGATGTCGAGCATCAGGTTCATGTGCTCCTCCGGACTCACCGGGATACCAGCCGCCGGGCGCGGAAACGGCGCATGCTTCACCGACGGCTGCCAGCCTTCCCCGCCGGTTTCCCTCTTGCTGAGCGCGTCGGCTCTTTCGATGCGCTGTTCGAGTTCGCGCACCGAGGTTAGGTACTCGTCCATCTTGAGCAGGTCGTGCTTACTCAGGCGCTTTTTGATGTTCTGCGCGTCGGCTCCGACCAAATCCAGGATGCTGCGGTTGCGTTTGCGCTTGCTCCCGTCATCGAAAAGCTGGTCGAACGCCTGCTGCGGATAGATCTCCTTCGGAGCCGGACTCGTGGGCGAATTCCAAGAAATGTGGCCGGAATACGTGGAGGTGTAGCCGTCCTCGTTTCCGTAGCCCGGCGCCTCGGTGCCAAGCACCAGACTCCGCACCGGAGTTTGTGCCCCGATTTGGCGGGCCATCAGTTGGTCCATCGTGGTGCCTATCTCGATGTCGGTTGTGGTCTGTTTGACTTTCAATCCCGCCAACAGGTTCATCTTCGGAAAGTGGCCGCCGGGCCCTTCGATCGTGGTTGGATTCCACAACCCTTTGCAGACGATCAGCTTGTTTTTGAGCGGCTCTAGCGGCCTGAGGGTGTCCTTCAGCACCAAGCCCGCGGTGCTGTTTTCGGCGCCCCAGTGGTGGGGGTTCACTCCGTTGCCCATGAAGATAACCGCGGCCCGGCGCGGGGCGACATCGGTCGGTGGGCTAACCGTTCCGGCCCAGACGCGCATCGACTCAAGCCAGGGGAGTCCAAGCGCCACGCCGGTTCCACGCAAAAAATGGCGGCGCGACACGGAGAGAGGTTGTGTGTTCATCGGATGCGTTCGGTTGGGAAATGGGTAAGCAAAGCGGCAACGGCGGGGAGAGTTGCTATTCGTTTCTACGGGATTGAAACTGGGAGCTCGCGACCACCTCAAGGACCGCCCCCGCAAGAGTCGCATCGCCATCCTGCATCTGTTTGCTCATTCGCTCCAGAAGCAGTTTGTCAGTGGGCAGCACGGAGCGTCCGAGGGCGTATCCCAGCAGTTTCCGGCTGAAGACCGCTTCGAAGTCGGCACTGCGCTCCCTCAGGAAATCCTGCAGTCCCTTGAGCCCGGTAAACGTGCGTTCCCTGAGTCTGGCCGATTCATCCACCGCGCTACCGGATTCGTCTCGGGCGCGCAGCCTCCCGATCGGGTCAAACCGCTCCAGAGCGAATCCGAGGGGATCGATTTTGTCGTGACAGACCGCGCAGGCCCGGTCCGCCCGATGGTGCTCCAACCGTTCCCTGAGCGAGCGGGCATTCTTGGCGTTTTCGTCCAGTTTGGGGACGTCG
>JBILKV010000137.1:0-11444 GCA_044376515.1 Chthoniobacteraceae bacterium | reverse complement strand
CGCCGGGGACATCCTCAACAACGCCGCGGTGCGCTTCCACCGGACCGGCTCGCTGAACTATGGAGAGGTCATCAGCGGTTCGGGCTCGGTGAGCAGCGTGGGCTCTGCGGAGGTCACGCTAAGCGCCAGCCAAACCTACTTCGGTGCCACAGCCGTTTCCGCGGGTTTCCTTACCGTGCAAAACAGCCTGTTAAATACTTCCTCCATTCAAGTCACCGGTGGAACGTTGAGTATCGTTGGATTCAATCCAAACGCCGACCTGAGCGTGACGAATACGGGTCGGGTGGATGTTTCAGGTCCCAGCCTCACCCTTGGCGGGGTCGTCACCAACGACACCTTCCCCGGCGGCACGCTTCATTTCTCCGCAAACAGCGGCCTTCTGACACTCAGCAAGGGCCTTCTCGGAAACGGCACCACGAGCTTCGCCTCCAGTGCTTCGATCGCAGGCACGCTCTCGGGAGGGAGCATTTTCGTTTCCGATTCCTTGACTACCGGCGACATTGCGGGCGCGAACGTCACCGCACACGCCCTGACAGTCTCGGGCACGTTGAGCAGCGGCGAGGTTTCGGTCGCAAATTCCGCCCAACTCAACGTTGTATCCGGCGGATCGCTGAGGTTCTCCGCTTCGGCTTCCGTCACAGATCTCCGGGGGGGAAACATCCAGCTCCAGAACGGACTCGCGCGGCTCACCATCGCCGGAGGCCAGCAGGCCGCCAATGGCACGATTTCGGGTCTCGGTGGCGTCGTGATTAACGGGAGCCTCGCGTTCGCCGGGGTCAACTCCTACGAAGGGGGAACCCAACTGAATGGCGGCATCCTCACCGTTGCCAATGCCAGCGCACTCGGGACGGGATCGCTCACCATCGTCGACGGCGCCGCCCTCGATGTGTCCCAACCCTCCCTCGCTCTTTCGAACGCGATGACCTTTGGCGGCTCCCTCAGCTTCCTCGGGACCCACGCGTTGACCTTGACTGGGTCCGTCCAGCTCAATGGGGCTGCCAGCATCAACGTGGCCGACAAGGCCCTCGTTCTTAGCGGCTCGGTGGACACCTCGGGTTACGCGCTCACCAAACTGGGCGGTGGCGTGCTTGAATTCGCCGGGCCCGCGTCCAACCTGACGTTGACCGTCTCGAGCGGAACCGTGCGTGCCGGGACGGGCGCATTCGGAAGCGCGACCACGCTCGAAGTGGCCCCGTCGGGCCGCGTCGTGCTTCTCGGCAATCAAGCGATCTCCTCCGGGTCGGTTGCGGCCCAGGGGGCGCTCTCCTTGAACTCCTCGAGCCTGACTCTCTCCGCGGACAGCAACCTCGCCGGTACGCTGGAGGGCGAGGCTGGTTCCGCCATCAACATTCAGAGTGGATCGCTCACGGTCTCAGGCCTGAACAATCATTTCTCGGGCACCCTCAACGTTTCCGGCGGAAACTTGGACCTGTCGGGCACGACTCAAAACGCGGGTGCCGTGCGCCTCAACGGTGGCGAAATTCGCAACGGGACCCTCGGTTCCTCCGGCCTGACCCTCTCCAACGGGATCCTTAATGCCTCCCTCAGCGGCTCTTCAGTCCTCGTGAAGGATTCGACGCCGGGAACCGTCTCGCTCGGGGGCGACAACCGCGCGTTCACCGGCTCCGTGGTGATTGAAGGCGGTGCCCTGAGCCTTGGTGCGGAGAAAGCCCTCACCGAAGCGGTGGCCGTTTCCTTCAACCCGGTTTCGGGAAATGCAACGCTCGCTCTCGGGGCCGACATCTCCCTGCGCTCCCTTGAAGGCGGGGGCGTTGTCTCCGGGTCGCAGGGCATCGTCGAGCTCGCCGCAGGGACACTAACGCTCGTGTCGACGGGCGTCGCGACCTTCGGCGGCAGTCTCAAAGCTTTGCCCGGTGCCGTCCTCGTTGTCTCGGGGTCCGGCAAACAGGTGTTAGCCGGCGACGCCTCGCAATCCGTGTTTCAGACGGTCGTGAAGTCCGGTGTTTTAGAAATTACAAACGCGCTGGCTTTGGGAAGCACCGCAAACGAACTCTCCCTTGAGGGTGGAACGCTGGCGCTGGCTTCCAATCAGCCCCTTGCGGCCCACCACGCGGTGCAGGTTAAATCAGAATCCACCCTCACGCTGGCGGGTGCGGGCTCCCAAACCTTCGGCGCCCTGACCCTGCAGGGAACTCTCAAGGTGGACTCCGCCGCCCTAGGCTCCTACGCGGCGGTTTTTGGGGCGACTGTTCTCAATGCGGCTGCCACCCTCGATACAGGCAGTCTCACGGCAGTCACCCTTGACAGCCTTCAGGGCAGTCATGACTTCACCAAGTCCGGTGCCGGATCCCTGACCCTGTTGGGTGGCAATGATTCCACGGCCGGCACTGGAATCACCGGTGGCTCGCTGCTTCTGGGAGCCCAAGGGGTTCTTGCTTCGGGCAGTCTCACCGTGGCCGGCGCTGCAACCTTGCTGGATTTGGGCAACACTTCCCAGACGGTCGGTGCTGTCTCCGTCACCGGGGCCACCGTGAAATCCGGGACCCTGAACGGAAATGCGTTTATACTCTCCGACGCGGTCATTGGGGCTTCGCTGGCGGGTACCGGTTCGCTGACCTCTTCGGGCACGACGATCCTTTCCGCGAAGAACGAGTACACCGGGCCCACCACCGTGAATGCGGGCTCCCTGACCATCGCCTCGGGCGGATCCATCCACGCCGCCGGCAACCTTGTCGTGGACTCGGGCGCCACCGCACGGTTTCTCGGCGCCGAGGTCACCCTCGGCTCCATCTCCGGCTTGGGCACCACCCTGTTTTCCGGGACCGGCTCGGTCACCCAGAACCTCACCCAAGGCCGCCTCGTTTTCAACGGGGACGCCAACCTCGCCTCCATCCTCGGTGCCGAGGTCACGGTGGGCGGTTTCGCCACGGGTTCCGCGTTGAGTTCGGGCTCCCTCACACTCACCGGTTCCGGCGCAACCATCGACACCGTCAGCGGTGGGTCGCTCCATTCGGCGGCGGCGGGGCAGACCGTTTCGGTGGGAACCTTGACTGCCGGAGACATCCTTCTCTCGGGGACCCTCAGCGCCGGCGGCGGTACGTTTGCGGGCAACCTGGCTGGCTCCGGCACGCTCGCCCTAGTCTCTGGAGGCGCCATGTCACTCGGGGGCACGCTCTCCCAGTTCTCTGGTGCCTACGTCGTGGATGGAACGCTCAACCTGACCGCCACCACTTCGGAAACCGCCGCCCTCGCGGTCGGCGCACCGGGTACAGTCACCCTCTCGCTCGACGGCGGCACTCTGGGTGCGGTCAGTAACAACGGTGTGATCAGCCTGGCTGTCGGGACGTTTTCCATCGGATCCCTCACTGGTTCGGGGGTAATCCGCTCGGATTCCAGCGCGACCCTCAAGATGGGCCAACTCGGGGGGGCGGGCGTAACCTTCGGTGGCAGCCTCTCGGGTGCTATTTCCCTGATCAAGCAGGGTGCGGGCGCGCTGCGTCTCTCGGGTGTCAGCGACTTCACGGGAGGCACCAATGTTCAGGGAGGCTCCTTGATCATCGCTTCCGGGCAGGCCCTCTCGAGCGGCTCGATCCGAGTGGCGGATCGCTCTTCCCTCTTCCTTGACGGCCAGGGGAATTCCCTGACCCTTGCCAACGCATTGTCCCTGACTGGTTCCGGGACCCTCCTGAGCGCTGGGGGCGACAACCGGATCTCTGGTCCGATTACGATCTCGGATGCCGCAAACATCTCGGTGCTCTCGGGCACCCTTTCGACCGGTTCGATCACCGGCTCGGCCAGTCTCTCCCTGACTGGCAACATCGACGTCGGCGGCGCGGTCACCCTCGGCAATGGTGGCACCCTCAGCTCGCTCTCGGGGAACATCGCGCTCAGGGGAGGCGTGCAAGCCGACACCCTCGTCAAGAGCGGCTCCGGCCGGCTGACTCTGGGTGGCTCCGGCGCGGGAGCCTTCACCGGCAGTACCTTTGTCTCCGGAGGCACCCTGACTCTCGGTTCCACCGCGACGCTCGCGGGCGATGTCACCGTCAACGGCGGTTCGCTCGAGCTTGCCGCCCAAAATCAACTCGGCGGTCAACTCCACCTCGCCTCCGGCTTCATTGATCTTGCTGGAAACGCTCAGGTGATCGTGGGCTCCTTCACTGCATCCGGTGGCGTTCTCGGGAGGCCGGGAGAAACCGCAACCCTCACCGCCGATGTTCTGGACATCACCGGCGGAACGATCAACGCCGTCGTGCTCCCCTCCTTCACCACCACCCGCTACTTTACCGGAACCCTGACCATCGGTCAGATCGGCACCGCAGGGCGGTCCAACCCGCTCGAGGTGGGCGGAACCGGGGCCGTCGTTACCGCCAACACCGTTTATACCACGGACCTCGCTATCGTGGGTTCAAACAACACCCTCTCCATCACCGGCGGCAGCTCCACTGCCCTAACCAATGCCGGAACCATCACCATCGGAGGAACCAACAATGTGATTGAGTTTACCCAGGGCTTTGCGCCCTCGGGTTCGCTGGTGCTGACCGTTGGGGACGCAACCTCCACCGGAGGCTCCCTCAGGGTCGCCGACCCCGGACTGGTGATGGGCAGTAGCCAAACCCTTCAAGGTAGCGGCACCGTCGATGGAAGCGTGCAACTCGCCAGCGGCGCCACCCTCGCCCCGGGCAACTCCCCGGGAAGGCTCAGAATCACTGGCGCCCTGACGATCGGAACGGGCGTTTCAACGGTTCTCGAATACACCGCCGAGAAATCGGTGGCCGTCGGCGCCGGTGCAGCCGACAAGCTGGAAGTCGGCACCATCCCGTCCCTCGGCGGAAACATTTCCGCGTTTGCGGTGAGCGGGACCTTCTCCGGTGGCGCCTTCAATCCAACCCGGGTCTCCAGGGTGAATCAGGTCGGAACCAAGTCCCTGCCCGTGGTAGTCTACGGGTCCGGTGCCGCTCCCGCCTCGCTGCCCGCTGTCACAAGTTATGTCACCGTCGGCGGTTCAGTGGCCGGCGGAACCTACAGGAGTCTGGTGGTCACCGCGAACCTTTCGGCCGTGCAGAATCAAAACCCACTCCAGGGCGGCACGGTTTACCTCAACGTCACCCGAAATCCCTTCGCCTCCTTCGCCTCCGGCAACGCCGCCGCAACAGGCCAGATGCTCGACCGGGACGCATCTTTGACCTCTTCAAACGCCGCCGTTTCCAACCTCATCGACCTCCTCGACATCCATCCCACGGCCGCAGGCATCGCCTCCACCCTCGCCGCGTTGGACCCCGGCGTCTATGCGGACCTCAGCAACATCGGCCTCGACCGTCTGCGCGACATCCAGTCCGGGCTCGCCAACCACATGGACATGCTCGCGCTCGACAACGTCGGCGACTCTTCCCTGTCCCTGGCCGTCAAGCCCGGCCAGTCCACGGCCTCCGCCGCACTCGAACAGGCCCGTGCCTGGACCACCGCTTACGGCGGCTGGGGCAGGCGCAGCTCCGATCTGAACAGCGGCTCACCCGGCTACAACTCCAATCACTTTGGCGACATCTCCGGTGTCGAAACCAAGCTCGGAAGCCTCACCCTCGGCCTCTTCGGCGCCGCAGGCATCGCCAATGCCAATTTCGGTAACGGCCGCGGCAAGGTCGACTCCGATAGCTGGCACACCGGCATCTACGGCAATTTCGCCGCCGGCCCGCTGGTCTGGGACGCCTCCCTCGCCTACGGCCAGTCTCAGAACAAACTCAGGCGTAGCGTCGACGTGCCGGGAGGCGGCCCCACCACCGGCAGGTCGGAGGCCACGGAATGGACCGGCCAGATCGGGCTCGCCGTGCCTTTCCGCTCAGAAAGTGGCTCCCTTATGTTGACCCCCTCCCTCCACTTGCTCCACGCAAACATCAGGCAGGCCGGCCTCCAAGAGTCCTCTCTCAACGGCCTCGAAGCCGTTGTGCGCCAAAACAACACCGGTTCCACCTCCTTCCGCACCGGCCTGCAGGCTGCCAAAATCACCAAGCT
This sequence comes from Chthoniobacteraceae bacterium, assembly GCA_044376515.1. Classification (GTDB taxonomy): domain Bacteria; phylum Verrucomicrobiota; class Verrucomicrobiia; order Chthoniobacterales; family Chthoniobacteraceae; genus Chth-196. Next base: position 5,477 of record JBILKV010000137.1, on the reverse strand, counting down.
GGCCGACAAGCAGACCCGCCTCACCGCTTCCCTCGATTGGATCCAGAGCCTCGATTCTGACACCGCCCACGCAGACATCGCACTCGCTGGTCCGGGCGCCGCCCCCTCTCGCTTCCAAGGCTCAAAGTCCGGCAACAGCGCGGTCCGGGCCGGGTTGGGGGCGGAGGTTGCGACCACCGAACGCACGCGCCTCCGGGTCAACGTGGATCAGCAGCGCAGGAGCGGTGTCCATTCCACCTTCGGCAGCGTTTCGTTCAGTCTGCAGTTCTAGTCAGCCCGCGGACCGGCGCGGGTAGGCAGGCTCCCGTGAAGCTGCGGGGGGCGTGGGGAAGGAGGCGGTTTTTCCTGAGACCCCTGCAGGGGTTGTGCCCCGGTCCTCGGGCAGGGAAATTTCCCGTGGCGCATCTCCCCCGCCGCACGGAGGTTGTGCCTGTATGAAAACCGTGACTTCCAGCCTCCAAACCAGCCTCCAAACCAGCCTCCAAACCCCGGAAACGGGGCCGGCCCTCCAGTCCGGAACAAGGAGCCAACGGCGTCTCCCCCCATGGAAATTCACCGCGCGGCTGGGGCCCCTTCTGGCGGCCTTCGCCGTTTCGGGCCTTCTTCTTGCCCCCCCTCCTCTGCAGGCCTCCGAAACCGATGAGAACCTCGAAGCCTCCGCTCGGGGCGCCTACGTGTTCCGCAAGCTCCTCGCCGAGGAGGGTATTTCCATCGAGGTCAGCAACGGCATGGTTACCCTCCGGGGCACCGTTGACACCCCGGTCCAACGCGAACTCGCCGAGGAGGCGGTCGCCGCGCTCCACGGCGTCCGCAGCATCGACAACCAGATCGCCCTCAAGCCGGTCCCACAGGAGGATGCCGACGCCCTTCTCGCCCGCACCGTCAAAGCCGTCCTTGCCTGGCACTGCAGCGCACGCGGGGCCACCGCCAAACTCGAGGTGAAGGAGGGCGTGGTCATCCTCAGGGGCGAGGCCGAGAGCGACGCCTCCCGGTCCCTCGCCGCGGAGTACGCCGCAGGGATCGAGGGGGTCCGGTCCGTCAAAAACGAACTGGTCGCCAAACACGCCGGACAGGGCGAGGCCGCCCCCAAACAGCAGGAGGATTGCGGCCCGGAGCCCTTGTCGCCAACCGAAGCGACCGCCGGGGTGGACGACCCCTCCGTCGCCGCACAGGCCCGTATGGCGCTCCGCCTCCACCGGCCCACCCGCAGCCTCAAACCTGGCCTTGAAGTCAGCGAGGGGCTGCTCACACTCACCGGAATCGCCCCCACCGAGGAGGAGAGACAGCTCGCCGGCCGCCTCTGCGCCGACATCCACGGCGTCCGCAAAGTCCTCAACAAAATGACACTCGAACCCGAGCAGACCCAAAACTAGCAAAGAACCGGCCGCTTTGCGGGTGGCTGCTCGGGAGCAAGCCCTGCCCCCGCGCTCCACCCCCGCTCCCCACCGAGCCGCCGAGCCGCCGAGCCGCCAGGCGGCGCGACGGCCCGGGCGACTCGGATGAGGCGTGAAGGCGCCACCCGCACCCCCCACCGTCACATGCAACCCCGTTTCACTTCGCAGACCGGACTGGAGTTCCCGCATCGGCCGGCCGGTAGCCGGCGCGGGCCGGAATCCCCCCCGACCCGTGCGGGCCGCCCCCGCAGGACTTCGCGTCCGGCTGGTGCGTCTAAAGCCCGGGCGGGGGCGTGCAGTCCGTGGCCAAGCGCCGTCCAAAGCGTCCAAAGCGTCCAAAGCGTCCGCGGACGCTCCGAGCTCTTGACCACGGTGTTTCTGTTGCTGTGGATCCTCGCCGCCCCCGCGGCCGCGGAGGGCGACTACCTGCGGACGGTCAAGCCGATGCTGCAGCACCACTGCTACGCCTGCCACGGGGCCCTGAAACAGTCCGGCGGCCTTCGCCTCGACACCGCTGCCGCGCTGCTCCGCGGCGGTGATTCCGGACCCGCCGCCCGTCCCGGCGACCCCGCCGGAAGCCTCCTTCTCGGGCGGGTCCAGAGCGCGGATCCCGAGGAACACATGCCACCCAAACACGAGGGCGAAAGCCTTTCCGGACCGCAGGTCGCCCTGTTGCGGGGTTGGATCGTCGCCGGGGCCGCCGCACCCGCCGATGAACACCCGGAGCCCGACCCGCGCGAACACTGGGCGTTCCGTCCGCGTGTGCGCCCGGCGCCCCCGGCGGCCTCCGATCCGGGCTGGGTCCGGACTCCCGTGGATGCGTTTGTTTCTGCGCAGCATCAACGGGCCGGCCTTGCACCCGCGCCCGCGGCGCCCCGGGCCCTTCTTTTGCGCCGGCTTTTCATGGACCTCGTCGGCGTGCCCCCGGGCCCCGCAGAGGCCAGGCTCGCTCTGGACGCTCCGGAGGACGTCTGGTATGGCCAGACCGTGGAACGCCTGCTGGCCGACCCCCGGCACGGCGAACGCTGGGGCCGGCACTGGATGGACATCTGGCGTTACAGCGACTGGTGGGGCCTGGGCGCACAGTTGCGCAACAGCCAGAAACACATCTGGCATTGGAGGGATTGGATCATCGAGGCACTCAACGCGGACACCCCTTACGATGAAATGGTCCGCCTCATGCTCGCCGCCGACGAAATCGCCCCGGAGGATCCCAACAGCCTGCGCGCCACCGGCTTCCTCGCGCGCAATTGGTTTTTGTTCAACCGGAACACCTGGATGGAGGAAACCGTCGAACACGTCGGAAAGGCGTTCCTTGGGCTCACCCTCAACTGCGCCAAGTGCCACGACCACAAATACGATCCGGTGACCCAGGCCGACTTCTACCGGATGCGCGCCTTCTTCGAACCCTACCATGTGCGGATGGATGTCGCTCCTGGCGAGGTGGATCTGGAAAAAGACGGCGTGCCCAGAGTCTACGACGGACTGCCCTCAGTGCCGACCTACCGGTTCGTCCGTGGCGAGGAATCCAATCCCGACCGGTCGATCGCCTTGCGGCCAGGGGTCCCCGCGTTGCTGGCTTTTTCCGAGCTCAAGGTCCGCCCGGTGCCCCTGCCGCCGCGCGCCAGCCAGCCAGAGCGCCAGCCCTGGGTCCTGGAGGCCCACAGCCTGGCGGGCCGCGCGGCGCTCCTGAGCGCCACGGAGGCCCTTCAGAGGGCGGTCGAACGGAGCGAAGCCCTCCTTGGCGGACCGGACCCCGATGCGCCTCAGGCGGCCGTGGCGGCCGCTGAGCTCTCTACGGCGGGGCTCGCTTTGGCGTTCCGCGAGGCCGAAGCCGGGAGCATCGACCGACGGGCCGCCGCAATGCGGGCCCGCTGGGCGGCGGCGCCGGAGGAGGCGCAGCTTCGTCGGGAGGCCGTTGTCGCGGAGAGGCTTGCGGGCGTGGCCCGACAGAGGCAGGCGGTGGCCGAAGCGCAGGTGCGGCTTCTCAAGGCGGCTGCCGACAAGCGCGAGGCGGTCCAAAAGGAAATCAAGACCGCGCAGGACGCGCTGGAAAAGGCCGTCAAGTTGGCCGCGGCACCCGTGGCCGTGGCAGATTCTTACACGGTTCTCTACGGCGCCAAATGGACTCCCACCCGCTTTCTGAGTTCCGGCAAGGACGACCCCGAGGTGCCCTTCCCCACCGAAAGCACCGGGCGGCGGTTGGCACTGGCCGGTTGGTTGACCGACCCCCGAAACCCTTTGGTGGCGCGCGTTGCGGCCAACCACATCTGGACCCGCCACATGGGGGTTCCGTTGGTACCCAACGTGTTTGAGTTCGGTAGGAAGGGCGCAGCGCCCTCCCACCCCGAACTCCTCGACTGGCTGGCCTCCGAACTGGTCGAGGGCGGCTGGAGCATGAAGCGGCTGCACCGGGTGATCGTCCATTCCGCCACTTATCGGATGTCCTCCTCGCAGGCCGGTTTGGACGCCAACCTGCGCATGGACCCGGACAACGTGCATTTGTGGAGGCGGTCCCCCATCCGCCTCGAGTCGGAGGTGGTGCGGGATTCGATTCTGGCGCTTGCCGGCGAACTGGATGGAACCCGGGGCGGCCCGCCCGTGCCCGCGGCCCAACAGCCAACCTCCAAGCGCAGAAGCCTCTACTTCTACCACTCCAACAACGAACGGAACCTTTTCCTCACCACCTTCGACCAGGCCGCCGTCAAGGAATGTTACCGGCGCGAACAGAGCATTGTGCCCCAGCAGGCCCTGGCCCTCAGTAACAGCAGTCTCGTGTGGGACGCCGCCGCTCGGATCGCGGACCTCCTCGCCCGCGGCCGAGCTAGCGGTCCGGATGGACGGGACCCCGGGGGCGCGGACGCGGCTGGGGGTGAAGGGGGCTCCGAGGGTGTGCGCGTGGCTGGGCGCCCAGGCGTGGCTGGCGCGACCGGGGGAGGCGCGTTTGCGGGGGGGAATCCGGGCGCGGCGGCGGATGCGGAGTTTGTGAGGGCGGCTTATGTCCATGTTCTGGGGGAGGATCCGCGGGAAGCAGAGTTGGCAGCCTGCCTGCATGCGCTGGCCGCGTGGCGCTCGGGGGCAGGCGTTGCCGGGCCGTCCGCGGTGGCGCAGTTTGCGCGGGCCAACCTCGTCTGGGCGTTGCTCAATCACAACGACTTCGTCACGCTCCGCTGAACATGAAGGACCACGCACCCCACTCCCAGGCGACAGCGGCCGGCTCAAGACGCACGTTTCTCGCAGACCTCGGTTTTGGATTCACGGGTCTCGCACTCGGGACGATGCTGGCGCGCGAGGCGCGCGGGAGTGCCGCGGCTGTGACTGCGGCGGAATGGGCGCCGCCCTCGGGGCTGCCGCATTTTCCTGCGCGGGCGCGGAGCGTCATCTGGCTGTTCATGAATGGCGGGGTCAGCCACATGGAAAGTTTCGATCCCAAGCCGATGCTCACCAAGTACGGGGGCAAAACCATTGCGGAAACGCCCTTCGCCGACGTGCAGGATCCCAAGAAGCTTGCCCTTGAACGCCTCGTCGTGCCGGATGGCAACGGCAACCAGCGCAACAAGATCTATCCGCTCCAGATCGGCTTCCGGAAACACGGCCAGAGCGGTATCGAGATCAGCGATTGGTTTCCGCACATCGCCGCCAACGCTGACAAACTCGCCGTCATCCGCTCTCTTTACACCACCGACAGTAATCACGGGGCGCAGACCCAGTTTCATTCCGGCCGCCACATGGTGGACGGCAACTATCCGACACTGGGGGCCTGGGTGCATTACGGTCTCGGCAGTCTCAACGACAATCTGCCGCAGTTTGTGTCCATCGGCACCCGCGAGTATTGGAACAACAAGGACGGCCACTATCTCGGTCCCGCCCACGACGCGGTCCCCCTGCGCGTGGATCCCGCAAACCCTCTGGATTTTGGAAAACCCGCCCGTCCCTTTGCGCCGGATGCCTATGCGATCGGACTGGATTTGGTCCGTGAGCTCAACCAGTTGCGCGGGGTGGAGTATCCCGCCGATCCGGCGCTGGCCGCGCGGATCGCCTCCTATGAGCTGGCCTTCCGGATGCAGCGTTCCGTGCCGGAGG
>JBILKV010000034.1:0-32184 GCA_044376515.1 Chthoniobacteraceae bacterium | reverse complement strand
GTCCGCCGGAAACCAGCAGTTCGCAGGGCGCGAGGTACTGCTGAAGCGCAGCCGTTTCGAGGGTCGCCGACATCACAACCAGACGCAGGTCCGGCCGGAGGGTTTCCTGAATTTCAAGCGCCCGAGCGAGGGTGATGTCGCCGTACAAATGGCGCTCGTGAAACTCGTCGAAACAGATCGCCGACACTCCGGAGAGTGAAGGGTCTGAGAGCATCTGCCGGAGCAGGATCCCCTCGGTGACATAGCGGATTTTAGTGGCGGCGGAGCAGACGCGGTCTAGCCGGATCTGGTAGCCGACCTCGCCGCCCGGTTGGCCGCCACGTTCACGCGCAACGCGGTTGGCGAGCATGCGGGCGGGGAGCCGTCTGGGCTGTAAGACCACCACCTCGCCGCCACCCAGCAACCCGCGGTCGAGCAACATTTGCGGGATCTGGGTGGACTTGCCGGAGCCGGTGGGCGCCTGCAGCACCACGCGGTTTCCGCGGGACAACGCGTCTACGAGGTCGTGTTCGAGTTCAAAAATAGGGAGGTCGGAACGATTCACGCGGGGCGGCTCTGTGTTCTTGGGGTTCTGGGGGTTCTGGGGGTTCTGAGGGGGGTTCCGGGGCGTTGGGTGTGCGGGCGGCGGCCTAGTCCGCGGCATGGATGTTGCGGAGATAATCAGCGGCCACCTCGGGCCAGACGCCGTTCACCCAAGAGCCCGTGGCGAGCTCCAAGGGGCTGGCCGGATACAGCCGGGGCAGCAGTTCGACATGCCAACGGAAATCCCGGTCGATGGAGCCCCAGTGGTCCTGCCGTGGCGTGCGGGTCGGGGCGGTGGTGAGGGCCAGTTGGTAGGGCGGATGATCCAGGGCGCCGTTGAGCTTGCGCAACGCCACGCGGAGCGCGTCGGCAAACTGCACCACCTCGCCCTCCTGAATGGCGTGAAAATCTGCGCTCTGTCGCTTGGGGAAAACCGCCAGTTCAAACGGCGTCCGCGAGGCGTAGGGACAGAACACGCAAAAGCCGTGGTTCTCGTAAACGATCCGGGTTCCGGTGCGGACTTCCTCGCCGAGGATGTCCTCAAAAATAGACCGTTTTTTCTGCTCATAAAAGGCGCGGGCGGCGTCCAGTTTCCGCTTGAGCCGGGCCGGCAGCACGGCCAGTGCGACCAGTTGGCTGACCGCGTGCGGGACGAGTGCACCCGCGCCGCGCCCCACCGATTTGACCACCGAAAAGGAACGCAACCGGACATCCCGCCTGAGGTCGAGCATCCGGAATTTCCAAGCCATCACCACTTCCTCGACCTGTGTGAGTTCAAGGGTCTCGAGGGCCCGGCTGTCGGGCGTTTCGATAATCACCTCGTGAGCGCCCACGCCGTCCATGTGGTCGTAAAAGCCGTCCCCGTGGCGGGTGTGGTCGCCCTCGACGCGCAGGACCGGCGCGCGGTTGGGGACGACCCGAACGCGCCAGCCTCCAGCCGGACCGTCGGTCTGGTGGAGGACCTGCGGGGTGTGGGGTTCGAGGCCTGCGAGGAAAGGGTTGGCGGCCGTCTGGGCCGCGTATTCTTCGAGCACGGAGGCGGCGGCGGGCTGGTGCGCGCGCGCCTCGGAAAAGAGGGTCCACTCATCCGTGAGGGGGTCGAGCCGCATCTCGTTCTTGTGCATACCGGATTCTAGCGGCGGAGGGCAGCGGATGCAAAGTCGCGCGCGATCTGGGGAGCGCGCAGGCGGGGATTTAACCGCGAAACACACGCAGATCCCAAAGGCACAGGGAGGCGAATCACGGGGCTTCCAAAGAAGGCATCCCCTCGGACCAGACGGTCTTTCGCCGGGAGCCCTTTTGTTCCTGCTCTGCGCTCCCTGCGTTCTTTGCGGATCATCAATCCGGTAAACGCGGACTAGCGCTCGAGGGTGCCGAGGACGGTGACGACCACGTTGCGCCGGTGGGGCTGGCGCCGGTGTTCGAAAAGGAAGATACCCTGCCAGGTGCCCAGCTGCATCCGGCCCTGCGCAAGCGGCACCACCTCGCTGGTGCGCGTGAGCACCATCCGCAGGTGGGAGGGCATGTCGTCGGGGCCCTCGTCGGTATGGACGAAATAATCGCTCCCCTCGGGCACGAGTCGTTCGAAGAAGGCGTGCAGGTCGACGCGGGCCGAGGGGTCGGCGTTTTCGTAGATCACCAGGCTCGCGCTGGTGTGCTGCACAAACACGGTGACCGTGCCGGTGCGGACACCGCTTTCGCGGACGATGCGTTCGACGGCTTCGGTGATTTCGGAGGTGCCCTTGCCCCGGGTCTGGACGGAAAAACTGGCGGTGTGTGCGTGCATGGGCGCCACCCAAACGGAGGCCGGGCGGGATGGCAAATGCTGTTTACCCGGGTTCCGTTCTCTGGCTAGTGTGCTGGGATTATGGGCCGCCAGTGGTTACTCGCAAAACGTCAGGTCAACGCCAAGAAACGCTCCGCCGCCACCAGCAAGCTGGTGAAGGAAATCGCCGTCGCCGCCAAGCTGGGCGGAGCGGATCCGGACGGAAACGCGCGCCTCTTCGCCGCGATTGAAAAGGCCCGGAAAGAGTCCGTCTCCCGCGACGTGATCGAGCGCGCCATCAAAAAGGGCGCCGGCGTGGGCGACGAAAAGATGGTGCTGGAAGAGGTCGCCTTCGAGGGGTACGCCCCGCACAAGGTTCCGGTCATCGTGGAGGTGCTCACCGACAACAACAACCGGACCGCTCCCGAGCTCCGGGTGCTGTTTAAAAAGGGCCAGTTGGGCGCGCCGGGCTCCAACAAGTTTCTCTTCGACCACATGGGGATTGTGGAGGCGCACCAGGCTCCCGGTGCGATGGACCCGGAGGAGGCAGCGATCGAGGCGGGCGCCCAGAATTTCGAGCTGCTGTCCACCGAGGAAAACGACGACATCCCGGCCGACCGCGTGGGGGTGCGTTTCCTCACGGAACGGGCCGATCTGCACGCCGTCTCCAAATGGCTGTCCAGCCACGCATGGACGATCGTCACCTCCGAGTTCGGCTACCTCCCGAAAAACTTCGCCGAGCTGACCGACGAACAGGCCGCCGAGGTGGCTGACTTTTTGCAGACCCTCGACGACCACGACGACGTCCACCGCGTCTGGGCCGCCGTCAAGTAGTGCGCCGGCCCTGCGGACCCGAAAACCGCTCCAATCCCAGCCGGGCCGGTGCAAAAAGCACCAAAAACCGGCTCAATTCGCCGGAAAGGGCCCTTAAACCCCCCTTTCCTCCCCGCCGAGGGTAGAGACAGCGGACGCCCTTTTCTTTTTGGCCCCTTCCCCGCCCTTTTACGGCCCCCGCTCCCGCCACGGCGGCTCCCGCTCTCACGCGTGCCAGGCTGCGCGCGGCTTGTCGAGGAGGAGGGCGAGGTAGGCGATGTCCGCGGGGGTGATGCCGCTGATGCGGCCGGCCTGGCCGAGGGTGGCCGGACGGACCTTTCCAAGTTTCTGCCGGGTTTCGTGCCGGAGGCCGGGCACGCGGGCGTAGTCGAGGTCCGGTGGGAGGGCCCGCTCCTCCTGGGCGCGGAGCTTTTCGACCGCGGCGTGCTGCCGGGTGATGTAGCCTTCGTAACGCAGGTCGATCTCGGTGGTTTCCCAGGCGGCGTCCGGGAACTCGCGCCGGATTTCGTGGGGCAGTTCGGTCCAGCTGGTTTCCGGCCGGCGGAGGAACTGTGCGAGCCGCTGTTCGCCGAAACGGGTGGCCTCGGTGTAGGCGCGGAGCCGGGCGAGTTGGGCGCGGCGCTCCTCGGTGCGGGCGGCGCGTTCCGGATCGACGAGGCCGGCGGCGGCGGCGAGCGGGGTGAGGCGCAGGTCGGCGTTGTCGTGGCGCAGGAGGAGGCGGTGTTCGGCGCGGCTGGTGAACATCCGGTAGGGCTCCTCGGTGCCGCGGGTGACGAGGTCGTCCACCAGAACGCCGAGGTAGCCGTCGGCGCGGCCCGGGAGGAGCGGGGGGCGGCCGAGGCGCTTGAGGGCGGCGTTGGCGCCGGCGAGGAGGCCCTGTCCGGCGGCCTCCTCGTAGCCGGAGGTGCCGTTGATCTGGCCGGCGAAATAGAGCCCGGGCAGGAGCCGGGTTTCGAGGGTGGGAAAGAGCTGGGTGGGGGGGCAGTAATCGTATTCGACGGCGTAGCCGGGCCGGAGGATGACGGCGTTTTCGAGACCGGGAATGGTGTGGAGGAAGGCGTATTGGACTTCGAGCGGGAGGGAGGTGGAGATGCCGTTGACGTAGTACTCCTCGGTGTGGCGGCCCTCGGGTTCGAGGTAGATCTGGTGGCGGTCCTTGTCCTCGAACTTGACGACCTTGTCCTCGATGGAGGGGCAGTAGCGGGGGCCGACCCCGGCGATGCGGCCGGCGTAGAGGGGGCTCTGGTGGAGGTTGGCGCGGATGATCCGGTGGGTTTCCGGGTTGGTGTAGGCGGACCAGCAGGGGAGCTGTTCCACGTGGAACGCTCCGGACTCCCACCGGTTGAGCGTGAAGATCTCGTCCCGCCCGCCGGCGATCCGCTCGGGCAGGCTGCTGAAGGGCAGCGGCACGGCATCCCCTTCCTGCTTCTCAAACCGGCTGAAATCGAGGCTCCGCCCGTTGAGCCGGCAGGGGGTGCCCGTCTTGAACCGGCCCGTCTCAAACCCGAGCTCCCGCAGGCTGTCGCTCAGGGTGGAGACAGAGTCGCCCAACCGGCCGCCCGACTGGTTTTGCAGCCCCACGTGCAGCAGTCCACGCATGAAGGTGCCGGTGGTCACCACCACCGAACGCGCCCGGATCCGCAGGCCCAGGCTGGTCTCCACCCCGCTGGCGCCGTCGGCATCCCGCAGGATCCGGACGGCGTTGCCCTGGCAGAGGGTGAGGTTGGGGGTGCGTTCCAGCTCGGCCTTGGCCCGGAACTGGTACGCCTTCTTGTCGCACTGCGCCCGGGGCGACCGCACGCTCGGCCCCTTTTTTGCGTTGAGCATCCGGAACTGGATCCCGGTCGCATCGGTGTTCAGCCCCATCAGCCCGCCGAGCGCGTCGATCTCCCGGACGATCTGCCCCTTGGCCTGCCCCCCGATGGCGGGGTTGCAGGACATCTGCCCGACCGAATCCAGGTTCTGGGTGAGCAGCAGGGTCTGGCAGCCCAGCCGCGCCGCGGCAAGCCCCGCCTCTATCCCGGCATGACCGGCTCCAAGAACGACGACATCATAAACGGTGGGCAGGGTGAACATGGGCTGGCGACTGTAGCACAACCCCGTTCCACGTGGAACGTTCGTTTGACCGGGGGGCGTCCGCGGCCGGACCGCAGCCGGCTCGGATGCCCCCGACTGTTTTTTCGGCGGACCGGCGGCCGCGGACGTCTTTTGCAGCGGCCCGGGCGCGGGGGGGAACGGCCCACGCCGTTTTCAGCTCCTTTTCAGGTCGGAAAACGCCGGGCGTCCGCTGTGCCTACCCTCGGGACCGAGGAAAGGGCCCTTTAAGGGCCTTTTCTGCGCAATGACGCCTGTTTGGACCCTCAATACCCCGCCGCCGACATCCGTGACACCCGAACCCCCCGCGGAACCCCGTCAAGCCACCCCTCGTTTTATCCAACGGAGCCGAGACGCCGCCAGATGTCCCCGAGGCGGGAGAGCACCTGCTCCCAGTCGGACGGGGTGGTGTCCCAACCGGCACTCAGCCGGAGGACCCGGTCGGACTCGGCCGCGGGGACCCCCATCGCCTCCAGAACGTGCGAGGGCTTTTCGCGGCCGCTGGCACAGGCGGATCCGCTGGAGGCAGCCACGCCGGCGGCGTCCAGACGCACCACCCAGCGCTGCCGGCAGTCGGGGAAGGCAGGAGGCAGGAAGGACACGGTGTTCCAAAGGCGGCTGGCGCCGGCGGAAAGAATCCGGGTGCCGGGCAGGCGGAGCAGAAGCTCCGCCCCAAAGCGGTCGCGCCATTCGAGGCGTTCGGGAACCTGCGGGAAATACGCGGCACAGGCGGCAAGGGCGGCGGCAAAGGCGGCGGCGCCGGCGACGTTCTGGGTGCCCGCCCGCCGGCCGTCCTCCTGCGGCCCCCCGCAGAGCAGGGGATGCAGCCGGTGCGGAGACCGGCCGACACTGAGAAAACCGGTCCCCACCGGTCCGCCGCACTTGTGGGCGCTGCCGAACAAAAAGTCACATCCACCCAACCCGCCGGCCGGGAGGCGTCCGATCCACTGGGTGGCGTCACAGACAAACGGGACGCGGGCGTCGCGGCAGAGGGCCTGAAGCGCGGGCCACGGCTGCAGCACTCCGGTTTCATTGGAGGCGGCCAGGACGGCGACCCCGGCGGGCAGACCCGTGGAGGAGGCCGCCTCCAGCGCGGCCTTCAGGGTGCCCGGCTCGAGGAGGCCGTCCGGCGAGACGGGCAGACGGCGGACCCGGCCTGAAAAGGCGCGTTTCGCCGCTTCCAACACGCAGGGATGCTCGACGGCCGACACCCAGACCTCCGCCCCCGGGGCGGCCTGCAAAGCCAGGTGGGTGAACACCGCGGAAGCCGACTCGGTCGCGCCACTGGTCCAGATCAGGCCGGCCTCTGCGCAGCCCAGGTGGGCGGCCACCGCCGCGCGGGCCGCCTCGAGGGCGGCTTCGGCCCGCTGGCCGGCCCGGTGGAGGCTGGAGGGGTTCCCCGGAAACCGCTCCTGCGCCTCCACCCACGCCGCGCGGGCGGCCGCAGAAAGCGGGGCGGTGGCGTTGTGATCAAAGTACAGCATGGGGAGGGAAAGAGAGGCGCGTTCCACGTGGAACAGGGCGGGGGCCTAGGGGACACCGGCGCCCGCGTCGGGGCGGGAGAGCGCCCAGAGCAGGCAACCTGAAAGCAAGAGGACGCACACCGGGGCAAGCCCCACCTGCAGCTGGGGGCCCACCCACGGGGGGAATTGGGCCACCTGCCCGAAGGACTTTAGGAAAACCCCCTTTACCAGCACAAGGCCCCCGTGGAAACCCACGCTCATCCACAGCGACCCCGTCCGCTGCGCCGCCAGCCCCAGCACCAGCCCCAGTACCAGCAGCGTGCCGAATCCCCCCAGCAACAACAGCGGTTCCCGAAACTGGTGGAAGGCATGCGGCACCAGCGCAAACCCCGAAGTCCACGTCACGGAAGCCACCTGGACCGATGGATCGGGCTTGAGAAAATGCACGACCGCAAACAACCCGCTCGTCCACCACAACGCTCCAACCGCCCCCATCCCGCGCGAAAAAAGCCCCGCCAACACCCCTCGGAACAACGCCTCCTCCAGCAGGCTTACCGCCACCGCCGACCCCGCCACCGCGAGCACCGCGCCCGCGCCGGGCGGCCCGGCAAAACGGTACGCCCCCGCCGCCCACAGCACGGCCCCCAACACCCCCATCGCCCCGGCCCCCAGCCCGATCCCGACGCCGAGCCGGCGCTTCCACCGGGGATCCCTGCGGAAAACCGGCGGCCGCCAGTCGCGCAGGCCAAGCCAGCGAATGAGCGGCCAGAGCAGCGCGACAGCGGCCACCAGCACGGCACGGTTGAAATACTTTTGGAACGCGAACTTCCGGAGCACCACCAGTACCCCTGCATCCGCCAAGGCATGCGCCGCCCAGTACAGGGGCGGGGCCAGCAGCGCCCCCAAACCCAGCACGCCACACAGGTAGGCAAAAATTTTTCCCGCTTCCCTCACAGTTCGCCTATTCTGCGGCAAGGCACCCACCGCTCCACCCAAAAAAACGATCCTCATGCGAAACATCCACGTCTGGAAAACCACCACCCCCGAGGGGGAAAAACGCGAGGTGCGCGCGGAACGCTTCGGCGGCCGCTGGAAGTTCCAGTCCAAGGGCCGCGCCGAAGCCCAGTGGACCTACTACGAAATCCCGCCGCTCGCAGAGCTCGAGGAACTGCGGGATATCGTCTGGCGTAAATACCAACGCAAACGCCTCCCTTGGGACGAGGTCGCCTCCCTGGACCGCATGCTTGAGGACCGCCGTCCGGAAGGCGAAGCGCCCGCAGAGCCGGAGGCGGAGTAGGGGACCCCGGAGGCGGAGTAGGGGACCCACGCGACGACCGCGGCCCTCAGGCCTCCAACACCGCGGCGATCGTCCGCACCGTCGCCACCGCAGCCCGCACATTGTGAACGCGGAACACGTGGGCACCGCGGAGCATCCCCTGAACGATGCAGGCCACCGTCCCCGCGTCGCGCGCGGCCGGTTCGGCGATGCCCAGCACCTCGCCGATGACAGTCTTGCGCGAAACCGGCAGCAGCAGCGGCCTCCCAAAACGGTGCAGCCGCTCCAGCCGGGCATAGATCCGGAGGTTGTCGTCGCGCTGTTTGGCGAAGTCGATGCCGGGGTCGAGGAGGATGCGCTCCGGCTCGAGACCCGTCTGTGCGCAGAGGGCGAGCTTCTCCTCGAAAAAAGCCTCCACGGCACCCAACACGTCACCGTAGGAGACGTGGGTGTGCGGCACCTTGGGCACCCCGACGCTGTGCATGACCAGCAGCGCCGCCCCGTGCCGCGCACATATGGCGGCGTTACGCCCGTCGGGCAGGCCGCCGATGTCGTTGAGGAGGTCACCCCCCTCCGGAAGCACGGCCTCCGCCACCTCCGGCCGCCACGTGTTGAGCGAAAGCGGCGCGCCCCCGCCAGCCTCCCTCCAACCCCGTACGAAGGCGCACAACCGTTCGGCTTCCTCGGCGGCGGAGATGGGGCCGCGGTTGGTGCGCGCGCTTTCGGCGCCGACATCGATGAGGTCGGCGCCGTCGGCCAGGAGTTGTTGCGCATGGCCGAGCGCGGCCCCGCAGTCGGACAGGCCGTCGCCGGAAAAAGAGTCGGCCGAGAGGTTGACGATCCCCATCACCAGCGGCCGCCGGGGGAAGGAAAACACGTGGTGCCGCGCGCGTAAAATCACCGGACACCCCCCGTCCGATCCGCGGCGGGCAGGGGGACCGCCGTGCGGCGTCCTCCCGCAAACCGCACGACCTCGGTGTAACCCACCTCGCGCAGCAGCGCCACCGCCTCGGCGTAACCCGCCCCCAGTTCGGAGACGGCGTGGGCGTCGGAATTCACGAGCACCGGGACGCCGGCTTCGCTGGCAAGCTGCGCAAACTGCCGCGCCGGGTACAGCTCGCGACAGTCCTTCCGCAAGCCGGCCGTGTTGATTTCATAGGCCAGACCGGTGTCCACAAGCGCCTGAATCACAGGTTCATAAAAACGCCGCAAATCGCCCCCGGGCACGAAGCCAAACTTTTTGGGGAGATCCGGATGCGCCACAAAGTCGAACCAGCCCGAACGGATACACGCCTCATAGCGTTCCCAGTACGCAGCCCACACGTGCGCGGGATCCGCCTCCCTGTAGCGGCTCAGGTACTTTGGATTGTCGACCTCCATGCCGTCGGCGAGGTAGTGGACACTGCCGATCCAAAAGTCCCACGGCGCCGCGCCGCGCAACCGCTCCCACCACGCCTCGCAACCGTCGAGAAAGTCCATCTCGAGCCCCAACCGGATGGGGAGGTTTGGAAACCGGTTTCTGGCGAGCCCGACCTGCTCGAGATACTCCGGCAATTCCCCGTGCAGCATCCGCCAGTCGTCGAAGGGGGCCGGCATCGGGTTGTGGTCGGCAAAACCCAGTTCGTCGAGGCCGAGCGCCACGGCACGGGCCGCCATCTCCACGGGCCAGCCCTCCGCATGGCGGCAGAGCGGCGTGTGCACGTGATAGTCGGTGAGTCCGGAACAGGGCATCCGGAAAACGTCCCACAAAGGGCCGAACCGCACGAAGACAATTCTCCACGCCTCGCACCCCGAACCGGAAACCCACAGCCCGCCCCGGAACCCCCCGGAACCCCCCACAACCCCCCAGAACCCCGAATTGCTTGTGCAGCGGAGCGTTTTGCGCGGATGATCCGCGGCCTTATGGCAGCGCCCCGCATTCTCTCCGGCATCAAGCCCACCGGTCGTCCGCACCTTGGCAACTATTTCGGAATGATGAAGCCCGGCATCGAGTGGCAGGAACGTGGCGAGGCCTTCTATTTCATCGCGGACTACCACGCCTTCACCACGGTGCAAAAACCGGCGGACCTGCAGGAGCATTCGCGGTCGGTCGCGCTGGATTTTCTGGCGTGCGGACTCGACCCACAAAAGGCCGTCCTGTTCCGGCAAAGCGACGTGCCCGAGGTGACCGAACTGGCGTGGCTCCTGACGTGTCTGACGCCGATGCCGATGCTCGAAAACTGCCACGCCTACAAGGACCAGCTGGCCAAGGGCCTCGTGCCCTCGCACGGGCTGTTTGCGTACCCGGTCCTGATGGCGGCGGACATCCTGCTCTACGACAGTAACATCGTTCCGGTGGGCCGGGACCAGAAACAACACGTGGAGGTCACGCGCGATCTGGCGGAAAAAGCCAACCGCCTCTTCGGGCCGGTGTTCACCGTGCCACAGCCCAGCATCGTCGCGGAAATGGCCACCGTGGTCGGGCTCGACGGCCAGAAAATGAGCAAGAGCTACAACAATACCATCGGCCTGTTTGAGGAAGAAAAGGCGCTGCGCAAAAAGGTGATGAGCATCGTCACCGACTGCCAGCCGGTGGAGGCTCCGAAGGATCCGGCCGGCTCGTCGATCGTGGCCTTGTACCGGCTGGTGGCCACGCCCGGGCAGGTGGCAACGATGGAGTCCGATTTCCGCGCGGGCGGCACCGGCTATGGCGAATTCAAGAAGCGGCTGTTCGAGGCGATCTGGGACCGGTTCGCCCCGTTCCGCGCAAGGCGCGCCGAGCTGGCGGCCAACCCCGCGACGTTGGACGCGCTCCTCGCCGACGGGGCCGCGCGCGCCCGCGCCGTTGCCCTGCCCACGATCCAGCGCGTGCGCAAGGCGATGGGCTTTGGCGCGTGATACCAACTCTCAATGCTAACCGGAGTGTTTCCGCCCCGAAGGGGGAGGCCACTCGCAGCCCATGGCAACGCCGTGGGTTTGATCCGTTATCAAACATGAAGCCGTGAAAGGGCGCCCCATGAGGAAGCCACGCTTTCGGATGGACCGGGCAGGTGAGGGTGCCCTTTCAGGGCGTATTCTTTTTTGGGGACGCTTTTCCCATGGCGTTGCCATGGGCTGAAAGAGAAGTGCCCCTTGCGGGGCGTCAGATTTGGCGAAAATCCGCGCCGCTTTTCTCAACAAGGCGGAACGATCAATTCACGGGGTTCCCATCGCTCATAATCCAGAAAACTCAGATAAGTGGTATCACTCCCCGGCGCCTTCCTTTTCGAGCATCCGGTCGATCGTCGCGTCGAGGAGGGCGCGATAGCTTTCCACATCGCCGCAGCGGGAATCAGGCATGCCCTGCGCGCGGAAAAGCCACCCTTCGCCATACGGCTCGCGGCCAATGATTTCCGGGTCGCGTGAGAGCGCCGGATTTCCCTCGAGAAACGTGCCCTGCAGCGGGCTGTACAGATCGGAGATCGCCTTGAAACCCTCCACTGAACCGACGATTTCCCCGCTTTGCACCACGGCGCCCGGCTGCTTCTCAAATTGGTGATCCACCAACTCGCCAAGCATCCGCGTGGCAAACTTTGTGAAGCCCACCCGCCAGATACCGTCCCCCTCATCCACCAACCAGTAATGGCTGGGACTGTAGAGCGCCCCCTTCGGCAGGTGGGTCACAAACGTGGAACGTTTATAGAAAACGGTGGGCTCGGCCATGGCTGCAGATTGGGAAAAAACGCTGTCGATAGAACAGACCGGATCACGCCTCGGCCACAACCTCCAATTCGCCCACCTCCAAAGCAAGCGCCTCCCACACCGCGTTGGCTTCCGCGAGTTGCTCCTGCACGTGCATCAGCTCGCGGTTGAGCTGCAACGCCAGCGACGGATTCTGGTACGGCTCCGGCCCCTCCATTGCGACGGTCAATTCCGTCTGCTTTCCCTCCAGCGCCAACACCTTGGCTTCCGCGGCGGCGAGCGCCTTCTGCTTTTCACGGAGCGCTTTGGCGCGGGCCGCGCGTTCGGCAGACTCGCGTTTGCGGGCCTCGCGCACCTCCCTCATCCCGGGGCCGCCGGACGTCTCTCCGGGAGCCGCGGCCGGGGCCTGCACGACACCGGCGCGCTTGTCGGAAAGGCCCTCGCCGGCCACGAGCGCGGCACGCGCAGAGGTCGCCCGGGTCTTGTCGAGATAGTAGTCGTAGTTGCCGGCGTAGGACACGAGTTTGCCGGCGGAGATGTGCAGCACGGTGCCCGCAATCGAGCGGATGAAGTGCACGTCGTGGGAAATGAACAGCAGCGTCCCCTCGTACTGGCCGAGCGCCCCGATCAGCGCGTCGATGGACGCCATGTCGAGGTGGGTCGTCGGCTCGTCCATGAGCAACAGGTTCGGTGGATCCAGCAGCATCTTCACCAGCCCGAGCCGCGTTTTTTCTCCACCGCTCAACACGGCGACCGGCTTGAACACGTCGTCGCCGCGGAACAAAAACGCCCCGCACAACGAACGCGCCATCTGCTCGGAAACCCCATGTGGTGCGTCCTCCATCGCGGCCTCCAAAACGGTGGCATCGGCGCGCAACATTTCATGGCGGTGCTGCGAGAAGTAGCCGACGCGGACCTGGTACCCCAGTTCACGCGAGCCGGCACCCGGCTGCAGCGCGCCCGCGAGCAGCTTCAGCAACGTCGACTTCCCCGCGCCGTTGGGTCCGACCAACACCGTCTTCTGCCCCCGCTCCGCCTGAAACTGCAGCCCGCGGTACACCACCAGATCGCCGTAGGCAAAGTCCACGTCGGCGAGCGTCACCACCCGCTGGCCGGAACGCTGCGGCTGCGGAAACCGAAACTGACCCACCGTCCGTTCCGCGGCCTCGGGCGCCTCGATTTTCTCCATCCGGTCGATCTGCTTGAGCTTGCTCTGCGCCTGCGCCGCCTTGCTTGCCTTGGCGCGGAAGCGGTCCGCAAAGGCTTGCAGCGACTGGATTTCCCGCTGCTGATTTTTGTAGGCGGCCAGCTGCTGTTCGGCACGCGCATCCTTCTGCCCGAGGTAATCCTCGTAATTGCCACGGTACCGGTGGAGGCGGCCTCGGCTGATCTCCACAACGGAACTCACGAGCTTGTTGAGGAATTCGCGGTCGTGCGAAATGACGAGGATCGCACCGCGATACGCGCGGAGGTGTTCCTGAAACCAGCCCAGCGATTCGAGATCAAGATGGTTGGTGGGTTCGTCGAGCAGCAGCAGGTCGGGTTCCTGCACGAGCAATCGGGCCAGGTGCGCGCGCATCACCCAGCCGCCGCTCAGGGTACGCGCAGGCCGCTGGAAATCGGCTTCGCGAAAGGCGAGTCCCTTGAGGATCTGTTTGGCGCGCGCCTCGAGCTGCCAGCCGTCGTTGTCCGCAAACACCTCAAGCGCGGCGTGGTGTTCCGGCGCGTCATCGGCGGTTGCGGCAAGCACCTTGAGGGCTTCCGCCATCCGCGCGGAAACGGCACAGGCCAGTTGCAGAACCGTCTCGTCGCCCACCGCCGCGCTCTCCTGCGGAAGGTAGCCGTAATTCGCGCCGCGCTCCCAAACGACGTTACCGGCGTCGGGCTGCTCGCGCCCGAGGATCACCGAGAGCAGGGTCGACTTCCCGGCTCCGTTAGGGCCGACAAGGCCGATCCGGTCCCCGCGGTTGAGCTGCAGGGACGCCTCCTCAAAAAGGACGCGGCCATGAAAAGATTTGGTGACCTGGGAAAGCGTGAGCATGAGCGCCTACTATGTGCCCCCATGCGGGCCGGTGCGCAACCCCGCACGGTGCGCGGCCTCCGCGGTCACCTCCACCAGCTCGTCCAGGCCGCCCGCATGCTCCCATGCCACGAGCAGGCGCGGCAGCGCCGCCGGGATGTGCGCCAGAAAATCAGCGCGTCCCCGTTCGTGCCCTAGGAAGCCGTACGCGCCGAGCGCCTGCATGAGCCGCTGCACGGCGCACAACCAGAAGAGCCGGTGAAACTCCCGCTCGTCCACCCCCTCGCCTTCGGCCCTCGCCAGACCGATATAAAACGCCAGCAACTCCCCCTGTTCGGCCGCCGACAAATCCACGTAGGGATCGAGCAGCAACGACGCGAGGTCATACTGCGGCAACCCGAAACGCATCCCCTGAAAGTCGATGAGACACGGAGCGCCCTCCTTGATCACGATGTTCTGACTTTGAAAATCGCGGTGCACCAAAAGCCGGGGCAGCCCCGCCAGCTCCGCAGCGATACCGGCGAGACGCTGCACCCCGCCCGCCGTTTGGACACCCAAATGCCGGCCCAGACAGTGCGTAAAAAAGTACTGCTGCTCCCAGCCGTAAAGCGCCTCGTCAAACGGCGCCTGCAGTCCCAACGCTGCGACTGCTCCGGGGAACCGCCGCGCCGCGGTGTGGAGCCGCCGCACCTCGCGCAGCGTCGCCTCGTACAGCGGCCGCCTCTCGCACCACGCCTCCTTTCGAAACGCCCAGAGATCGGTATCTCCCAAATCCTCCATCCAGATCCTACCGGCGGCCTCTTCATGCCAGAACATCTTCGGCACGCGCACGCCGGCCCCGGCAAGAAACGCACCGATGTCGACGTAGTGCCGGTTCTCCTCACGCAACTGTCCGTATTGGACGAAGATGAGCGCATCCTGTCCGGCGGCTTTGACGCGGTAAAACTTCCGGTCCGAACCGCCCTTTTCCAACGGCTCCAGCGCGAGCGAGTCGGCCGCGTACTGGGGGAAACGCTCGGCGGTCAGGAGGGCGATTTGGGGCAGGGATGGCTCGGTCACAGGTCGGCGTCGGTGTGGGTTCCGGAGACAAGGGCTTTGGAGGTCACAATGCAACGCCGCAGCACGGCGCCGGGCTCGATGCGCGCCCCCTCCCACACGACGGTGTCCTCAAGCACCGCCCCCGCACCCACCGCGACGTCCGCACCCACCGCCGTCGCGCCCTCGAGCCGTGCGGAAGGCTCCACGCGGGCGGAGTCTGCGATCCACGGCGCCCCTTCCGCAGCGGCGCGGGCGGCGTGCACGGCCAGCACCTGTTCGCGCGTTCCCAGGTCCCACCATTCGCCGCCGTCGACCACCACGCCCCCCAACCGCGCACCCTGCCGGATCATGTCCAAAAAAACCGGCACCACCGACAGCTTTTCCCCGTCCGGGATCCGCTCCAAAAACGCAGGCTCCACCACATAAATGCCCGTGAACAAATACTCCGCCGGACGCTCCGGCTCGAGGCGGCAACCCAGATCGCGGATCCTCCCGCCCAGGGCATCGAAACCCACCTGCAAGGGCCCGTCCTTGGAACGCAACACGAGGGTCACCTCGTTGCCGGCGCGCCGGTGCGCATCCCATGCCTCCTGCAGCGGAAGAGTCGATAGGATGTCGCCGTTGTAGACCCAGACCGGTTCGCCCGGGGGCAGCAGACGTTGCGCGTGTTTCAGCCCGCCGGCGGTCTCCAACACCTCCGGAGATTCATGGCTGAACGCCACCGGCAAACCGTCCCATGCTCCGGCCGGAAAGGCCGCCGCATAAGCCTGCGCCTGCCAGTGCGTGTTGACCACAAAGCGCGATACACCGGCCGACCGCAGATGCGCAAAAGCCCGGGTGATAAGCGGCTGGTTGCACACGGGCAACAGCGGCTTGGGCAGCTGCGCCGTGAGCGACTTCAGCCGCGTCCCGAGACCCGCCCCCAAAACAAACGCAACACCCGGCACACTCATGACACGATAACAGGGTTCATGCCGCAACCTACCCCGCCTTCACCCGGGAGGCACGCCCACAAAATTCAACCGCTGAGAACACAAGGACCACATGCAAAAGCGCTTTCATAAACATCGTATTCAGAACGCTTTCCCTCCTTCCTTGCTTTGTGCTCTCCCGGTTCTATGCGGTGCAGTCCCCTGTGGTCTTCTGGGGCCTCAGACCACCTCCATAGGGCAACGGGGCAGCGCGTTGAGGAAGGCTTTCCCATAGCCGCGGTTGAGCACGCGCGGGTCCAGAATCACCACGATCCCCTTGTCGGAACGGGTGCGGATCAAACGCCCCACTCCCTGGCGCAGTTTGAGAATCGCCTCCGGCAGCGAATAGCTCGAAAAGGGGTCGCCGCCGCGCGCCTCGATCCGTTGCAGGCGCGCTTCCACCAACGGATGATCCGGCACCGCAAAGGGAAGCCGCGTGATGATCACGTTGCTGAGCGCCTCGCCCGGCACGTCCACGCCACTCCAAAAACTCTCGGTCCCGAAAAGCACGTGCCGCTTGTCCTTCTTAAACTCCGACACCAACTGGTGGCGCGACATGCTCTCGCCCTGTACCAGCAGTTTGTAGTCGAGGTCGTCGAGGCGCTCGCGCATTTCGGAGGCGATGGCCTGCATCGTCTTGTAGCTGGTGAACAACACAAACGCACGCCCCCCGGTCATTTCCAAGAAGTGCTCAATCCAGCGGGCGAGCGCCTTTTCATAAGCCGCCGCCTCGCGCGGGTCGGGAACCTTCGCCACCACGTACAGCTTCATCTGCCGCTGATAGTCGAACGGACTGCCGATCTGCAGGCCCGGCACGGACTCCGCCCCGATCCGGTTGCGGAAGTATTCCAACGCCTCGCCGCCGACGGAGAGCGTCGCGCTGGTCATGATACAGGTCCGGCCGCCGCGGAACAAAAGCGACCGCAAGTAGGGCGCGACATCCACGGGCGCGGCGTTGAGCGTGTGGTTGCGCTGCGTGCGCCCGGTCTGCTCCACCCAGTAGACAAAATCATCCGAGTCCAGCTTGAGGAAAGACGCCAGCGCTGCGCGCGCATCGCGTACGCGGCGGCCCAAATCCTGCAGCTCGCCCTTGAGGAGTTCGTCGTCCTGATCGCGCACCAACTGGACCACCCGCGCCTGCAACGCCATGAGCGGTTCGGTCAGGGTGTCCTCCACGTAGTCGGGTTCGCGTACCCGGATCTCGCGCTTCTTATCCGAGAACTCGGAACGCTCTCCCACGCGATCGAAAAACTCCTCCACCCGTTCGAGCGTTTCGGAAACCGCTCGCACGGCGTCCGGCTGCCGCAGCACCTGAAACAAACCCTTCTTTGTCTTGGGATTATAAAGCCGCAGCAGCGCCTGGCGCAGGCCGTACTGCGAGACCGCCAGTCCCATCTGGCGCGCGGCGATCGCCTCCACCGTGTGGGCCTCGTCGAAGACCACAAAATCGTTTCCGAACAGATAGCCCCCGGCGCCGTCGTCCTCCGCATCGGCGGACCCGTCGAGGTTGAGGAAAAAAAGCGTGTGGTTGGTGACGACAACATCCGCGGCGATCAGCCGCTTGCGCGCCTGCTGGTAAAAACAGCGCGGATTGCTCCCGCAACTTTTGGTGGTGCAGATGTGAGCCTCGGAACAGACCTCGGACCAGACCCGGCCGTCGGGTTCGACCGAGAGGTCGGAGAGGGTGCCGTCGGTGGTGGTTTCCGACCAGGCGCGGAGGCGTTCGAGTTCGG
Organism: Chthoniobacteraceae bacterium; assembly: GCA_044376515.1. Lineage (GTDB taxonomy): Bacteria > Verrucomicrobiota > Verrucomicrobiia > Chthoniobacterales > Chthoniobacteraceae > Chth-196. The sequence continues at coordinate 14,808 of JBILKV010000034.1, read as the reverse complement.
CGCGTTCAGGGGAGGTGAAGAGACCGTCCGACTGCGCCATGGCCCTTTGCAAGCGCATGGGACAGAGGTAATTTCCACGGCCTTTCCAGAGCACCACCTCAAACTCCCGGTCGAGAATTTTACGCAGCAGGGGCAGGTCCTTGTTCACGAGCTGTTCCTGCAGGTTGATGGTGCAGGTGGACACGACCGCTTTGCGCCGGTGTTCGAGCGCCCACAGGACCGCGGGCACAAGGTAGGCCAGCGACTTGCCTACACCGGTCCCTGCCTCCACCACCAGATGCCGCTCGTTCTCGAGCGCCTCCGCCACGGCGGTGGCCATCTGCTGCTGCTCCTCGCGAAACTCAAAGTTGCGCACCCCCCCCAACTCGCCCTCCGGACTGAAAAAGGCGTGCACCCTCTCGGAAAAGACGGAGCCGGAGTTTTCAGAAAGGGAGATCATGCGTTCGGGAATTTTGGCTGGAAAGGGACATGGCAAAGCAGCCACCGACAGGCTAAGTCATACGGCGCGGCGCGTCCATTCGGCCGCTGAAATCTCTTTCCCTCCCCTGCCCACCCACCCCTTGCGGCCGTCCGCCGATGACCCTGCTTGACCGCTACGTACTGCGCAGCTTCCTCGAACCCTTCCTGTTGGCGCTGGGTTCGTTTTTGAGCCTCTGGTTGGTGTTCGATTTAAGCGACCACGGGGCCGACTTCTTCAAAGCTGGAGCCCCTGCCTCCAAGGTGGTGTCCTTTTACCTGTCGCAAGTTCCGCAGATCCTGCTGCTGGCCATTCCGATTGCGATGCTGCTGGCGCTGCTCTTTGGGTGCAGCCGGATGTCGCGCACCAACGAGATTGTTTCAATGCTAGCCTCGGGCCGCAGCCTGGGCCGGGTGCTGCTGCCCCTCTTTGGAGTCGGCACCGTCCTCTCCCTCGTCTGCCTCGGGCTCAATTACGAGCTTTCCCCGAGGGCGGAAGCTTCCAAACGGGAGGCGTTGGCCTCCGTGCAGGGAAAGAGCGCCAAGACCAATCCCCGCGACCAGGTCGAGGGCCACCTTTTCCGCGACCGGCTCAGCAACCGGACGTGGTTTGTCCGCCGGCTGCGTCCCAACGGGTCGGTGCTGGAGGGCGTCCAGATCCTGCAACAGGACGAACAGGGCAACATCCGCCGGAAATGGTACGCCGCGCGGGCCGTCCACGATCCCGCCACCAAACGCTGGACGCTCCAGCGCGGGCTCATCGTCGAAGTAAGCGCGGAGGGCGAGGTGCTCAAAATCGACAACTTTCAGGAACAGGGCCAACGCCAGATCGCCGACTGGACGGAGACCCCCTGGCGCATCGCCTCCTCGCGCCTCGACCCCCTGCAGCTCACCACCCCGGAACTCGAGGAATACCTGCACCACAACGCCGATTTCACCGCGCTTCAACTCGCTCCGTTCCGCACCACGCTGCAGGACCGCTGGGCGCTGCCCTGGAGCTGTCTGGTCGTCGTCTTCCTCGCCGCGCCTTTGGGCATCGTCTACTCCCGCCGCGGCATCCTGCAAAACGTCGGGGCCGCGATCCTGCTCTTTTTTCTGCTGCTGATGAGCCGCAGTTTGTTCCTCGCCCTGGGCCGCGCCAACCGCATGCCTCCGCTTGCGGCAGCCTGGGTTCCGCTGGGCGTACTGTTTCTCCTTGGCCTGTTTCTGCTGTGGTTGCGCTCGGCCAACCGCGATTTCGCCAGCCTGTTTCTGCGCCGCAACCCGTAAGCCCCCCGGCTGGCCGGGCTCCCTTTAACCTTCCCCCACAGGGAATCTCTGTGCTTTTTGAGCGCGTTCATCGGAAACCTCATGGCCTTTTACAGACGACTCCGCCTCGCCCTCGTGTGCATCGGCACCGCCTGTTCCGCCGTGTCCCAAACGCGGGCGGGGGACGACGCGGCGTTTGCGGCGCTCACCGGCGACTGGGGCGGCGTACGCACCTCCCTCAAGGAACGCGGCCTCCAGTTTACGGGCGACTATGCCCTGGAATTTTTCGGCAACCCGTCGGGCGGCAGGCGGCAGGGGGCTGTGGTCGACGGTCTCCTCCGCCTCTTCCTCGACGTGGATCTGGAGCGCACCCTCGGCTGGCACGGCGGCGCTTTCCGCGTGTCGGGCCTGTACGCCCACGGCACCAGCGGTTCCCTGCGCAACGTGGGCGACCTCTCCTTCTTCTCGAGTCTGGACGCCTACGACGGTGCACGGGTGCTCGACTTCTGGTTCGAACAACATCTTTTCGAGGAGAAGCTCGCCCTCCGCATTGGCCAGATGCCCGTGGACACCGAATTCGGCGTGTCCGATGTTGCCTCCCTGTTCCTCAACGCCTCCTACGGGGTGCCCTCGCCCCCAATCACCCCGATGCCCTTCGCGGCCTACCCGGTGAGCGCCCTCGGCGTCCAACTGCGCGTCGAACCCGTCAAGGGCCTCTACGGCAAGGCGGGGCTCTACGACGGGAACCCCTCGCCCGGAGATTTTCCGGATCCCTCCGACGGCGTCACCCGCCCGGCACAACGCTACGGCACCGACTGGGCGTTCCGTTCCAGCGAGGGTGCCCTGTGGGCGGGCGAACTCGGCTACCAGCGCACCGACGGTGCCCACCCCGGAAACTACCGCATCGGCGCGCTCCACCACACCGATGATTTCGCCGACGTGCGCAGCGCCTTTGCCGGCACCACCTACCGCGGCGCGTCCTCCGTCTATGGAGTCATCGACCAGACCCTGTGGCGGAAATCCGCCGAATCCAACGAGTCCCTCGCCGGCTTCATCCGCGGCACGCGCGCCGGGAAAAAAACCAGTCTGATGTCCGACTCCTTCCAAATGGGGGCCGTGTACACAGGGCTGTTTGCAACCGCCGACAAACTGGGCGTGGCCTTTGTGCGCAACACCTTCAGCCCGGGCCAACTCACCGTCATCCATGGCCGGACCTATGAGCCCGACCACGAAACCATCGCAGAGCTCACCTACCAAATCCCGCTGAGACCGTACCTCCGCATCCTACCGGACCTCCAGTACATCAGCCACCCGGGAGGCACCCCCGCCTACCCAAACGCGTGGGTCCTGGGAGTCCGCGCAATCCTCGACTTCTGACCGCGGAGGACAGACTTTCCAACCCGCCTTTGCACCGGGGGCGGACTGGACAGACCGCCTTACCTCCGGAGCGCTTCCCGAAGCGGCCCCCTCCCGAAAAGGGGCGGAATTTCACTTTGCAGACCCCGAGTCGGGTGTAGCGTTTGCGAAACCTTTTTATGGCCAAAAATCCCGAATCCTCCACGGACGACAAAGCAATCGCCGCCCGCAACAAAAACCTGGATCTCGCCCTGCAGCAGATCCACAAGGACTTCGGCGACGGGGCCATCATGAGGCTCGGCTCCTCGGAACAGCTCGACGTGGAGGTCATTCCCACGGGGAACATTCTCATCGACAAAGCACTGGGCGTAGGCGGCTTCCCGCGGGGCAGGATCATCGAGGTGTTCGGGCCGGAATCCTCCGGGAAGACCACGCTCACGCTCACCGTCGTCGCGCAGGCGCAGAAACGGGGCGGCCTTGCTGGCTTCATCGACGTGGAACACGCCCTTGATCCGTCCTACGCCAAGAAGCTGGGGGTCAAGGTTGACGAGTTGCTCGTCTCCCAGCCCTCCTCCGGGGAGGAGGCGCTGCGCATCTGCGAAACGCTCGTGCGCTCCAACGCACTCGACGTCATTGTCGTCGACTCCGTGGCAGCGCTTGTCACCAAGGCGGAACTGGAAGGGGAGATCGGTGACACCACCGTCGGCGCGCAGGCCCGGCTCATGAGTGCAGCGCTCCGCAAGCTTACGGCGCTCATTTCGAAGGCCAGCACCGTGGTCATTTTTACCAACCAGATCCGCGAAAAAATCGGGGTCATGTTTGGCAACCCCGAGACCACACCGGGCGGGAAGGCGCTCAAGTTTTACGCGAGCGTCCGGTGCGACATCCGGCGGATCGGCGCCATCAAGCAGGCCGACGGAACGGTGACGGGCAACCGGACCAAGATCAAACTCGTCAAAAACAAGGTCGCCCCCCCGTTCACGGAGGCGGAGTTCGACATCATGTACAACGAGGGGATCTCCTCGGTGGGGGCGCTCTTGGATCTCGCTCTCGAACAGGGACTTGTGGAGAAACGCGGTTCGTGGCTTTCCTACAAGGGCTCCCAGCTTGCCCAGGGCCGCGACGCCGCCAAGGACGTCCTCAAGGGCAACGCCGAACTCTACGAGGAACTCGAGGCCGCCGTGAAAGCCAAGCTCGACGAACCCGCCAAATAGCGGCCCACCCTCCGCATGCGCTGGGACGCGCCACTCAAAGAACTGCCCTGGATCAGCGCCCAGCGGGCGCGCCAGCTTTCCAGGGCGGGCCTTGAGACCGTCGCCGACCTGATCTGCCACTTCCCGAAGCGCTGGGAGGACCGGACCCGTTTCGACCGCTTCCCCCAGCAGGAGTCGGACACGGCGGTCTGTGTGTGCGGCCTCGTTCAAACAGCCGGAGGCCAGCGCTTTAGGGGACGCGCTCGGAGCTTTGAAGTGACGCTTGTTGAGGAGGGCCGCCACGCCCTCACCGGCCAGCTGGTGCTGCGCTGGTTCAACCTTTACTGGGTCGAGAAGGTGGTGGCCGCCGGGATGCGTCTGGTGGTCCACGGCAAGCCAAAACGGCGCGGCCGGCAGATCGTCATCGACCAGCCCGAGTTCGAGGTGCTCGAAGATGATTCGGACGTGTCGCTGCACCTGCAGCGGATCGTCCCCATCCACCGCGCCACCGAGGGGCTCTCCACACGCGTGCTCCGCGCCCTTGTTTGGGAAACCTTGGAGAAGCTTCCGGAAACCCTCGTGCCAAACCTCATCCCGCCAAGCCTCGATCCGCTGCCGAGGCTGGAGGCGCTGCGGCAGATTCACTTTCCGGCCTCGTTTCCGGCACTTTCGCAGGCGCGCAGGCACCTCGTCCTCATGGAGTTCTTCGCCATGCAGCTGCACATCGCCCGGCACCGCGCCCAACAACAGGCCGAGCCCGGCCTCTGCCACGCCGGACCGGACACCCTCCTCCAGCGCCTCCACAACGCCCTCCCCTTCCCGCTCACCAACGCCCAGCTCCGGGCCATCGCCGAAATCCGTGCCGACATGACCTCGGACCGGCCCATGAACCGCCTGCTCCACGGGGACGTGGGCGCCGGGAAAACGCTGGTGGCCCTTTCGGCGATGTTGCTTGCGGTAGAGGCGGGCTTTCAGGCCGCCCTCATGGCGCCGACCCAGATTCTCGCCGAACAACACTACCTCCAGTTTCAGCGGCTGTGTACACCCCTGGGGCTCCGTGTCGCCCTGCGCACGGGAAACCGCAAAGAGGAATCGGGTCCGCTCCCCCTTTTCGACCACGACCGGTGGCAACTGGCCATCGCCACGGGCGACGACGGGCAGCGCCCCCCACCGCCCTCATCCGGCCCGGACGAACCGGACATCCTTGTCGGTACGCACGCGCTGCTGCACGGTGCCAACCTGTTTTCGCGGCTGGGTCTTGCGGTCATCGACGAACAGCACAAATTCGGCGTCCTTCAGCGCGCCACCCTGCGCGCGCAGGGGCGCTGTCCGGACATGCTGGTCATGACGGCAACGCCCATCCCACGCACGCTCACCATGAGCCTTTACGGGGATCTGGATGTCTCCACGCTCGACGAGCTCCCCAAGGGACGCGGCAAAATCATCACCGGCGTCCGCCCCGCAGCGAAGCTTCCCGAGGCCGCAAACTTCATCAAGGAACACCTCGGCAAAGGCAGGCAGGCCTATGTGGTCTACCCGCTCATCGACGCCTCCGAAAAACTCGAGGCCAAGGCCGCCGCCGCGGAGTTTGAAAAGTGGCAGACGCTGGTACACCCCTTTCGTTGCGCGCTGCTCCACGGCCGGATCCCACCCGAGGAAAAGGAAGCCATCATGGACACCTTCCGCCGGGGCGACACGCAGGTGCTCGTGGCCACGACGGTGATCGAGGTGGGCATCGACGTACCCAACGCCTCGCTCATGCTCATCGAGAACGCCGAACGCTTCGGCCTCGCCCAACTCCACCAGCTCCGCGGACGCATCGGCCGCGGCCCGCACAAGAGCTTCTGCATCCTGCTTGCGGGCGCGGCCGACCCGGAGTCCCTCTCCAAACTCCGGGTCCTCGAACAAACCTCCAACGGCTTCGACATCGCCGAGGCCGACTGGCAGCTCCGTGGCCCCGGCGACCTCCTCGGCACCGCCCAAAGCGGACTGCCCCCGCTCCGGATCGGCAACCTGCAGCGGGACGCCGATCTGATGCTGCTGGCCCGGGAGGCGGCGTTTGCGGTGGTCGGGGAGGACCCGACCCTCGAGCAACCAGCCCACCGCGTCTACCGGGCGCTCTTGGCAAGCACCCGTAGCTCGGACCTGTCCGAGGTCAGCTGATCCGGGGTTTTTGAAGTGCTTGGAGAACGGCGGGCGGGTTTTCCGACCCGCCTCGTCCTGCATGGCGAACCGGAAAGTCCACCCCCCTTGCCACCCCTCGGGGAAAGCTTTGCTTCTGGAAACTTGCCGCTAGCTTCCGTAGGTTTGTTGCGCCTGCCCCATGTTCCTGCGCCCCACCCTAGTTTTGTTGGCCTTTGCGGCCATGACCGCCACTCTTGGCGCACCGCTTCAGGCACAGAGCGAGACGCGTGTTCGCGCGCCACTCCAGATCGAGGCGCTCAACACACGGAACGAGGGCAACCTGGTAATCGCAGAGGGCCCCGTCGTCATTAGCGTCGGTGACACCGTCCTTTACTGCAACCACGCCCAGTACGATGTCACCACACACGATGTGCTGCTCTCCGGAGACGTCCGCATCTACAGGGGAGACAAGATCTTCTCGGGAGACCGCGCCATCTACAACCTGGAAACCAAACACGTCTCGGGCGCGGAATTCCGAACCGCCGCGGGTCCGTTTCTGGCGCAGGCACACGCGCTCAGTTCAACCGGCCTGGAAAAATTCGAGGTCTCACGAGGCCTTTTTACCACGGACAATTCCTCCGATCCGGGATTTCACATCCGCGCGCGGAAGGTCCGGATTTTCCACAACGACCATACCGAGTACGAGAATGTCACCGTGTACGTGGGCCGCACCCCGGTGTTGTGGCTGCCCTACCTCTACCAACCGGCCAAGATGGACCAGAGTTTCTCCATCGTCCCGGGCTCCCGAAACATTTGGGGACCTTTCCTCATGTCGCGTTTCTCTTTTCCTGCAGGGAAGGACGCGCTTGGGGCCGCGCGTCTGGACTATCTGGCCAAGCGCGGTGTGGGGGTGGGTTTGGATCTGACCCAGGAAAGCAAGTCCCGCGGATCCTGGGCCCGATTCCGGTCCTACTATCTCAGCGACAAGAATCCTGGCACCAAGAATCTGGGCACCTCCAATGACACCATCGGCCCGAACCGTTTCCGTGTTTCGCTGCAGGACCGCTCCTTTTTGACGGACACCATTTACACCTCCATCAACTTCAACAAGGTCAGCGACATTAACTTCTACCGGGACTTCTCTCCCTCCGAACTGAGGCAGGATCCCAACCCGGACAGCGTCATGGCCCTCACCCAGCTTGGCGAAAACCATGCGCTCACCCTCGAGGTGCGCAAGCAGTTCAACCGCGATTACGAGGCAGCCAACGCCGCGCCCGCGCTGACCCTCGACCTCACGCGTCAGCCCGTCGCGGGCACCGGCCTCTACTACGAAGGCGAAACGAGCGCGGGCCGTTACGGCCGCAACTTTCACAGGCTCGGAACCCTCGCAGCAGGGGGCTCGCTCGACTACGCCCTCCACGATTCGGTCCGCCTCGACACCTTCCACCAGTTGAGCCTCCCCAAAGTACTGGGCGGATGGCTGTCTGTGGTTCCCAAGGTGGGATTCCGTGCGACGCACTACGGGGCCAGCAATGGCACGCCGGACCGCCGCCCCGGAGACCCCCTGTTGCAGGAGGGCGGCTCCCTCAACCGCTACGTCTTCAATGCAGGCCTCGAAACCTCCTTCAAGCTGACGCGCACCTTTGAATCCGTGGAAAACCGTAACTGGGGGTTGGACGGGTTGCGCCACATCGTCCAGCCCTTCGCCAACTGGTCCTGGGTCAACGCCTCGCGCGACCCCTCCAGCCTGCTGCCGCTCGACGTGCTCTCCGGCTCCTCCAAGCTGCCGGCCATCGACTTCCCCCAGTTCAACACCCTCGACTCCATCTCCAGCTGGGACATCGTCCGCTTTGGTGTGCGCAACCGACTCCAGACGCGGCGCGACGACGAAACCCTCAACTGGCTCGAGCTGGAGTCCTTTCTGGACGCCCGCATCCAGCGGCCCACCTACGCCAACGCCATGTTCCAGGGCTTTGCCGGGGCCAACAGCTCGCCCGATCCGGGCCAGTTCTCCAACGTATTCAACCGCCTGCACTGGGCGCCCCTGCCATGGCTGGACATGCAGGTCGACAGCCAGCTGCCGATGCTGGACTCGGGTTACTCGGAGTTTAACACCGCCTCCACCTTCCAGGTGCACCGCGACGTCTCCTTGGTCTTTGGCAACCGCTACGTCGCTGGACACCCCATTTTCCAAACCTCCAACCTGCTCAACGGCGGCGCGAGCTTCCGCGTCAACGACAACTGGTCCATGAGCTTCGAGGAAAACTTTGAAGCCGTCACCAGCCAGATGCGTTTCCAGCGCTACACTGTCAACCGCGACCTGCGTTCCTGGGTGGCCGCCCTCAGTCTCGTGGTGCGCGAACGCCAGCCCACCAGCGACGTCGCCGTCCTGCTGACCCTCACCCTCAAGGACATTCCCAAGTTCCGGCTGCCCCTCCACTTCGATCCAGGTGCGGCTGCCAGCTCTGGAGGCACCAAGAACCGGTGACCCTCCCTCCTTCCCCCTTGCCGCCCTCCTGTGGTTTGACAATCCTCTCCCCTTTCCTTCTTCTCCGCGCCGTGCCGCCGCGGATGCGATTCAGGAGGACCTTCTAGACTCTTTGACTCTTATGGAACTCTGCATCATTGGCTCCGGGTACGTCGGCCTCGTCTCAGGCGCCTGCTTTGCCGAAATCGGCCACACCGTCGTCTGCGTCGACAACGACCAACGCAAGGTCGACATGCTCCAACGCGGTGAAATCCCCATCTACGAGCCGGGCCTCGAAGAGCTCGTCCACCGCAACGTCGCCGCCAAACGCCTCCGTTTCACCCACTCCATCGGCGACGGCGTCGATCACTCCCAGGTCGTTTTCATCGCCGTGCCCACCCCGCCCCAAGCCGACGGCAGTGTCGACCTCACTTACATCGAACGCGTCGCCCGCGAAATCGCCGGCGTCCTCAAGCCCGGCCAGCACCGCGTCGTCGTAGACAAATCCACCGTCCCGGTCAAAACCGGCGAAAAGGTCGACGCCACCATCCGCCGCTACAACCCTTCCGCCGACTTCGACGTGGTCTCCAACCCCGAGTTCCTGCGCGAAGGCTGCGCGGTGCCCGACCTGATGAATCCCGACCGGATCGTCATCGGTTCCGCCTCCCAGAGGGCCACCGACCTGATGAAGCGCCTCTATGAGCCCTTTCAGTCGCCCATCCTTGTCACCGACGTCAACTCCGCCGAGCTCATCAAACACGCGGCCAACTCCTTCCTCTCGCTCAAGATCTCCTACATCAACGCCGTCTCCGCCATCTGCGAGGCCTCCGGCGCGGACATCGAAATGGTCGCCGACGGCATCGGCACCGACAAACGCATCGGCCGTAACTTCCTCAACGCCGGCCTCGGCTACGGCGGCTCCTGCTTTCCCAAGGACGTGAAGGCCTTCATCGCCATCGCCGAGGACCTCGGGACGCCCTTCCACCTGCTCAAGGAAGTCGAGCGCATCAACACCCACCAGCTCGAGCGCTTTCTCAAAAAAGTGCGCGAGGCCCTCTGGGTGCTCCGCGACAAACGCATCGCCGTCTGGGGCCTCACCTTCAAGCCCGACACCGACGACGTCCGCAACTCCGTCGCCATCGACCTCGTCAACCGGCTCGTCGCAGAAGGTGCCATCGTCACCGCCTACGACCCCAAGGGAATGGAGAAGGCACTCGAATACAAACTCCTCCCGCCCTCGGTGAAGCTGGTCGCCTCGCCCCTCGAGGCCGTCGAGGGGGCGGAAGCCCTGCTCCTGGCCACAGAGTGGAAGGAGTTTGCCCGTCAGGATTTCGCCGCAATCAAGGGTAGGATGCACACGCCCCTCGTCTTTGACGGTCGCAACCATCTCAACCCCAAAACCATGCGTGAAATGGGGTTCGTTTACTACGGCGTAGGCAGACCCTGAGCCGGCCCGGCCACCACCCCTTCCATGAGCCAACCGACCCGCATCCTCTACTGCCACTGCCAGTACGCACAGGTCCTGCCCAAAGAGGTCAAGGAGGCCGTCCTCCTCTCGCTCTGCGAAGCCGACGCCCAATTTGACGCCGTGGCCGACCTGTGCGAACTCTCCGCCCGCCGCGATCCGCTCCTCAAGGAACTCGCCGGTGGCGGCCCGCTCAAGATCGCCGCCTGTTTCCCGCGGGCCGTCAAATGGCTCTTTGCCGCAGCTGGCGCGCCCCTCGACCCGGCCCAGACCCAGGTCTGCAACATGCGCACCGACGCCGCCGAGACAGCCGCCGCCGCCCTTCTCCACGAACCGCTCACCCCCAACCTGCCCTCCGGCAAAAACCCAGCCTGACCCATGGCCCTCTCCCAGCCCACCCTCCAAGTTGCCCTTTACGAGGGCTCCGGCGCGCGCACTCTCTCCGCCGGGGAACGCTTTGACTCTCTCAAGCAACTGCTCGCCCAAGGCTGTTCCGTCAGGCGTGCAACCCATCCGGGCACCGCCGCGGTGTGGGTGGGCGACTTCGCCCCCGAGGCCGACACCGGTGCACAGGTGCGCGTTTCCCTCGCGGAACCGGACCTGCCCGTAGCCCTCGATGCCTCACGCGCCCAAGTCGCGGCCGCACCCGCCGGCCAGTGGAAACCGTGGTTCCCGGTCATCGACTACGACCGCTGCACCAACTGCATGCAGTGCCTCTCCTTCTGCCTCTTCGGCGTCTACGGCGTAGACTCCGACCGGAAGCTTCAGGTCCAAAACCAGGACAACTGCAAGACCAACTGCCCCGCCTGTTCCCGAGTCTGCCCCGAGGCCGCGATTCTCTTTCCGAAGTACAAGGCCGGCCCCATCAACGGCGACCTCGTCAGCGACGCGGATCTCCAGCGCGAAAAGATGAAGATCGACATCTCCGCCCTGCTTGGCGGCGACGTTTATTCCCTCCTGCGCGAGCGTTCCGACAAGGCCAAGTCCCGGTTCTCCAAGGAACGCGACTCTGACAAGGCCCTTGCCGAACGCCAGAAGTGCCTCGTCAAACTCTCCTCGCTGGCCTCCGACATCCCGCCGGAGGTCCTCGCCTCGCTTCCCTCCCCCGAGGAAATCTCGCGCCGCGCCGAGGAAGCCGCCGCCAAGGCACGCGCCGCCCTTGCTGGAGAATGACGCCAAATTTCAGCGTTCTCTGGCATCCCTGGTTGGATGCAACCCCTTCGAGAGATCGACGCCCTCCACCCCCGGGACCACGCGCATGCTGCCGCCATCCTGCCTGCCCGCGCGGCAGCCGCAGGGCGCACGCCCGCAACCCTTTGTTTCTGCACCGGCCCCCAAGCGCTGGGGGCGTAACCTGACGCCTCCCCCTCACAGGGCCCATCCGGCGCCTTCCCCTTATACCAACTCTCGATTACAAACGGAGTTTTTGCCCCTACAAGGGGCGCCCCGTGATGAAGCCACTCTTTCGGATGAATCGGGCATGTTAGGGTGCCCAGGGCGTACTCTTTTCGGGACGGTTTTCCCATGGGGTTGCCATGGGCTGAACAAGAAGTGCCCCTGGCGGGGCGTCAGCTTTGGCAAAAATCCGCGCCGGTTTTCTGCGCAAGGCGGACCGATTGCATCACGAGACTCAGATCACTAGTAATCTAGAAAACTCAAATAAGTGGTATTAGAAACCGGTCCCCCCCGCCCGCGCCCCCGGGGCCAACCGGACCTGACGCCGCCTCGCCCGCGCCTTCACCAACCCGCCCTGCCCTGGGAATCATCCCCGCTCGCTTTCCCGAGCAAAACACCCTACGCTCCTGCGCCTTTTTCCAAATCATGATGACGAGCGCCCAGATCCGCCAATCCTTCCTGGACTTCTTCCACGCGAAGCAGCACTCCCTTGTCGCCTCCGCCAGCCTGCTGCCGGACTCCCCCAATCTGCTCTTCACCAACGCGGGGATGAACCAGTTCGTGCCGTTCTTCCTCGGACAAAAGGCGGCCGATGTCTCGCGTTGGGCCGGTGCCGTGCCCGCTTTGGATTCGCGCGCCGCCGACACCCAGAAGTGCATCCGCGCCGGCGGCAAACACAACGACCTCGAGGACGTCGGCCTCGACACCTACCACCACACCTTCTTTGAGATGCTGGGGAACTGGTCCTTCGGTGACTACTTCAAAAAGGAGGCCATCGAATGGGCCTGGGAACTCATCGTCGACGTCTGGCGCTTCCCCCCCCAGCGACTTTACGCAACGGTATACCAGCCCGACCCCGCCCTCGGCGACCCGGCCACCCGCGACCAAGAGGCCTGGGAGCTGTGGGCCGCCCTTTTCCGCAAGGCCGGCCTCGATCCCGACCTCCACATCGTCAACGGCAACAAGAAGGACAACTTCTGGATGATGGGCGACACCGGCCCCTGCGGGCCGTGTTCCGAACTCCACGTCGACCTCACCCCCGCCGGCGACACCCGGGGCGCCCTTGTCAACAAAGGCTCCGCGGAGTGCATCGAAATCTGGAACCTCGTCTTCATCCAGTTCAACGCCAACCCCGACGGCTCTTTTTCCTCCCTCCCGGCAAAACACGTCGACACGGGGATGGGCTTTGAACGCGTCTGCTCCATTCTGCAGGGCACCCGCAATTTTTCCGAATTCGGCAACGCCCGCATTTCCAACTACGAAACAGACGTTTTCCGCCCGCTCTTCGACGAGCTCGAAAAGCTCAGCGGCAAACGCTACGCCAGCACGTTGCCCCAGCAAAACGGCGCCGGCCAGCTGGTTGCCATCACCCCCCAAGAGCAGATCGACGTCGCCTTCCGCGTGATCGCCGACCACATCCGCACCCTGTCCTTTGCCGTCGCCGACAACATCCAACCCGGCAACACCGACCGTAACTACGTCCTCCGGCGCATCCTGCGGCGCGCCATCCGCTACGGACGGCTCCTCGGCTTCCGCGAGCCGTTCTTCTACAAGCTCGTCGGCGTCCTCGCCCGCAACATGGGCGACGTCTTCCCCGAAATCCGTGCGCGCCAGACTTTTGTTGAAGACGTGCTCAAACGCGAGGAGGAGGCGTTCAACAAAACCCTCGACCGCGGCATCCACCTCTTTTCAGACGAACTCGCTCGCCTTGAGGCCGCCGGTTCCCGCGAAATCTCTGGCGCGTTCGCTTTCCAACTGTACGACACCTCCGGATTTCCCCTCGACCTGACCGAGCTCATGGCGCGCGAACGCGGCTTCTCCGTCGACACCGCCGGTTTTGAACACCACATGGACGCGCAACGCGCCCGTGCCCGTGCGGCGCAAAAAAAGGAGATCATCGAACTCTCCCAAATCGAGACCACACACCCAACCCATTTCATTGGTTACGAAACGCTTGCCAACAGGGCCAAAGTGCTGGAAGTCGTCTCGGTCAAGGCCCGCACCGCCGTCGTCCTCGACACCACCTCTGCCTATGCGGAACTCGGCGGACAGGTCGGTGATGCCGCCCTGCTCGAAGCGGGCGCCGACCTCTGGCGCGTGTCACAAACCACCAAGAGCGGCGACATCTGGCTGCATTTCATCGATGGCGAGGACGCCCCCGCCGTCGGCCAGGAAGTCACACTCGCGGTCGACACCTCTCGCCGGCGCGCCATCGAGCGGCATCATTCCGTCACCCATCTGCTCCACTGGGCGCTCCATCAAATCGTCTCCGCCGAAGCCACTCAGAAGGGTTCTTTTGTCGGACCCGACAAACTCACCTTCGACTTTTCCAACGCGCCTCTTTCGCACGCACAGGTGCGGGACATCGAACGCCTCGTCAACGAGCGTATTCTGGAAAACGCCCCGGTTTCGTACACCCCCGTTGCACATCAGGAAATCAAACAGCGCAAAGACATTCTCCAGTTCTTCGGAGATAAGTACGGCGAGATCGTGCGCGTCGTTCAGATAGGCGGTACCGCCCACGGTCTGGACGGCTTTTCCATGGAACTGTGCGGTGGAACCCACGTCCGCGCCACCGGCGAAATCGGCCTGTTCCGGATCCTGTCGGAAAGCGCTGTTGCCGCCGGTGTGCGCCGTATTGAAGCCGTCGCCGGCGACCGGGCCTACGACACCGCCGTGACAGATGCCGAACGGCTCAAGGCACTCGCCGTTAAGCTTGGCACGCCTCTGGGCGATTTGGAACGCCGGCTGGAAACCCTGTTGCAGCACCAGTCCGATTTGGAAAAAGCGCTCACGGCCGCAGCCCAACGTGAAGCCGCCCAAAAAGCCTCGGACCTTCTCAAGCAGATCAAACCCGTGGGTGCTGTTCAGTGTCTGGTAGCTGCTGTCTCCGCACCTTCAGGCGATGCGCTTCAGCACATCGTTGAAGCGTTGAAGAGCCGCTTTGAAGGCGTCATTTTTTTGGCAGCCAGCCATGGAGAAACCGTTTCGCTGGCCGCTGCCGTGGATCCAACACTGCTTGCCCGTTTCAATGCGGGAAAACTCATCCAACTCGCAGCACCCCTCGTCGATGGAAAAGGCGGCGGCCGGCCTGAATTCGCCCG
>JBILKV010000033.1:0-32236 GCA_044376515.1 Chthoniobacteraceae bacterium | reverse complement strand
TGTTTGCCACGTGCCGTTCCCGGAGGCAGCGCTGACGGGATCTTGTTTCTTGGCGAGGAATCACGCCCCGCACAGGTGCCCTACCGCTGCCTGCTCCCAAACGACGTCAAAAACCTGCTCGTTTCCGTGGCCATCAGCGCATCGCACGTCGGATGGGGCAGCATCCGCCTCGAGCCCGTCTGGATGCAACTCGGGGAAAGCGCCGGCCACGCCGCCGCGCTCGCGGTAAAAGGCCAAACCACACCCGCAGAACTCGCACCGGATAGGTTAATCCGAAAACTCGCTGCAAGCCGGATGGCTGTCACCTTCTTCAATGACGTAGATGCCGCAGGCGACGACCCGCGCGTTCCCGCCGCGCAGTATTTCGGAACCAAGGGTTTTTTCGCCGGTTACGATGCCAGGCTCGGGGAGCCTCTCACCGAGAGCCTCCAAAAGGCATGGGTTGAGGGATTCACTCAACTCCAAGCCGGCACGCTCGACCCCATGCGCCTCGCCCGAATGGTCCGGGAATCCGAAACCGTACCATCCCCCGCAACTACACAGACGCGGGGGGATTTCCTGCTCCAACTTTGGAAAAAACAGAACACTCCCCAATGAAACGCATTTTTTCTCTTCTCACGGTTTTTCTGCTCGCGCCGTGTGTTCCCTTGCCGGCGGCAGAGGTGCTCCCGCGTGACCTTCCGAGCCTCATCATTGTGCCGCACTCGAAGGAGGCGGCCCGCAACGGCGAGGCGTCGTTGATCCCCTTGCGGGACGGTTCCCTGCTGCTGATGTACGGGGCGCACGAAAAAAGCGGGGATTGGGACCGCGGCGAAATCCGGCAGATCCGCTCGCGCGACGGCGGAAAAACGTGGAGCACCCCGGAGACCGTTTTCAGCGAGACGGACCGTTCCCTCTTCCAAATCTCCTTTGCCCGTTTGGCGAACGGGGAACTCGGACTCACCCACACGTCGCTTGCCAACGGGCGCGACGCGTTCAAGGTCTTTCGGCGCTCCTCCGACGAGGGCGTGACGTGGTCGGCACCGGTGAAAATCAGCGACGACTCGCACGAATACACCACCGGCCCCTGGGACAAGCTGTACGTGCTCTCGAGCAGCCGCGTGGTCGCCCTGCTGCACTGCAACATGAGGCCCGACGCGAAGAAACAGGGCGGGCCGCTGGGCGTGTACACGGTTTACTCCGATGATGATGGAAAGACGTGGAAACGTTCACCGCTCGACCAAGTTCTGCACGTGGAGGACAACCCGCACAAAAAGCATGAGTGGGGTTTTTGGGAGCCGTCGCTGGTGGAGACCGCACCAGGCAAGCTGCTCATGCTGGGCCGTACCACGACCGGATGGCTCTGGGAAACGCGCTCGGAGGACAACGGCACGACCTGGAGTGCGCCCGTGCAGTCTTCCATTCCCAACCCCGTTGCGCCGCCGGTGCTCACGCGCATCCCGGATAGCAATACGCTGGTGCTCGTTCAAAACCCGGACGTCAACCTCGCGAAAAGCTGGCATGGAGGAGCCCGCGTTGCCCTCGCCTTCCGCACCAGCGAGGATGGTGGAAAAACGTGGTCTGCTCCAACGGACATCTACCGCTCCCCCGACACGAAGCTGTGGGTGGACTATCCCGCAGTGCGCTGGATTGAAGGCCAACTGCATCTGGTCTGGCGGCACATCCGTTCTCAAACCGACAAGGAGGTGGGCGGCACCGGTGCGGCTGCTGGCACGAGCTTGTACCATCATGTCCTGTCCCGCGCTGCGCTCGAGAAGGCGGCCGATGTGCCAAGGCAGCCGGAGGTTGCCTCCAAACCGCTGCGTATCCTGCCTCTGGGGGACAGCATCACCCGCGGGTCCTATCTTGCGAAAAACGATGGGAAGTCTACCGGACTTCCCCACCCCATGGGCGGCGGATGGCGCAAAGCACTCCAGGACAAACTGCGTGGTGCGGGGGTGGCGTATGACTTTGTCGGCGAGCTGCAATACGCAGCCTTCGGCCAGGACGGGAGAATCGCTCCCGGGTTCGATCCAGACCACCACGGTCTCGCCGGGTTTGGGAACACGGGGATTCTCAAGGGCGGGAAAGTTCCGACGCTGGCCGACGTGCTGGAATCCCTCGGCGTGCCCCACATCGAAGTGCCCGGGATTGTTGACGTGCTCCACAAACACCATCCCGATGTGATTTTGATGATGACCGGAGCCAACGGTTTCGATGCAGCTGCGCGGGATCGACTCATCCGGACCATCGGGGATACCAGCGCCGCGCATCTTTTCGTGGCGACGATTCTGCCGCAGAAGGCGCCGCGCGCGGGCTGGGAAAAGGTGGACGAGTACAATGCTTCGCTGCCCGCAATTGTCGCGTCGCAGAAGGCAGCCGGGAAACGCATCACGCTCGTGGACATGCACGGTGCGCTCACGGCCGAAGATTTATTACCAGACGGAGTCCACCCCAGCCAGGAAGGGATGGAAAAAATGGCTGTGACCTGGTTCTCCGCGCTTCAAAGCGGCGTGGGACGGGTTCAAAATTGAAACCGTAAGCATGTATCGAAGGCGCAACGAGATGCGCGCCAGTTGTGGGCTACCACACAGCGCGTGTGAGCGGATGCGACACATATCGGAACCGCACTCAAAGTTGCGGCATGCAGAAAATGGCGGCGGTTTACGGGCGGTCGGCAGGGGTGTCTTTCATGACTCGCAACGCCGACAGCTTTTCCAACTCCCCGGCGCTTAGTGCCCGATCAAACACGGCCACCCCGCCGATCCATCCGGTGAAGCCAACGCCACGGCTGCTGTGGATGACGCGACCGATGGTGAAGGGGCCGCCGCTTTGCGCGTCCTTTGGCGTGTAGAGGTCGTGCGGATACCACCAAGGGTTCAGACGCAACGCCACGAGATCACGCGCGACTTCCCGGCCGCCGCGCAGGGTCACCTCGATCCTCGTGTAACGGTGCTCGCGTAGTTCAACGCGTTCGTCAGCTGACTCGCTCTGCACTTTGACGCTCAGTGGCTCGCCTTCCGGCGGGGTGTAGTATTGATCTCTCGGAAAACTTTCGTCCTCACCGTCCTGCTTGCCGGACAGCTTTGCGTAATGCCCTTGCATGTAAGCGTTGTGGGCAGAAGAAATCAGCCTGTCCTTCTTAGGTTGATCGAGCCAGCGATCTCCGGAGACGCCGTTCAGCCAACCGGTGAGTTCATGCTTCTCGTGGTCAAAAGTCATCGCAAAGCACTGCCACGACGCGTCGAGTACGCCCGCCGGTGAATCGGCGGGCACCTCGGGCGAAAGGTCCAACGAGTTGCACTTGTGCAGCGCGTACTTGTTCAGGAACGAGCTCGCGCCGTTTTCCGACACATGGCCGCAGGCACTGCCCTGCTTGTTCAGGCCTGCAAAGAGCGCGTATTGACGCTGTCCTCGCTCCACCCTCGCGATGGTGGCGGTGTTCTTTTCCTTCAGGTCGGTGCCCTCATGCCAGATGCCCGCCAGTGCGTGGTTCCCGCTCTCGCGAATCGCCCAAACGAGCACGGTGACCGACCTTCCGGCACCTTTGATGTCGAGCGGAGTGTCGTGCAAGCGCGCCCGCGGCACGAAGAGGAAGGGCCGGAAGTCGTCGTCGGCTTCCTTGACGATGCGGATGGCATTCCCGAACGGCCCGCGACCCAGCAGCGGAAAATCCGCGTAGGTCGCCTCACGGCCCGCTCCCCAGTAGTCTTTGATGTAGTTGCCGGCATCGAGCGGATAATCCGTCGGCGCCTCCGCAGGCACATGCGCAGTAAAACGATGCGCCCCCAACGGTTCACGCTTCACGAAGTCCCAAAAAGCTACGAGTCCCGGCGTGCCAGTGACGATGGCCACCGGTTCAGCGGCTGGGAGGGTGGAAAGCGGAAGGGTCGACAAGAAAATGAGTGGGAGAAGGTGCCGCATTTGGCGAATAGGGGTGAGGTCCGCCCTTCATCCTATGAACGCCTCGGCCGAACCGGCAGCTTCTTTTTTCAGTCTGGACGCCAACTGGGCGTCAAGTGGCGCGAGGCGTCTGCCCCCGGTCCAGGCACGTGTGGCTCAGTCATAAACTCCTTCTAACGAGAAACTAATGGATGCTGGACGGTGGCACCTCATTGCGTTGCCGGTAAAGCCTGAGAACGGTCGGACCACGTGGAGGCTGTACAGCTACGGAATGCAAGTCAGAGAGCCGCGCCCGCAAGTAGTCCGTGCGGTGATTCTCTCCGGTCAATGCAAGGCACACACCGAGATAGCGGCTTCCGGGGCCTTCCCAAAACGCGCAGATTCATCTGCTGCCGGGTGGTACACCAAAGGGATTTGGGGCGGGAGAGAACCTGGTCCTGCTGCCCCCGTGCTGCATGCTCCGGCGCTCGATACACCGTGGTTGCGGCAATTGTTGAACAGAATAGGGAGCTCATATTCGTGTTTGATCGGAAGGCTGGATCGTCTTGCAAATCAAAGAACGCAAGAACCCACGGGCCTCGCTCCCACTTTTTGACAGCGAACCAGCAAACCAGTAAGCTGGGCCTGTGAAAACCACCATCGATCTGCCCAGCGAACTGGTGCGCGCCATCAAACTCCGGGCGCTCAACGAAAACCGCAGACTGAAAGAGGTCGTCACAGATTTACTCCGATCCGGGCTGAAGCACGGGGGTGCCAAGGATTCCGTCCCGCAGAAAGGCCGGATGGATTTTCCCCTCTTTGCCACGACGCGCAGTGCGCCCGCCTCTCACATGAGTGTCGAGGCGCTCATCGCTTTGGAGCAAAACAGCCAACTTGAGGAAGACCAAGACCGTCATGGTTAGCCTCTACGACACGGGCCTCTGGCTCGCCCTCGCCTTTTCAACCCACCCGTTCCACCAAGAGGCGCGTGCCGTTTTTGAACAGGCTGATTCAAGCCGGCCTGCCGCGTTTTGCCGCGCGACCCAGAACAGTTTCCTCCGGCTCCTAACCAACAAAACCATCTGTATTGCCTACGGGTGTGATCCCATCCCCAACTCGGAAGCGTGGGCGAAGTGTGCGGAACTGCTCACCCTGCCTCAAGTCACCTGGCTGCCGGAACCTCTCGAAATCGAATCGGAATGGGGCGGATGCGCAGCGTTGGGCAGCGCCTCCCCGAAAATCTGGATGGACGCTTACCTCGCCGCATTCGCGATCAGCGGTGGCCTATCCTTTGTGAGTTTGGACAAAGACTTCCTCCGCTTCCAACCCCGCGGACTCCAACTGCACCTGATTACTTCCGAACGACGCTAAAGCCCGTCGTAGCGTCAACCAGCCCTCCGCGTATTCTCGCCGCGTGAACGCGATTCTACCGCGGCCTCTGAGGCACTCGCACCGGACTCCTCCCTCTGGGAGAAAACCTCCAGCTCCGTTTCCGCGCGCTCGCGCTCCAGCGCCCCTTGGCACTCCGAGAGAATGTGGAGCAGATTGAAGAACGCTTCGCCAAAAAAGGCCTGAATCTCCGACTCCAACTCATCGTGTTTTTTGGCCAGATCCGCGAGGCTTCGGAGATGTTTGCGGATTCCCGCCGCGTGGGCTTTCACCGACTGGACGTGGGTGAGCGGTTTGCCGATGCCGATTGAAATTTGAGAACCCGTCGCCTTGACGTAGTCGAAGATCTCTCCCAGCGAAAGGTCCCGGTCGATGCTCCCTTCCATCTTTGAAATCCGGCTTTGCGTGCAGCCAATTCGCTCCGCGATTTGCGCCTGCGTCAAACCCGCTCGCGTGCGCATCCGGCAAAGTTCATCCACCACCCTTGTGGACGCCGCCAACTTCTGCACCTCCTCCCGGATTTCACCCGGAGTATTCTGGGCTTCCATCAGGGCCGCGACGCTTTTGTACCTGCGTCCACTCGGAAGCAGGTTGTTTTTGCGTGGTTTCATCATGTGATCTTATTGGGCTTCGATTCCGAACGAACTCCCGGGAGGTGCCATTGCTGCGAGGCGACTCTTTCCTCAGGCAGACACCAGGTCGATTTTCACTTTCTTACCAAGCGCGTGGGCGGCACGCGTTAGGGTTGCCAGCGTTACGGATGTGTTCTCCGGATCCAACAGTCTGTCCAGCGCCGCCCGTGAGGTTCGCATTTGTCGCGCCATCTGGATTTTCGGCACGTCGTTTTCGCGCATGAGGTCGATGATTTTAAGGGCCACAGCGCGTTTGATCGCGGCCGCCTCCACCTCCTCTAAAATGCCCTCTTCGGAAAGAAATTCATCCAGAGTCTGACCGTCATGCGGGTTTTTAGCGGGTGTCATATCGGGTGTGTGCATCTTTTCGTTTCAAGGCCACGGCCTTGTCCGCGGGTGGTGTCTTTTGAGTTTTCTTTACAAATCCGTGCAGGAGAAGGATCCGCCCCTCCGGCACATAAAAATACAGCGGGCAATTCGGGTGGGTAAGTTCGAGCGCAATTCCCAGAGTCCGTCCCCAAGACGGCGCACGAGCGGCATCCCGAGTGGCCAGCGAAACTGCAAGGTTTTGAGATCTTCACCAAGCACCCTCCGCTCGTTTTCGGGCAACGACTTGAGCCACTCCCGAACCGGTTCTCTGCCGGTTTCGGAGCGGAAAAATACGACAGGCAAAGGACGAGAATCTGCCACCTAGCCCAAAGTGTATCATTTTTGGGGCATCCATCAAGTGGCCTTTGCCGGCAATCCTTCCTCCTGTGCAAAGGTTAGAAGAGTTACCCGTATGGCGTCAGGATAATCCGCCTCACACCTTCCGGTACTTCTGCAACCGGCTGTTGGGTTTTTCGGGGAGCGTTTGCACAATTCTTCCGGAGATCATGAGCCGTCGAATCAGGCGGTTGACGACTCCGGAGATCCTTTTGTGCCCCAGTCGCTGGGCTATTTCGGAGCGGCTCAATGGGCCATCGCGAAGCTCATTTAGCAGGGCTGACTCTAGCTGTGACTCTGGCTGTGACTCTGGCTGTGACTCTGGCCGTGACTCTGGCTGTGACTCTGGCCGTGACTCTGGCTGTGACTCTGGCCGTGACTCTGGCTGTGATACCCACTCTCAATGATAACCGGAGTTTTTCCGTCCCGAAGGGGCAGGCCACTCGCAGCCCATGGCAACGCCGTGGGTTTGATCCGTTATAAAACATTAAGCCCTGAAGGGGCGCCCCATGATGACGCTACCCTTTGGAATGGACCGGGCAGGTTAGGGTGCCCTTTCAGGGCGTATTCTTTTTTGGGGACGGTTTTCCCATGGCGTTGCCATGGGCTGAAAGAGAAGTGCCCCTTGCGGGGCGTCAGATTTGGCGAAAGTCTGGGCCGGTTTTCTGAACAAGGCGGAACGATTAGTTCACGGGGTTCCCATCGCTAATAATCCAGAAAACTCAGATGCGTGGTATGACTTGGCCCGCGAGCGCGTGAAGGCTGCATGATTGTTACTCCTCCTCCCTCGCTGCGAGGCCCGGGATGGGGGCGAGGGCTTCGCCGAGTTTGAGGTAGTTCACCTTTACGCCGTCCTCGAGGTCGAGTTCGAGGCGGGCTTGGGCCAGGGGCAGCAGGGTGTCGCGTTTGTAGTCAGCGCATTCGCGCAGCGTCTTCTTTAAGGCGTCGCCTTCTTTGCGCGCGGACGTCTTCTCGCGCGTGTTCGTGCTCGTCGCGCTCACGTGCTCGAGGTGTTCGATCCGGGCGCGGAGCTTGTGCAGGTATTCCCGCAGGTACCCGTTCAGCAGCCGGTTCACCGTGTCCTTCGTGTACCGTTGCAGGTCCACCAGCGCGCTGAACCCCTTCTTGCCGCGCGTAAACAGCCAGTAGATCGGCCGCTTCTTGTAGCCGTACGCGCGTTCGTTGCTGAGGTGGTCCCTGTAGAAGTCCGTCAGTGAGTATTTCCGGAGGTCTTTGCCGAGGGCCTCTTCGATGAAGCGTAGGTTCTCGGTCAGGGTCGCTTCCCCAAAGGTCGCCCGCAGGAAGTCCCGGGTGCGGGACACGATGTCGTCCTCGAACCATTCGCCATCGAGCACGGGAAGGATCCCGTCTTCGTCCGGGGTGAAGGTGAGGTCGGCCATGGGCTTGCCCACTTTGTCCAGAAATGCACGCTTGGAGTCGCCGGCCTTGGGTAAAAATGTACCGCTGCCCGTCGGTTGAAGGCGGCGCCACGAAGGCGGCCTACAACGGAACGAATGCGCGTTTTACTGGTGCCACACTGCGCGGGCGCTGGTCTTTTTTCGAGGTGGGAAACAGCCCGGCTTGTGAGAGGGATCCCGCTTCAGAAAAGCCTGAAGCAGCGGCCAAACTCGTCGCTTTCAATAAAAAGTGGTGGGACACTTTCTATCCGAAGATGGCACCACCCGGTGTCGCCAAGGCTGCACCTGACTTCACAAAGAAGGGCCAGCCGGAAAAGTAGACGGAAGCTCCAGCAGCCCTATGAAACACACGCTCACACTCTTCCTCGCCCTGGTGCTCGCGCAATTGGCTGCGCTTCAAGCCGCGGATGCGTCCAAGCCCAACATCGTCTTCATTTACGCCGACGATTGGGGCTGGGGTGACCTTTCCTGTCACGGCAACACGTGGTTAAAAACCCCGCGCCTCGACCAGTTGGCACGTGAGGGCATTGATTTCCAGCAGTTCAATGTGCTCAGTCCGGTCTGCTCGCCCAGTCGTGCGGCGGCCATGACGGGCCGTTTTCCGGGGCGCTTCGGAATCAACACGGTCTTCGGCGTCGGCAAGCCACCGGAAATGCCGGACTGGTTGGACCCCAAAGCACCCACAACACCACGCCTGCTCCAGGCAGCGGGCTACCGCACCGGACACTTCGGCAAATGGCACCTGGGAGAAGGGACGCCAACCATGGCGGAATACGGGTTCGACGAGTCGGCGGTGTATCACGGGCCGGGGCGGAAAGTCGGACCGTATGGAAACGAGATCCCGAGTCAGGCAGTGAAGTTTATCGAAGCTCACAAAGACCGGCCGTTCTACGTGAACGTGTGGCTGCATGAGAGCCATCTAGCCCACAACCCGTCGGAAGAGGCCATGGCGAGGTGGAACCATCTCGACCCCAGACAACAGGTCTACGCGGCTGTCATCACCGACGGCGACAACAAAGTCGGAATGATTCTGGATGCGCTGGAGCGGTGCGGAATCGCACAGAACACACTGGTCGTATTTTCCAGCGACAACGGCCCGGCAAAGCCCAAGGAAAACGACAAAGGCGCTCCCGGAAAATATCGAAGCCACTATAACCTCGGCGAGACTGGCGGCCTGCGCGGACAGAAAACCAGTCTCTTTGAGGGCGGGGTGTGCGTCCCATTTATTGTGCGGTGGCCGGGCCATGCTCCCGCCGGGCTGAAAAATGAAGCCACCGTTTTGACAGCGGTGGATTTGCTTCCCACCTTCTGCGCCGCCGCTGGAGTCACCGTGCCGACCAGCGCCGCTGGCGATGGCGAAAATATGCTCGGGGCTCTCAAGGGCGAAGCCATCCAGCGTACGCGCCCCATTTTCTGGCGAACCACCGGCGACAAGAAGGCACCCGACTTCTGGCCCGACCTGGCCGTGCGCGAAGGCGATTGGAAACTGGTAACGACCTTCGATGGCCGGCGGGTCGAACTGCACAACTTGAAATCAAACCGCGGCGAAAACGGCGCCAAAGACCGGTCAAAGGACAATCCTGAAATGGCTGCGCGCCTGACTGCGCTGGCACTTGATTGGAAAGCGACTCTGCCCACCGAGGCAGATCCAAGCTGCCTGGCAAACCCACAGGAGCGCGCGCCGGAGAAGCTTTCGGAAAAGTCAGCGCCCAAAGCTGAAGCTTCTGCCAAAGCCCGTGGCATTCCATTCGACCGCTGGGACACCAACAAAGACGGGTTCCTCACTCTTGAAGAGTACAAGGCTGGCCAGAACGGCGGCGCCGGTCTCGAAGGCCGTTTCAAGCGCTCCGACAAGGACGGCGACGGAAAAGTCAGCCGCGAGGAATTCGTCACACCGTCAGCAAAGTAGCACAAGCCGCCTGCTGGAGGCGCGCCCGGCCGGCAAGCGCTCCAAAGCGCCCCCCCAAAGGGCGGCTGTGAAATCGGCGTCGCCCAAGGCGCAGCCCCGGTCGAAGGGCGCATAGCGAGCGCCTGTCCCCAGCAAGCGTTTTTCCGGCAAGCGTTTTGATGATGACCGGAGCCAACGGTTTCGAAGCCCCTGCTGGGATCAACTGAACCGGACCATGGGGGAAACCAGCGCCGCGCATCCTTTTGTGGCGACGATCCTACCGCAGAAGGCGCCGCGCGCGTTTTACCGGGCAGATCCGCCCCGCCACAGCAGCCAGGATACGAGCGCGCCAGTCGCGTAGCCGAGGACGTCCCGCAAGTCGGAGACTCCCCTGTGCAGGAAGCGGGGGAAGGCCCATTCAAAAGCGAATGCCCACAGGATCGTCCACTCGGCTACCTCGCGAATGCTGGGCGGCGAGTCATGACGGCGGAGGCCGAGTTTGCGGAACATGTAGAGCAGCGGGGGCAGTGCTGCCGGAATCAGCAGGCAGTCGTCGAGGTGGTTGCGCAAAAAATGGAGTGAATCCCCAAACAGCGGCTTCCCCCAGACTCTGTTGGCCGCGTAGAGCGAACAGGCGGCGAGAAATGTCTTGTCCGCAAGATAGGCAAACGCCGGCGAGGCTTTTGATCCGCTCCGGTTCGGTGCGGCGCATGAGGGTGCTAGCCGCACGTCCATTGGATTCCCGTCGCCAGGAGCAGGCCGATGCCGATTCTCAAGAAGTGTTCCACCAACACAAACCAACAGAAGTGTCCCTTGATTGCAAATTCTCACCGGATAGGTGCCGCCGCGAGATGGGTTTCCTTGCCGGCATGCCCAATCCAAAGTTTCTGGTTGGCGGACCGCACCCTAGTTGCGCTGCGGCTTGGCGCCGCGTCCGTACTCGAGTCAGACGCCCACGCACCGGTGGGTTTGGGGCGTCGGAATCAACCAATGGACGAGGCGCATCCCTGCCGGCACGCCGGAGCGTTCTGAGAAATAGCCGTCTCCATTGAGCCGCCCCGCAGGCTTCCGCACTCTGAACCGCTTGCTTTTCTGGCGGCGCAAGAGCTCCAGAAGGGACACGCTCGCCGCCTCCTCCTCAAGTTTCGCTCGTGTCTTCCTTCTCTGAATTTCTTTCGAACTGCTTAGCGATCGCAAAAAAGCGAGGCGAAGGGTCCGGCGGAGCCGTCTGGAGCCCCGTGTTCGAGAGGCAGACGCAGGAGAAACACCGTGCCAAGACCGGGCTCGGAATGGAGGTCGATGAACCCGTGATGTTTGTGGACGACGATGTCGAAAACAATTGCGAGGCCCTGCCCGGTCCCTTTCCCAGGGGGCTTTGTGGTGAAGTCCGAATTGTAGACTTTTGAAACCATCTCGGGCGGGATACCTTGACCGTTGTCGCGGATGGAAATGTAGACGGTGTTTCCCGCCAGAGAGGTCTCGATCAAAATGCGGCCCGGCATCGGATCTCCAAGTGCCATGCGCGCCTCAATCGCGTGCGAGGCGTTCACGATGAGATTCATCAGGGCTTGGTTAATTTCCGAAAGGTTGCAGGACAACAGGGGGAGGTTTGGATCGAGACGCATTTCCAAAGCAGAGTGTTGCCGCCACTCCGATCCCGAGATCATTGCGGTGGTGCGGATCGCTTCATTGATATCCGCAGGGAAGTGGGGGGAGCTTGCAGGATGGGCGAGGGTTCGCATTGAGGTGACCAGGTCCGTGATGCGTGAAACGCCGGCACTCGCATGATCCAACGCCACGGGTACCTCCTCGAGGAGATAACCCATGTCGTGTTCCTTGATGAGGCGGTCGAGGAGCAGTTGGTTCTCCGCGTTTTGCTCACTGCAGGGAGAACAGCGAACGGAATCTCGAAACGACTCGTAGGCTTTCACCAGAGTGGTGAGGCTGAGGAAGCTTTCCCGGAGAAAATCGGTGGTCCCTCCCAAAAAATGGACGGGCGTGTTGATCTCATGCGCCAGCCGGGCTGCAAACCGCCCGAGGCCGGCCATTTTTTCCGAGTGCAGAAGCCTTTCGTGATTTTCCCTGAGGTGTTTAAGCGCCAGACGCAGCGCCAGTTCATCGCTGACCAGGGCCGCAAATCGCACCATCAGGTCGACCTCGCCTGCCTCCATCTGGCGCGGCTCGAGACAGATCGCACAGAGGGTTCCAAGTTTGTGGCCGGAGGATGCCCGGAGGGGGATCCCGGCGTAGAACCGGATGTGGGGGGCTCCCACCACGAGAGGGCTGTCGCAGAAACGGGGGTCCAGTCTCGCGTCGGCCACGACGAGGGGCCCGTCTCCAAGAATTGTGTGCGCGCAAAAAGCGCTGTCCCGGGACGATTCGGTGCCTTCGAAACCAAACCGCGATTTGAACCACTGCCGGTCACGGTCGACGAAGGAGACCAGCACGATGGGCACCTCCAGAATTTCACCCACCATCCGCGTGATCCTGTCAAAGGAAGCCTCGGCCGGCGAATCGAGAATATCGTACTCAAGCAGGGCACGCAGGCGTAGTGTTTCGTCAGCGGGAAGAGGGGCGGGAGGCATGGAGGATGGGTTGGGTTCGAGAGTGTGGGCTGTTTGGGAGCGGCGGTTTTGAGCGGACCCGGGCGCAAATCGCGGGGGCGGGCTCCGAGGTGACGGATGGGAAAAACTGCTCTGCGCCGCACGCAGAGCCCCTTCCGTTTAACCTGGGGCGGGGAGGGCATCGGGGAGGGCCACCCGGGTGGTGAAGACGAACACCTCGGCCGCGAGCATTTCCATGCGCTCCCACTCCCTGATCTTGCGCATCAGCGGCTTGCTGATCACGGTGCCTTCCGGGGCGAGAAAAATGTTTGAAACCGAATAGAGGGCCTTGCCCAGCACATCAGAGATACACAAATCGGCGACGGGCACGGGGACGCGCACCCGCTCAAGGCTTTTGTGAGAGGCGGGGCGCCAGCGGGTGCGGCACACCTTGAGAATCTCCGGATCATACTCCTCGGCACGGGCCTGCATCTTGAGGAGCGCCTCGCTCCGTGTGTTTCCCTCCCCCTCGAGCCTGAGCAGGTCGATCATCACATGGATCAGGCGAGCCCCGAAGGGAAGGGCGTCCCCGGCCACGCCGTCCCTTGGGTAGCCTCCGCCGCCGTAGGCCTTGTTCTGGTAGCGTACAATCCTTCCGGCGTTTTCCATCTGGGGAATAAACCCCAGGATACTCCCCCCCAGTTCCGAGGCCGACTCCACCATGCGTTCCTCCGCAGGAGTCAAATCGCCTCCGGTGCGGGCCTTGCGGAGCACCGCGGCGGGAATGACGGCAAAGCCTACGGCGCAGAAGGACACCGCAATTTCAAGATCCCGGGGCAACTCGTTGGAAGCGTCGAGGGCCTGGTAATAGGACCGCACATAGGCCGACAGGTTTTCCGAACGCTGCGCCGCGTGGGGGTCGGCGGCGTGCAGCACCTGGGTCAGCAACCGGATGCCTCCGTCGAACACCTTTTCCTCGAGCAGTCGGTTCGCCTGCAGGGAGCGGGAATGCGCCACGCAGGCGTTCACCGCCTCAAGGACCGCGGCCGCGGAGCAGGGTTTGTTGAGGAACCGAAAGACATGGCCCTCGTTGACGGCACGGACCGCGGTCAGTTGGTCCGCGTTTCCGGTCAGCATGACGCATGCGGAGTCCGGGGAGAGTTTAGCCGCGCGTTTGAGGAACTCGATCCCATCCATGCCCGGCATGTGCATGTCCACGAGGACCGCGGGATAACGCCCCCCTTGTTCGATGGTGGCGAGGCCTTCGGCTCCGCTCAGGGCCGTGTGCACATTAAATTCCTTCCGAAGCGTGCGCGCGTGGTGCGCAAGCATGGCCGGGTCGTCGTCTACGCAGAGAAGGGTCGGTTTGATGTCCCTCCCCTCGCCCACAAAACCGGGTTACGCAAAGAAAAGTTGTGCTGGCAAAGTTTGGTGCGCTGGAGTTTCCAGACCGAGGCGGCCCGAGCGAAACTGGCATCTCTCGCGTTTCCCGTTCATCTGCACCTTTCAAGGGCGAAGCATCAAGAACCCGCCTTGGGTTTCTGAGTAGCAGAGG
The DNA here is from genome assembly GCA_044376515.1 of Chthoniobacteraceae bacterium. Classification (GTDB taxonomy): domain Bacteria; phylum Verrucomicrobiota; class Verrucomicrobiia; order Chthoniobacterales; family Chthoniobacteraceae; genus Chth-196. Next base: position 18,245 of record JBILKV010000033.1, on the reverse strand, counting down.
GGGAAGGCGCCGTCCTCGATGCGCGAGCCTCTGCAGGTGGCGAGGCTTGCTTGGAATCTCCCTCCGTTGCACCTTGCTGCGCCCCGTCGCTGGATTGAATTTTCCACTTTTGGACCACCTGTTTCGCGTCGGGATCCGCTTTGGCGAGCTCCAGCAAATCCGTAAGGAGCCCGGCGTACTGGGCTTCGGTAGCCGCAACGCGCTTTACCTGCTGTTCGCGCTGCTCAAACGCCTCATCCACCTGCTTACGCGCCTCCTTCGACGCGGTGACGCGCTCCGCGAGAACCACGAGCTGTTTTTCCAGCAAACTCTTGTCCAACGAGACCGCCTTCAGGTGGCCCGCCACAAGCACGATTCCCGACAGCGCCAAGACCCCCAGCGTGATCGCGACGCCCTTGTCTTCAAATTCCGGCATGTCAGTTCCCTCCTCTCTTCGCGGGTTGCCCGGTGACCGGTGCGGACGACTCAAGACCTCCCGCCGACACCTTCACGCCATGCTTTTGAAGCAACTCCCGCAGTCGGAGATTCCCGGGCTTCTCCGCCAGAGCCACAATATCCTTGAGCACCGCGGGACCCACCGTATCGCCGATCGCGGCACCCTTGGTTAATCTATCCTGCTGAACCTGGAGTTGCTGGCGTTTGGCCAAAATCTGCGTCTGTTGCCCCTCCACAAACTGCTGAAAGTCATAAGCTTCAGCCCGCATCCTGTTGTTCTCTGAAGTGAGCAGATAGCAGCGGGAGCTGAGAACCAAGAGCACCCCAGCCAATACCGCTCCGACATACCCAAATCTTAGTGACTTCATCCGTAAGAGAGGTGAATCGGGGCTAGGTACAAAAACAACCTTTAATTAGGGAAGCAATGCGGCCGATCCACGGCGTGCAAGAAGTCCGGGAAATCCTGCTCAACCAGGCGAACACCGGGCTCTCGGGAGCATTTTATCGCCCTGCACTTTATGGGTCGCAACAGCGCCGAGCAGACCGTTTTTGTCCTAGGCGCAGGCCGCCCTGCCAGAAGCCGGCCGGCCAGAGTAGCCAGTGCCCCAGGGGAATGACCTCGACTCCCGCTGGCAAACGGAGGCCACACAACGGGATGTCCTCCGTCAGTAGAATTTCTCGCGGCGTGAAAACTCTTCCAAAGCTCCCTCCAAAGACCGGAGCTCTCTTTCAAACAGGACTGGATCTACATAGCCCTGATGCAGATTTACCCGTTGATCGCTGAGGGATTCGTTCCCTGTCTCAGGAAAGCCACCGATTTCAAGATGTTGAGCAAAACACGAAAGCCATGAGGACCGCTCGCGCGCGCCGGGGAGGGAACGCGCCACCGGGAGGACAAGGCCACGTGGTCTGGCAAATGCACGGATGGAAGACGGGGTGATGATGGTCTACAGCGACCGGCTCCGCATCGTCGTCGCGACTCCCGGCTCGGCATCTTTGCCGAGGCCCCACTTCAGGAGGATCTCCACAAGCTCAGTGTCGATCACGCGGCGGATGAACTTTTCCCGGCCACTTCGCTGAAACCCTCTTGGAAACGCTGCCGCCCGGAAACGCACTCGCCCGAGAAACTCCGGTATTTGTTTTTCAGCACGCCCGAGTGCTACCGAGGAAGGGGATCCGCGCGGGGACTGAAGGGTGGTCCGGGTTCGGGCTTTGCGCTTCATCGACACCTGCCTTGCGGCCCCGCGCGCAGTCCTCCCCGGCTCAACCTCAGGCGTTCGGATTATCGGAGATGGATCCGAGGCCCTCCCACCGCCTCTTTTCGGACTCTAAAGATCCGCTCGGAACGGGTTCATTCTTGCTGTTACCCTTCACCCCAATGCGCGCCACCCCATTGCTGCCTGTCCTTTTGTTGTGCGCCTTCCTGTCACACGCCGATGGCGCGACGGGAAAGGTCGATTTTAACCGGGATGTCCGCCCCATCCTCGCGGACAACTGCTTCGCCTGCCACGGATTCGATGCAAAAAAACGCGAGGCCGACCTGCGGCTTGACACCCCCGATGGTGCCCACGCGCTGCGGGACGGCACCCAGGCCTTCAAGCCCGGCGATCCCGCCCAAAGCGAAGCGCTCCGACGCATCCTCTCCAAGGACGCCGACGAGGTCATGCCACCGCCGAAATCCCACAAAAAACTTTCCGCAGCACAAGTCGGCACCCTCCGACAATGGGTCGCCGAGGGCGCCGCTTACAAGAAACACTGGAGCTTCGAGCCCGTCGTGAAGCCGCAGGTGCCGGCCGCGAATCCGCCGGTTGCGGCGGTGGACGCCTTTCTGGGAGCGGAACTCAAATCGCACGGACTCCGGCCGTCGCCGGAAGCGGGCCGTGAACAACTCCTCCGCCGCGCAACCCTCGACCTCACCGGCCTGCCACCGACCGCGGCAGAGGTGGACGGCTTTCTCGCCGACGCAGCGCCCAGTGCGTACGAACGGGTGATCGACCGGTTGCTTGCCTCCCCACGCTACGGGGAGCACATGGCCCGCGGCTGGCTGGACGCCGCGCGCTACGCCGACACCCACGGCCTCCACCTCGACAACGAACGCAGCATGTGGCCCTACCGCGACTGGGTGGTCAGGGCGTTCAACGAAAACCTGTCCTTCGACCAGTTCACGACCTGGCAAATCGCGGGTGACCTGCTCCCCAACGCGACCCGCGAACAACTCATCGCAAGCGGCTTCAACCGGTGCAACGTCACCACCGGCGAAGGCGGCTCGATCGCGGAAGAGTGGCTCTTCCGCTACGCCGTCGACCGGACGGAAACCACGATGGCCGTCTGGATGGGGCTGACCGCCGGCTGCGCCGTCTGCCATGACCACAAGTTCGATCCGATCACGGCGAAGGATTTCTACTCGATGTACGCGTTCTTCAACAGCGCGGCTGATCCGGCCATGGACGGCAACATCCTGCTCACGCCCCCTGTCCTGCAGTTGGCGACGCCCGAGCAGGAAAAGCAGCTCAAGGAACTGGACGCGCAGATCAGCACGGTGAAGAAGGCCGTCAAGGAGGCGATCACCAAGGTCGATTATGTGGATCCGGCGACCCTTGTTCCGCCGCCGCCCATCCAAACCGGCGAGACCGTCTGGTTCGAGGACGCTTTCCCCGCCAACGCAAAGGTGGAATCCTCCGGCGAACCAACGCACCTCGTCAGCGGCCCGGATACGCTCGTGCACAGCGGAAAGTCCGCGCTGCGCCGCAAGGCCAGGGGCGTCGCGCAGGACTCCTTCACCAAGGGCGCCTCATTTGCCATCCCGCCAAACGGGGTCATTTCCGTGTGGTGTCACCTCGATCCCCAAGACCAGCCCAAGGCGGTCATGCTGCAGTTCCACGTGGGCGGGTGGAACCACCGCGCGGTCTGGGGCGAGGAGGGCGCCATTCCCTTCGGCAAGGTGCGCACTCCGGAGAAGGTGAAAGTCGGCGGCCTGCCGGAGGCCGGCCAATGGGTCCAACTCAAGGTGCCCGCAGAAAAGCTCGGGCTGAAGCCGGGCATGAAAGTGGACGGGTTCGCCTTCACCCAGTTTGACGGGACGGTCCACTGGGACCGGCTTGCGATCGAACACCGCATCGAACCGGCCAAGGACGTGCAATGGTCGTGGAAAGCCTGGTCGGAAAAAAAGCAAGGCACCCGGGTGGAGGAACTTCCCCAAGACCTCCAAACGCTCGTGCGCGGCAAGAAGGCGGCGGACTGGACCCCCGCCGAAGTAACCCGCATCAAGGATTGGTGGCTCGAGAACGAATACCAGGGCGCGCGCGATCTCGTCGACGGAGTGCGCGGCGAACGTCTTGCCCTCGAGGCCCGCAAAAAGACGCTTTCCGAGCAGATCCCCTCCACGCTGGTCATGGCCGATCTGCCGCAGGCGCGGCCCGCACACCTGATGGTCCGCGGCCAGTACGACAAGCCTGGTGAAAAGGTCGGCCGCGCCACGCCGGCGGTGTTTCCGGCGCTAAAGGCGGAAGGCGAGCCGACACGGTTGGATCTGGCGCGCTGGTTGTTGTCGCCGGAAAATCCGCTCACGGCCCGGGTAACGGTCAACCGGCTGTGGCAGCAGTTTTTCGGCACGGGACTGGTGAAGTCGGCCAACGATTTCGGCACGCAGGGCGATCCGCCCAGCCACCCGGAATTGCTGGACTGGCTGGCGGCCACCTTCCGCGAGAGCGGATGGGATACCAAGCAATTGGTCCGTCTGCTGGTGACCTCAGCTGCCTATCGTCAGAGCGCGGCTGTCACACCCGCACTGATTGCGCGGGACCCCGAAAACCGGTGGCTTGCCCGCGGCCCCCGCTTCCGGCTGGACGCGGAAGTCATCCGCGACAATGCGCTGTTTGTGTCCGGCCTGCTGAATCCGGCGATCGGAGGAAAGGCGGTGCGCACCTACCAACCCGACAACATCTGGGAACCGGTCGGCTTTTCCGGCAGCAACACCGCGCGGTACTCGCGCGACAAGGGGGACGCGTTATACCGGCGCAGCCTTTACACGTTCTGGAAACGCACGGCGCCCCCGCCCTCGATGAGCACCTTCGACGCACCGGCCCGCGAAAGCAGCTGCCTGCGGCGCGACCGCAGCAACACCCCGCTGCAAGCGCTCGTGCTGATGAATGACATCCAGCACGTCGAGGCCGCGCGTGCCTTCGCCGAACGGATTCTCAAAGAGGGAGGGACCACCTCCGAGGAACGGGTCCGCTTTGCATGGCGCACGGTCCTCTCCCGCCGCCCAACAACGGAGGAAGCCGCGATCGTGCAGGACGTCCTTCAAAAGCACGCCGAGCGCTACGCCGCCGCGCCCGCTGCGGCTGCGGGCCTTGTCTCCTTCGGAGAAAGCAAACCCGACGCCGGACTCAAGCCAGAAGAGCTCGCGCCCTGGACCCTCGTGGCCAACCTCGTTCTCAACCTCGACGAAACCCTCAACAAGTAAGCCCCATGGACCCTTTCTCCGACTTGCTCCAACACCACACCCGCCGCCAGTTTTTCAGTAACAGCGGCCTCCGTCTCGGTGGCGTCGCCCTCGCTGGAATGCTCGGGCGCAGCCAGGCTTCCACCGCAAGCGCCGCCGCGGCGGTGCACCCGCGGCTCCCGGGGTTTCCGCAGCACGCCCCCAAGGCCAAGCACGTCATCTACCTCCACATGAACGGTGCGCCCTCGCAACTGGACCTGTGGGACTATAAACCCCAGCTGCAGGCGCACTACGACAAGGACCTTCCCGACAGCATCCGCAACGGCCAGCGCATCACGACCATGACTTCCGGCCAGGCGCGGTTTCCCGTCGCACCGAGCCTTTTCAAGTTTGCGCAGCACGGCAAGTGCGGCCGCTGGGTGAGCGAGTTACTGCCCTACACCGCGCAGATCGTCGACGAGCTTTCGGTCATCAAGTCGGTGAGCACCAGTGCGATCAATCACGACCCGGCGTGCACCTTCGTGATGACCGGCAGCGAGGTGCCTGGAAAACCGAGCATCGGCTCGTGGCTGAGTTACGGCCTTGGCAGTCCAAACGACGACCTGCCCTCCTTCGTCGTGCTCACGCCCAAGAGCGCGGGCGGCCAGGCGCTGTTCACGCGGATGTGGTCGAGCGGCTTTCTGCCCACACGGCATTCGGGCGTTGCGCTCCGGGCGGGCGGGGACCCGGTTCTCTACATCCAGAACCCGCCCGGAGTGGAGCCCTCCGACCGGCGCACCATGCTCAATGCCCTCGACAAACTCAACGCCGCCAACCACCGCACCCTGGGCGATCCCGACATTCTCGCGCGGACCACCCAGTACGAGATGGCGTTCCGCATGCAGGCCAGCGTGCCCGATCTGGTGGATCTCTCCAAGGAGTCGCCCGCCACACACGCGTTGTACGGTCCGGAGGCCAAGGAACCGGGAACCTTCGCGCACAGCGCCCTGCTGGCGCGCAGACTCGTGGAACGCGGAGTGCGCGTCGTCCAGATTCTCCACCGGGGCTGGGACCAGCACAACAACCTGCCCAAGGACATCGCCCGCCAATGCCAGCAAACCGATCAGGCCTGCGCGGGACTCATCCTCGACTTGAAGGCGCGCGGCTTGCTCGAAGACACGCTGGTGATCTGGGGCGGGGAGTTTGGCCGCACCGTTTATTCGCAAGGCACCCTCACCCAGACCAACTACGGCCGCGACCATCATCCCCGCTGCTTCACCATGTGGATGGCCGGGGGCGGGGTCAAAGGCGGCTTCACCTATGGGGAGACCGACGACTTCAGCTACAACGTCGTCCAGGACCCCGTGCATCTCAACGAAATCAACGCGACGGTCCTGCACCTTCTGGGGATCGACCACTCCCGGTTCACCTTCAAGTTTCAAGGACTCGACCAGCGGCTCACGGGTGTCGAGGACCGGCGGGTCATCACCGAGCTTCTTGCCTGACAAGCGGGTCCCGGGCGCCGCATGCATTCGGCGCGTCGGTTTTGCTGGGTCAGCGGGGAAGTGCGAGAAACTCCTCCAGCACGCGCCCCTCTTTTCCCGGCGACTCCACCCCGAGCAGGCGGCTGAGTGTCGGGGTCACGTCCAGGTTGCTCACGCGGCCGAGGGTGACCCCCTTCCGAATGCCGTACCCCGAGGCGATTAACACGCCGTCCAGGTCGGGATCCGAGGCGGGGTAGCCGTGGGTTCCGAGATAGCCGGTCGAGTCGATGACCTCCTTCTCACCAAGGGCCGGCAACTGAAAGGCATAGCCCTCCCTGGCAAAAAGAATCAGGTCGCCCATGCCCGCGTTTTCCTCGGGGAGAGGCATTCCAAAATTCGGTCCCTCGCTGCCGTCCAACACGCGCGCCACGCCCTCCAAGCGTGAAAGTTCCTCGCGCAGTCGCGGCAACAGTTCGGCTTTCCGCGAGGGATCGGTCACGTACACGAGTGACATGCCGCCCTGTGCCTGGACCCAAGCATCAGCCTTGGTGACGCGGGCGCCGGTTGTTTCAAGAAGGCCGGCCTTTCGTAAGGCGACATTGGGAAGCACAACCTTGGAAACCTTTTTGAAGCCGTGGTCGGTCGTCACCACGATCGTGGTTTTTTCAAGCAAGCCGGCCTCGCGAACCCCCTCCAGAAAACGGCCGACCAGTTGGTCGATGTAGCCGTAGGCAACGTAGCTTCCGGTGCTGGCCGGTCCGTAACTGTGGTTGGAGGCGTCCGTGCTTAACAAGTGAAAGAGCAGGAGGTTGGGCCGGTGCTCCTGAACGATGTGCACCGCTGCCTGAGTCCACTGAAGATCGCGCCATGCGATGTTTCGGGAACGCGCCGCATCAATGGCCGCCAGGCCGGGATCCCACAGTTTCCTGCTCGTCTGGAGTTCCTTTTCGACGATCCCTTCGGGATTGGGCAACTCGGGAAAGCTCCAGTGAATGGTGGGCACCTTCGAGATCGCCACCCAGTCGACTTCCGCGGTGGTGAGGCCCGCCGCAAACGCGCGGTCATAAATCGTCGGCGCAAACACCATGCGGTCCCTTTCCGCCCACTGCTCGATTTTCGGGGGCACCCCCGGCCCCTGACGCACCAGCAGACCGTTGAACAACACGCCATGCTTCCGCGGCGAAACCCCCGTCACGAGCGTGGTGTGGTTGATCCAGGTGATTGACGGATTCGAAACGGTCATCGCCTCGCCTACCGCGCCTTCTGCGGCAAGTCTGCGGAGGTTCGGAATCGGCATGGAGGGATCCTTCAGAAGGCGGGAAGGAAACCCATCGATGCTGAGCAGCACAACGAGTCGGTCCTTGGCAGGTACCGCATCCGGGGCAGCAACGGCCATTGGGGCGAACAGGGGAGCCAACAGGGCAAGCAGGAGGAACTGTTTCATTGGGGAGAGCGGAAAGAGTCGAGCTTTCACCGAACCGCTGCAATTCCAGAAGCCGCAAACTCTGGAGGGAGGTGCTCTCCCCGGCACGCGGGCATGCCCCGCGAACAAGCCACGAAAAAGCCGCCCGGGCTCTCGCCCGGACGGCTTTTCAAACCAAGCAGGGAGGGGGCTGCCGACTACTTCTTCTTTGCGGTGCGCGCCCCACGGGCCCCCGCCTTGGCCGCCTTGGCCGCCTTGGCCGCCTTGGCCGCCTTGGCCGCCTTGGCCGCCTTGGGCGCCTTGGCCGGCGCGGAGTGTCCGCCCGCGCGCTTCTCCTCGATCGCAGCCTGCGCCGCTGCGAGCCGCGCAACCGGCACGCGGAAGGGCGAGCAACTCACGTAGTTGAGGCCGACGCGGTGGAAGAACTTCACCGAATCCGGATCACCGCCATGTTCGCCACAGATGCCGAGCTTGATGTCGGGACGCGAGGCGCGCCCCTTCTCAATGGCGATCTTGACGAGTTGGCCGACCCCGTTTTGGTCGAGGCTGGCGAAGGGATTCTTGGAGAACACTTCGCTCTCGATGTAGGGGTTGAGGAAGCTGCCCATGTCGTCGCGGCTGATGCCCAGGGCAGTCTGGGTGAGATCGTTGGTGCCGAAGCTGAAGAACTCGGCCGTCTGCGCGATCTCATCGGCGGTGAGCGCGCCGCGGGGCACCTCGATCATCGTGCCGACCTGGTAGTTGATCTTCACCTTTTTGGCCTTCTGCACCTCGGTAGCCACGCGACGGACGATCTCGACCTGCAGATCCAACTCCCGCTTGAATCCGACCAGCGGGATCATCACCTCGGGCTTCACCTTGATGCCTTTTTTCTGCACCTCGGCGGCCGCCTCGAAGATGGCGCGTGCCTGGGTCTCGGTGATCTCGGGATAGGCGATGCCGAGGCGGCAACCGCGGTGCCCCAGCATCGGGTTGGCCTCGTGCAGAGCGGAGACGCGTTCGGCGACCTTCTTGGTCGAAATACCGAGCTTTCCGGCGAGGTCAGCCTGGGCGGCGGCGTCATGCGGCACGAACTCGTGCAGGGGCGGGTCGAGCAGGCGGATGGTGGCGGGATGTCCCTTGAGCGCCTTAAAGATGCCGATGAAATCCTGACGCTGGAACGGCAGAATCTTTGCGAGCGCCTTCTGGCGGGCTTCCTGAGTTTCAGCAAGAATCATCTCGCGGACTGCGTCGATGCGGTCCCCTTCAAAGAACATGTGTTCTGTGCGGGTCAGGCCGATGCCATTTGCCCCGAAGGCGATGGCATTGGCGGTCTGCTCGGGGGTGTCGGCGTTGGTGCGGACGTCGAGGCGGGTGGCCTGCGAGCACCACTTCATGAGCTGCTGGAAGCTCTTGAACTTCTCGGTCTTCTGCGCGCGTTTGTCGCCCTTGATCGTGCCGGTGATGATCTCACTCGGTGCGGTCCGGAGCTGGCCGCCGTAGACGGTGCCGCTGGTGCCGTCGATGGAGAGGTAGTCGCCCTCCTTGAAGACCTTGCCGGAGATGGTGACGGTCTTGCGGTCATAGTCGATCAGAACGTCGCCCGCCCCGCAGATGCAGACCTTGCCCATCTGCCGCGCCACGAGCGCCGCGTGCGAGGACACGCCGCCCTTGGCGGTGAGGATCCCCTCGGCGGCGATCATCCCGCGCAGATCTTCGGGCGAGGTTTCGTTACGCACCAACAGCACGTGCTCCTTGCCCACCTGTGCCGCAAGGGCCGCGCGGTCGGCATTGAGGTAGATCTTTCCAGAGGCCGCGCCGGGACCGGCGGGAAGCCCCTTGGCGAGCGCCTTGGCCTTCTTGATTTCAGCGGGATCGAAGATGGGCGCCAGCAGTTGGTCGAGCTGGTCGGCGGGATTGCGCAGCACGGCGGTCTCCCAGTCGATGAGCTTCTCCTTGAACATGTCCATGGAGAACTTCAGCGCGGCCGCGGCAGTCCGTTTGCCGTTGCGGGTCTGCAGCATGAACAACTGGCCGTCCTGAATGGTGAATTCGACGTCCTGCACATCCTTGAAGTGCTTTTCCAGAATAGAGCGGACCTTCATCAACTCGGCGAAGGCCTTCGGCATTTCCTTCTTGAGGCGGGCCACCGGTTCGGGCGTACGCACGCCAGCGACGACGTCCTCGCCCTGGGCGTTCATGAGGAACTCACCGTAGAATTCATTTTCGCCGTTGGCGGGGTTACGGGTGAAGGCAACGCCGGAGCCCGAGGTTGGGCCGGTGTTTCCGTAGACCATGGCCTGCACGTTGACGGCCGTGCCCCATGCGGAGGGGATGTTGTACTTGCGGCGGTAAACGATGGCGCGGTCGTTCATCCACGAACCGAACACCGCCCCGACGGCTCCTTGCAGCTGGTCGTAAACGGCGGAGGGGAAGGTTTTTCCAGTCCTGTCCTTCACAAGCTTCTTGAAGCGTTTGACGAGCTCTTGCTGGTCATCCGCCGTGAGGTCGCTGTCGACGATGTCGCGGTGGTAGCGCTCGTGCTTGAACTGCTCCATCACCGTTTCGAAGGGTTCGTGGTCCTCGCCCTCGCGTTTCTGTACGCCCAGCACCACGTCGCCGTACATCTGCACAAAGCGGCGGTAGCAGTCCCATGCGAAACGCTCGTTGTTGGTCGCGGCTGCGAGGGCGAGCACGGTCTCGTCGTTGAGGCCGAGGTTGAGAATGGTGTCCATCATCCCGGGCATCGAGTCGCGGGCACCCGAGCGGACGGCCACCAAGAGCGGCATGTTTTTGCTGTCACCGAACTTGCAGTTCATGATCCGCTCCATGTTGTGGACGCCGGCCTCTACCTGGGCGCGGAGCACCGCAGGGTAGGTGCGCGCGTGATCGTAGAAGTAGGTGCAGACCTCGGTGGAAATGGTGAACCCGGGAGGGACGGGCAGTCCGATGCGGGTCATCTCCGCGAGATTGGCGCCCTTGCCGCCGAGGAGGGCTTTCTGGGAACCGTCCCCGTCCGCCTTGCCGGCACCCCAGGTGTAGACATACTTGGGGGCGCGTCCAACGGGTGCATTGGCCGGGCGCTTGGGCGCGGTCTTAACGGCTGGCTTCGCTGACTTGGCTGACTTGGCGGGTTTGGTGCTACCGCGTTTGGCGGCGGGCTTCACGGATTTTTGGGTTTTAGGCATGAGTATGGGAGTTGGATAAATTGAGGGCTTTTGAGGGCACGAAACAGTCCGGAGCTTGCGCACAAGCGCCGGAGCCGACCCGCAAACAGGTGTGTATAATCAAAACAAACCGTTGGCTCTGCCACAAAGACTGATTCGTGTCCACATCTTCACTGCACCAAGCGCTGGGAAATGCGGAAAAGTTTCGTTCCTATTGCCGCAACCGATAGACAGTCGCAGCGGTTTTTTTTACCCTTTCGCCGGTGATATGCTTCCGGCGTTTCCTCCCCGAGCGCCCTCTGCGGAGGAGTCGCCGCCCGTGTTTCGCTGACGGTGACATCATCCTCAAAAAACCGCACATTGAAAGCCTTCCGCCTGCACTCAAACCCACCCATGAAATTTTCCAACCCCACAGTGCTCCGCCCCGTATGCGCCGCACTCTCGCTGTTTCTATGCTCCGGGTGCTCCGTCTTCATGGCGGCGAACCAACCGGACAAGAAGGATCTTTCCGTCCTCACGACCGGCACGCCTCGAGCTCGGCTTTTGGAGGAGTTCGGCCAACCGATTTCCAGCCGCCTGCAGGGGGAGAAACGCATCGACCTGTTTTCCTTCGTCCAGGGCTATCGTAAGGAAGTGAGGGCTGCGCGCGCTTTCGGCCACGGCGTGGGCGACATCGCCACCGTCGGGTTGTGGGAGTTTGCGGGCACTCCAACGGAAACCGTTTTGGACGGCAAAAAGCTTTCCTTTGAAGTGACCTACAACCGTGCGGACGTGGTGGAGCGGGTCGTGCGGCTCAGTGACTAACAAAGGAAGCCGACAAAGAAGGCCAACAATAGCGGCCGCCACCGGCGCCGCCGCTCGTCCGGGGAGCGGCCCCGGGTTCAGTCCCCGCCGCCGTGCCCTGGAAGCACGCGCAAGAGCCTGAAGTTGACCACGTTCGATTCCCCTTTGAGCCCCCACTCCGGCCCGGGATCGGGCCGCCACAACAACTCAGCCAGCGGCGCCCCGGGCGGTGCGCTTCCCAGAATGCGGCATGCATTTTCGACTGCGCGGGCGCTGTCGCTGGCCACGACGTACCTTACCCGGCGGGCGCTGAGAATTTCCTTCGCTACCACCGGATCGGTGCTCAAAAAAAACCGGGCGGAATCCGAGATGCCCTCAATCCCCTCATGGCCGCTTCCAGCCACAGCCGGCTGACCCGACCAGTAGGCGAGCGCCGGCGAGAGCCACCAGACCGCGAGGAAAGGCTGAACCTCCTCGGAACGCATCCGTTCGGCGGCCCGTCGGGCATTGATGAGCTCCGAGCGATCCAGGTGCCTTGTTGCACGTGTCTTGGCGTCCGGAAAAAGCCGGGCATTCCATTCCGTAGCGACTGGAAAAAAGGCCGCGAGGAGAGCTGGGAGCACCAGTCGGGAATCGGACGCGCCCGCCAGCGCCATTGGAGCGCAAAGGGCGAGGATGAGCCCCCAGTAGGGCGTCCAACGCAGCTGCCAGATGCTCAACGCCGTTGCCAACCCCAACACTAACAACCAGCCCCACACAGCGGGTCCACGCCGGGTGCGACGCGCCTCCAACCACAGTCCCACCGGAACGCATGCCCACAGGTAACCGCCCCAGTTTGAGAGCACTGAAAAATCCTCGATGCGCCCCAGTTCGCCGATGGTCCCCGCCCAGCGCTTGAGAAGTTCCACCGAACCCGCCCGGGGCACCACAAGTTCGAGGCCGTCAATCCACACCCCCAGACACACCGGCAAGGCGAGGCAAAGAGCCCACTGGACGCGGTGCCAACGCATCCAAGACGCCCTCCAAAAGCACATCCCAGCCGCCGCCGCCCCGGCCAGAAGCACCAAGGGTTCGTACAGCGAAACCCAAAGTGCCATGCCGAAGCAGAGACCGCCCGCCCACGCCCAGCCCGGAGCGGCGCGTTGAAGCATCCGCTCCTCGGCAGCCAAGCCCACACCAAGCAAAACCACCAGAAGCGACTGGTGGTCGGGACGTCCAAAAACGCTCGCATGCACCAGCGGCGGACTCAGTGCCACAAGCAAAGGTGCCACCCACCACCACGCCGGCCTCGAACCGTCGCCCCGCACGAGGCCGCGCGCCCAGCACCAGACAAACATTCCGAGCGCCAAACCGAGCAACGGCGAAACCAAGGCCCCCGCGAGATCCAACGCCGCATCCGCAAGCGCACCCACCCTGCCCACGCGCGGCCAACCCCAGTGCAGCATCCGCTCGAGGCCCGCGATCAGATAGTCCAGAGGAGCCGTGGCATGGGACTGAACGCCCTCGGGCCAGTTCTCGAAAAACTGCCGGCGCACCGGGTTTCCGGGCTGGGCCAGAACCATCCGCACCCGGCTCAAACGCGAGTAGCAGTCGGCATCGACGAAGTAAAAGTGGCCGCCGACCAGCACGTTGGTAAGGTTGTGAAAGCGCAGGGCGGTTGCCCCGAGGAGCAGGAGCAAACCGAACGCCCAAAGGCCTAAACGCTGCGGGAACGGTGCGGCGACCGGCGGGGTGGCGGGCGAACCAGCTCCGGCGACGGGCGTGGCGTTCACTGGCTGGATTCGACGTTCTGGCGCAGAAATTCGATCACGTCCTTGAACTTGGCCTGGTTCTCGGGATTGACGGCGACCACGGCCTCATGCGCCTCCAAGATGGTCAGCGCCTCCGCCGCCTTGTCGGACTGGACGGAAATATCCAAGGGAACGGCCTGCCCGTTGAGCACCGGACCGGTTTGGGGGACGTCCAACTGCATGAGTTGGTCCAGTCCCAGATTGCAGAGCAGATCCTGATTTCGCTCGTTGAGATTGATGACGTGAAGGCCCCCAGTGCCTTCCGCGCTGGATTTGAGCGCGATACTCGCAAGCGTCCCCATGAAAGTGGAGTCCATGAAAGGACAGCCCTTGAGGTCTATCACAAAATCGCGGTGCCCGCGCCCCAACATCTCCCGCGCAAACTCCTTGAGAGGGGTGCTGTTTTGAAAACTGCCCTTGCCTTCCACCCGAATCCAAACCGTTTGATCGAGCACGCCGACTTGAATGGAGGATGGACAGCTCACGGGTGGTTTGGGGGCTACCAGAGGAAGCTTTGTTGCAATCCAACGATCCGCCCTTGGTCGATCAGAAGGACGCGCCAAGCCGTCACCGGCCCGTCCTGATGGTAGTCGTCCCCCTGCACCGTGAATTCAGTGTGCTGCCGTCCTGCCACCCTCGAGCAGTGCACCTCCTGGGTCTGGACATGCGACCCCAAACGCTGCTGCCGGTATTCGAAACGGACCGTAAGCTCGACAGGCGCTGGCAACTTTGCTTTCCAGCGGACGGTGTAGGCGTAGCCATCCCGCTGCCGGCGCTCAAAATCGTTAATCGCCCCGAAGTAACGGCGGTCCTGCTCGATCTTGAGCCAAGGAACGTCCGCAGGTCCCGTCACAGCCGGATCAATGAGCACCGAAAACACCTTTTCCACTTCGTACGCGTCATCGAGCGCCAAGGGCAGAATTGCCCCGGACGGTATGGCCGACGGTCTCTGTGCGGCCCCGGAATTCGAGCGCGCCCTGCCGCCTTCGGCTTTCGGTGAAGCGGCTGCAACCTTCCCGTTGAACAACAGGAGGGGGAGTAATGAACACAGGGCGCGTCTCATTCGGGGGGGAATATTAGGTCTCCCTCAGGGGGGTGTCAACGGCCCGGCGCAAACGCCACAGGGTAGGGAACGTGCAGACTGGGAGTACGCCCGGGGCTAGGCTTTCAGTGTGCCCAGCCTCTGTGGCTGGGACGGCGGAGGGGCGGGCTCCTCATTGGTCGCGAACAGGGGCACGTCGCCAAACCCCAGAAAACCAGCGAGCACCGACTGAGAAACCGTAGAGCGCAAGCCATTGTAGCGCGCCACGTAAAGGTCGTAGGCCTGCTTGGCGGCGGAAATCTGATTTTCGGCCTGACTGAGTTCCCCGGCGAGTCGCACCATGCTGGGACTCGCGCGCAATTCCGGGTAAACGGAGGAGAGGGCCATGAACCGGGCGAGGGCCTCGTTCATCCCGGACTCCACTTCGCGGAGTTTTCGCATTTCTGAAGCGCCCACTGGTTGGGCTTCCAAAGCCTGCAAGGTCGTTGCCGCCTCGCGGACCGCGGCATCCAGGCCGTCAAGTGTCTCGCGTTCATGCCGCATGTGGCTCCGAGCCGTATCCGCGACGGTGGGGAGGAGGTCGATCCGCTGGCGCAACCGGAGAAGCACATGGGAAAAAGCCTCCCGATACTCCGCCCGTGCCGCCGCCAACCCGTTGAAGGAGGCGACTGCCCACAACAGTCCCAGAAGGATTGCTCCCGCCAGTACCAACCCAAAAAACATCGCGGCACCAAACATCATAGTGGAGGAGGCAGCGACGGCTGCATTCGGCCGATCACCACTTCTCAGTTGAGAGTGACCGAGATTCATCCAAAAGGCAAAAGCGGAAACGCCACCGGTCGGAAAGCGCGCGGTTGCCCGCAGGCCAGCGCCGATGCATTCTCCGCCGGCATGTCAAAGACCGTCGTGCTGATTCCCGCCCGCCACGCATCCACCCGCTTTCCTGGGAAACCGCTTTACCCGCTGGCGGGCAAGCCCTTGGTGCAGCATGTGTGGGAACGGGCCCGCCGGGCCAAGGGGATCGATTCGGTCATCATCGCCACCGACGACATGCGGATCGCGGAAGTTGCCTTCGACTTTGGGGCCGAGGTGGCCCTCAGCTCGCCCGACTGCGTTTCCGGCACCGACCGCTGCGCCGAGGTGGCCGCACGCCTCAAGAAAGTCGCCCGGATCATCAACGTCCAAGGCGACGAACCCCTCGTCGAACCAAAGCTCATCTCAAAGCTTGCAGACACCCTCAAAAAGGACCGGACTCTGGAAATGGTGACCGCCGCCACCCCCTTTGGAGCGGACGAAGACCCCGCCAACCCGAATGCCGTCAAAGTGGTGCTCAGCAAGCAATCCAACGCGCTCTACTTCTCCCGGAGCCCCATCCCCTTTTTGCGCAGCGGCCCGGTTTACCCGTACCTGAAACATCTGGGAATCTACGGCTACACCCAGGATTTCCTTCAACGTTTCGTCCAATGGCGCACCGGCACGCTTGAGGCGGCGGAGTCGCTCGAGCAGCTCCGGGCCCTCGAACGCGGCACGGTCATCCGGGTGGTGCGAACCAAGCACGCCTCCATCGGGGTGGACACGCCGGAGGACGCCGCCGTTGCGGAAGCCCTGCTGAGCAAACCTTCACGCTTGCAGAAAGCGGCACGCTGAACGTTTTTATTAGACCTACGCCCGCCCCGGACGCACCGCCCCGTTTCCATGCCCAAAGCCACTTCCTCTCCAAACCACCCCATGAAGTACATTTTTGTGACGGGTGGCGTCGTTTCCTCGCTCGGCAAAGGCCTCGCGGCAGCCGCTCTGGGCACCCTACTCGAGACGCGGGGCCTGAGGGTGGTGATGCAGAAGTTCGATCCCTACCTGAACGTGGATCCGGGCACCATGAACCCGTTCCAGCACGGCGAGGTTTATGTGCTCGATGACGGCGCGGAAACCGACCTGGATCTGGGCCACTACGAGCGCTTCACCAATTCGGTGCTCTCCCGCTCCAACAGCACCACGTCCGGACAGGTCTACGAAACGGTGCTAGCCCGTGAACGCCGGGGCGACTACCTCGGGAACACCGTGCAGGTGATCCCCCATGTCACCGACGAGATCAAGCAACGCCTGCGCAACCTCTCCAAGGAACAGCCCTGCGACGTGCTCATCACCGAAATCGGAGGCACCACGGGCGACATCGAAGGGCTTCCATTTCTGGAGGCCATCCGGCAGTTTGTCCTCGAGGTGGGTCCGCAGAACGTGGTGATCCTGCACGTCACCCTGGTCCCCTTCATCAAGGCCGCGGGCGAGCTCAAGACCAAGCCCTCCCAGCAATCCATCGCCAAGCTGCGGGAGATCGGACTGCACCCGCAGGTGCTGGTCTGCCGCACCGAAAGGCCGCTGGAGGACGATGTGCGTCAGAAGCTGTCCATGTTTTGCAACGTGCCGCTCAACGCGGTGATCGAGGCGCGCGACGTGGATCATTCCATCTACGAGATGCCCCTGATGCTCCAGCGCGAAGGGCTCGACGAAATCATCTGCCACCTGCTCCAACTCAAGGTGCCGCCCGCGAACATGAGCGAGTGGAGCCGGTTTGTCCAAAGGGCCATCCACCCCAAGAAACGCGTCAAGATCGCCGTCGTCGGGAAGTACATTGAGCTGCAGGACGCCTACAAGTCCATCTACGAATCCCTTACCCACGCGGCGGCTGCAAACGACTGCGGCATCGACCTGGTGCGCGTCGACGCCGAGACCCTTGAAGAAGGCAACCCCGCCGCACAACTCAACGACGTGGCAGGCGTCCTGGTCCCGGGCGGCTTCGGGGAACGGGGAGTCGAGGGAAAGATCAAGGCGACGCGTTTTGCCCGCGAAAACAACGTCCCTTTCCTCGGGCTCTGCCTTGGCATGCAGGTGGCCACCATTGAGTTCGCGCGGAACGTGTGCGGCCTTGCCGAGGCGAATTCCGCCGAGTTCGACCCCGATTCCAAACACTGCGTCATCCATCTCCTCGAGGAGCAAAAGGGCGTCACCGACAAGGGCGCCTCCATGCGGCTCGGCACCTGGCCCACACTCCTGAAGGAAAACACCCGGGGCCGCAAAGTGTACGGCACCTCGGAAATCCGCGAGCGCCACCGGCACCGTTACGAATTCAACCTCGCATACAGGGAACAGATGGAAGCCAAGGGGTTTATTGTCTCGGGCACCTCCCCGGACGGCAACCTTGTGGAACTGATTGAATTGCGCGACCACCCCTTCTTCCTCGCCTGCCAGTACCACCCGGAATTTCAGTCGAAACCCAACCGGCCCCACCCCCTTTTCACCGGCTTCATCCAAGCCAGTCTCGCAAACTGCTAGCTCCCGCCGCGCGCAGCGCCCCCCCGAAGCTGCCGCCCCTTCCGCCGGCCGCAAGCCGGCTGCGCCCCATGGAAAACGCTCCGCCTCAAAATCCCCCGCAAGCACCCAAGAATCTGGTGCTCATCGGATTCATGGGCAGCGGAAAGTCCTCCGTCGGCAGGCTTGCCGCAAAGGCGCTCGGCTTTCAGTTCCTAGATACCGACCAGATTGTGGTCGATCGCGCGGGCCGACCGATTTCTGACATCTTCGAGACCGAGGGCGAGGCCGCTTTCCGCGCCATGGAGACCGAGTCCATCGAATCGCTCGCCCACCTCAACCGCTGCGTGGTTTCCACCGGCGGCGGAGCCATCCTTTCCTCACACAACAGGCAACTTCTTCGGGCACTGGGATTT
>JBILKV010000312.1:0-3689 GCA_044376515.1 Chthoniobacteraceae bacterium | reverse complement strand
ACAAAAAAAAAACGGCCCGCCTCTCCGGCGGACCGTCTTGACTTATTTTCGCGACAAACAGCCGCTTACTTCGGCAGCGCATCAAACGCCTTGAGGACGTCTTTGGCGTGCTCCGCGGTGGAGGCGGCCGGCATGGTCCAGACCACCTTGCCGTCTTTGACCAAAAAGGACATCCGCTTCGCGAAGCCCGCGAGGAAAGGAACCCCGAAGCCGGCGGCCACCTTGCCCTCCGGATCAGCCACGAGGGTGAATGGAAGCTTGTACTTCTCCTCGAACTTTTTCTGCGCATCGGGTTTGTCTCCGCTGACGCCGAGCACCTGAATCCCCTTGGCCTTCAGCGCCTCCCAGTCATCCCGCAGGCTGCAGGCCTGCTTGGTGCACCCCGGGGTGTCAGCCTTTGGATAAAAATAAACGAGCGTCGGGCCTTTGGCAAAAACGTCCTTGAGTGCGAGTGGCGCGCCGTTCTGGTCGTGGGCCGACACATCCGGCGCAGGGGCGCCAACAGCCAGCGGGGCGGCCTTGGCACACAGGGTGAGCCCAAAAAGGGAGAGGAGGGTTGCGATTAGCTTCATACGCTCTAATGAGCTGAAACCACCACGTGCCTTAGGACGAGTTTTTATTAGCTCAACACTTCATCTGAATGTTGCTTTTGAAACGTCCCTGCATCGGCTAGAACACAAACGAGACATGAAAGCGCACCCCGCCTCCCATTTTATTTCTCGCGAGCTGAGCTGGCTCGAATTTAACCAGCGGGTGCTCTCGGAGGCGCTGGATTCGAAAAATCCGCTCTTGGAACGAGTGAAGTTTTTCAGCATCGTCGGCTCCAATTTGGACGAATTTTTCGAGGTCCGTGTCGCGGGAATCAAGCAGCGGATCGAAAGCGATATTGTGGAGCGTTCAGTAGATGGGCGGACGGCCACCGAGACTTTTCGCGCGATCCACGAACGGGTCGGGGCGATGGTGGAGACGCAGTTCAAGTGCTGGCGCTCCGAACTGATCCCACAACTGGCCGCAAACGACATCCGCTTCCTGCGGCCCGACGAACTGGACGCCAAGCGGCTCACCTGGCTTAACGCGTACTACAAGCAGCAAGTGCGTCCGGTGCTCACCCCTCTGGGGATAGACCCCGTGCATCCCTTTCCCCAGCTGCTCAACAAGTCGCTAAACATCATTTTGCAGCTCGAAGTGGAGCGGGACGGAAACACCTCCCGTCACCTGGCCGTGGTGCAGGTCCCCCAAGTCCTCCCCCGGTTGGTGCGCCTTCCCGGCCCGGAAAACCAAAGGGACTACGTGTTTCTCGGCCACCTCATCGGCCACTACCTCGCCGACATCTTCCCAGGGACAAAGATTCTCGGCTACTGGCATTTCAGGGTCACGCGCAACAGCGAGCTCTACATCGACGAGGACGACGTGCGCAACTTACTGAGCGCCGTTGAACAGGAACTCCACAACCGGCGCAAGGGCGCCGCCGTCCGCCTCGAGGTCGACAAAGAAACACCCGAGGAGGTCAGCCAGTACCTCATGGAAAACCTCGACCTCACGGCCGAGGACCTGTACCGCATCGACGGCCCGCTCAATCCGACCCGGCTCATGGCAATTTGTTCCGGCGATCATTCCCCGGAACTGCGCGACAAGCCCTATGTTGCCCCGGTCTCCGTCTCGGTGAGGGATGTCGTGGACTTGTTTGCCACCATCCGACAGAAGGACATCCTGCTCCACCACCCCTACGAGAGCTTCAGCACCGTGGTGGATTTCCTCGAGCACGCGGCGCGGGACCCGCACGTGCTGGCCATCAAGCAGACGCTCTACCGCACGGGCGGGGATCCGCGGATTGTTGGAGCCCTCATGAGCGCGGTGCGCAACGGCAAGCAGGTCACCGCTGTCACCGAACTCAAGGCCCGCTTTGACGAGGCAAACAACATCCTCTGGGCGAGGCGTCTTGAGGAGGCCGGAGTCCACGTGGTCTACGGCATGGCACACCACAAGGTCCACTCCAAGATGGCCCTCGTGGTGCGCAGGGACGAGGACTGCATCCGCCGCTACCTACACCTCGGCACGGGCAACTACAACCCGTCCACCGCCAAGATGTACACGGACCTCTCCCTCCTGACGGCGGCCCCCGAATTCGGCGAGGACGCCACCAACCTCTTCAACCTGCTGACGGGCATCGGCCAGTTTCAGGGTGCGAGCAAGCTTTTGATCGCGCCTTTCACCCTGCAGGAGCGGACCCTCGCACTGATCCACGCCGAAACGGAGGCGGCGCGACAGGGCAAGCCCGCCAGAATCGTTGCGAAGATGAACGGCTTGGTGGACAGGGACCTCATCGAGGCCATGTACGCCGCCTCGACTGCCGGGGTGGAAATCGACCTGATCGTCCGGGGCATGTGTTGTCTGCGTCCCGGTTTGCCGGGGGTGAGCGAGCGCATCCGCGTGCGTTCCATCATCGGCCGTTTTCTTGAGCACAGCCGGATTTACTACTTCGAGAACAAGGGAGCCCCTCTAGTCTACGTAGGCAGCGCCGACTGGATGCCGCGCAACCTCCACAACCGGGTCGAGGTGGTCTTCCCCGTGGAAGACCCCACGGTCAAGAACCGCCTCATCAACGACATCCTGATGCGCTTCCTTGAGGACAACAGCAAGTCCTGGATGCTCATGCCGGACGCCTCCTACCAGCGCGTGGTTCCACCGCCGAACACCGAACCCATCTCTGCGCAGGCCGAGTTCATGGAGGCGGCCCTCCACCACAACCGCAAGCGCTCCTCACGCGGAACGCCCCGCGCGCGAATGCTCTCGTCCAGTACCGCACAAAGCGGCCCCAAGGCGAAGGTAAAGCCGATCGCCCCGCCCAAAAGAGGAGCCAAGAAGGTTTAGGCCGGCACCTAGCTGCCTCCGCGGCTCGCCAACTCCACGAGCGTGCGCACTCCAAAGCCCGTGGCCCCAGCGGCCAACCCGTCCTGATCCTTCGCGCGGTGGGACGTATAGGCGATGTCGAGATGCACCCAAGGGGTCTTGCCCACAAACTCCTTAAGAAACGCCGCCGCCGTGCAGGCCCCCCCCAGACGGCCACCGCTGTTCTTAATGCTGGCCACCTGACTTTTGATCTGTCGGGAATATTCCGGAAAGAGCGGCATGGGCCAAAGGCGCTCGCCCCCGGCCTTGGCAGCCTCCAACACCCGCGCTTGAAACGGCTCGTCGTTGGTCCACATCCCGGCGGCTGACTCGCCCAGAGCAATTCCGCACGCCCCAGTCAGCGTCGCCAGATTCAGCACCTGTGCGGCCTTGTACTCGTTGCAGGCCCACCAGAGCGCATCTCCCAAAACCATCCGCCCCTCGGCATCCGTGTTGACCACCTCTACCGTGGTTCCGGAGCGCATGGTCACAATGTCGCCGGGACGGTAAGCCGTTCCGCTGGGCATGTTTTCGGCAGCCGCAAAAATCCCCACCACGTTCCGCTTGATGCCCAGTTCCGCAACCGCCTGCATTGCCCCGAAGACAGCCGTGCCCCCACACTTGTCGAAGATCATCTCCTCCATGCTTGTGGCCGGCTTGATCGAGATGCCACCCGAATCAAAAGTGATCGTCTTACCCACGAAAACCAGCGGTGCCTCCCCCTTACCGCCCCCGCGGTGCTCCAGCGCCACGAGACGCGGACCGCGCGTGCTCCCGCAGCCAACGGAAAGCAACCCGCC
>JBILKV010000311.1:0-3694 GCA_044376515.1 Chthoniobacteraceae bacterium | reverse complement strand
ACTGGTAGGCGGTCTGATAGGAAGCGTTCTTACCGAACCAGTCTTTGAGAAATTGCGGCGAGTTCCTCAAAAGGCCGCAAACCGTCGAGGGCACGAGCCTCCAGTTTTTCTCGTCCACCTTCAGGATGGTTGGGAGCGTCTCCAGCGCGAGGTAGGTCGCCCCGTCATGCTTGTAAACGCGGAAGTAACCGCCCTCGTTCCAACTGTCGCCCACGAGGCCATCGGCAAGGCCCTTGTAGCGGTAACAGGAATGGACGGACCACGATTTCCGTTCGTAGTCCACGAGCACCCGCATCACCCAGCCATACTGCGAGCCCACCCACATCACGTTTGGGTCGTCGCCCTCGGGAGCAGCATGCGGTGCCCAGCGTTGGCCCCCATACCACTCCCGTATGAGCGCTCCGTCCTTCGCGAAATGGGCGGTGCGCCGGGGCGCGGCCGACGCTTCGGTCACATAAAAACCGCCCTTCCCGTCGGCGCAGAGATCCGCGAATCCGGCGAAGCTGCGTTTGGCGGCATCATCATAGAGCCCGTCCTGCCGGCCCCCTTTTGCGCCGTAGGTGTTGAGCAAAGCGCCAGTGGAAGAGAAGCGTTTGATCTGCTGAGTGCCGGATTCATACACGAGCAATTCGCCCGAGGCATGATCGACATCGAGCCGGCCAGGCTTATCGAGGCCGGTGATGAAGTCGCTTGGTGCCCTATTTGTCTGCGAAAGCTTCACAATGCGGTCGCCAGTGCTGACGAAGACCACGCCATCTGCTCCGACGGTTAGGCCTGCTGGCGCTGGCACCTCCGCCGTGTCGAGCAGCTTGCCGGTTTGTGGATCATACCAGCGCAGTGCGTTCCGCTTTTTATAGGCCACGACCAGCACGCCAGCGTGTGCGTCCATGTCGCTGGCATCCATGTCGTCGGTCGCGTGATCCCACTGCACGTCGATCATCACGGGATAGGCCCCGACCGCGGTTCCTGCCACCGTGCGCTTCGCCAACCGGCCCGTGGCGGCTTCATAGACGTAGAGCAACTGTTTGCGGCGCTGCGCGGGGGCGACGCGACCGTCGATGTGCATGTGATGCCCAAGCATGAAAATCTCGCCGCCGTCCACGGCGAGGCTGAGCGCTCCGTCCCATGGCCTCGGGTGCAGCGTGCTCCAGAGTCGGGACACCCCGTCGGGGGTCATCTTGAGCATGCAGGTCTCGATGTTTTCCGTCGTGTTGGCTGCGACGTAGACCCCGGACTCATCCACGGCGATGCCGAACGGCGAACTGTGCGTGCCGGGGCCGCAGGCAGTCCGCCAGTTGTCGCCGGGAGGGAAGTTTGAGCCGAGGCTCATCAGGTAGGTCGCCTTCAGCCCAGGCGTCTGCAGAAGCTTCCAGGTGTATTCGCCCGCCGGAAGCGCACCGCCGTCGCGGTCGAGGCCGTCCCAGATCAGCGCATGGCCACCCGCTGTCTTCGGAGCCGCGTGCAACAACTCCCGCACCAGGCGGCCCTGAGCATCATAGATGGCGGCGGATGCGTTCCCGGGCTTCTCAAGGTTGAATGGAATGTCGGCGGCGTGGGTGAAGCCGGTGGTCAGAAGGAGGAAGGCGAGCGGGAGCGTGAGATTCATTTGGTGCCTTGTCTTGCTGCTAGGTTTCATCGTTTGACAGGTGCGAGTTCATCGAGTCGCTTGGTTGCGTCATCGACGATGAGCAGATTTTCATCCGCGATCTTCCGAGCGGCGTGGTCGAAGGGAGCGGAACCAAACTTCCGGCAAAGCCCGGCGTGCGCTTTCAAGACATTCACCTGCTCCGGCCGCAGGAATTGCCAGCGAAACGGATCGCCCTTCTTGCCGGGGCCGACGTAGCGATGCACCTGCCACCAACGGATCAATGCCGCAGCCCCGTCGGCCAGCGTTGCGGAGGCTTCGGCGGCTGTTGTGGGCGGGTGCGCCGTGGCCTGAAGCAGTTGTCGTCGCGATTGCACTTGGGCGGCGATGATCTCGACGTAACGCTGTGGTCCGCCGGGAATGCAACGGGCGAAATCGGAAGCGAGTTTTTGCGCACGCACTTTTTCCGCTAGATCAGCGGGAAGTTTTTCCAGCGGAAGTTGCAGGCACGACCAAGCGGGCACGAGCACGGAAGGATCACCTCCGAGTTCCCGTGCCAAGTCGGTCAGCACGTCATCCTGCGCACGATCGAGATACCGGAGATCAGCAGCGGCGCGGGCGAAGTAGTAGAGATTCGGCAAGACCATCACAGGTTGTTGGGCATTGCCGAAAACGCCTTTAGCGACACCGGCATACTGGCTCTCCTGGTGCAGCGCATTGCGGATGAGATCAAACTGCAGCACGGCGGCCGGTGGAGTCGGCTCGAACTCGATCGCCTCGTAACACAACAGCGTCGCACGAGACATCAGCCCCGCCTTCTCGGCGAGCGCGATGGTGGTCCGGCCATTGGCCCAGCCCTCACGGTGGCTGCGTCCGGGCAATATCTCCCAATCTCCACTCTTTGTCTCCTTCAGCGCGTCGTAACATTGTGCCACCAGCGGGCCGACGGGTGCTCGCCAAAACCCGCCCTGAGTATTGCGGCCCCAGCCCGTCCAGATCCACGGGATGATCGGTTTGCCGGGCACGGCTCGTTGATCGCTCGCGAGGATGCGCAGGTATTCTTCCATGGGCGCACCGACGTAACCACCCGGGTCGCCGTCGATCACGACAAAGGCATCCGCATTGTCCAACAGACGCAGGACCGCGGTGCGGTGCTTAAGATAGGCCTCCTCGGTGGCCGCGTCGGTCAGACGGACCTCGCGGGTCGTGGCGTAGAGACTGCGCTCCGCCCAGGGTTTGCCACGGACTGCGTCCGTCGAGATCACCGTGGGACAGTAGACCATCCACAGCTTCAATCCCGCCGAATGCGCATCGTCGATGACACCACGATACGAGCGCAGCGTGTCGGCATCCTCGTCCGAAAGTGGCATCGGGGCGGCTTCCGGCGTGGGCCACACCATCACATGGTTGAATCCCAAATGCTGGAGCAGACGGAACATCCCCGCCATGTCCTCGCGACTCCATGAGCGAACCGCGAACGGATGCTCCATCACCCAACTGCCATGAAGGTAGAACCCGCGCCGTTTGAAACCGCGTGGTTCCGCTGACTGGACGGCCGCCGCGACGTTGCCGGGTTTGTCGAGGGTGAAGGGGATGTCGGCAGCGTGGGTGGTGCCGGTGATGAGAAGAAGAAGGAGAGTGAGCGGGCGGCGCATGGAGTGAATGGAGCTTTCTTGGTCTTCCGGCACCGAGCTCTTAGTTTGCTGCAGCGGGATAAAGGACCTCCGTGGGGATGCGCTGGCGTTCCTGGGTGAAGCTGTCCCAGTTCAGACTCAGGGAGCCTTGTTCGGGGCCTTCGCTGGCGTATTCGAGACGGATGGAGACGCGCTGACCGGCGGTGAGCGCGATGGGTTTGCTGAGGACCTCGTCGCTGCCAGCGTCGGTTTGTTTGGGACGCCGGCGCTTGGGATTGGCGGGAGCCCAGTCGTCGAGCACGAGTTGGTCATTGATCCACAGACGCACGCGATCTGTTGGACCGATGTAGGCGCTGAAGGTGAACGCCTCGGTGAAGCGCGGCTCGATGTGTCCGGTCCAGCGTGCGGAGAAGCCTTTGGTCTCAACGCCCGGGACGGCGTCCTTGCTCCACGGCAGCCATTTGCCAGGGCCGAT
>JBILKV010000136.1:0-11613 GCA_044376515.1 Chthoniobacteraceae bacterium | reverse complement strand
ACCATGCCGGCCGCCTCCACCGCGGAGCACGCCAAAGACGTCCTCAAGGCGTTTGATGCGCTGCCGAAGTAAGCGGCTGTTTGTCGCGAAAATAAGTCAAGACGGTCCGCCGGAGAGGCGGGCCGTCTTTTTTTTTGGTTAGTGCGGGCTTTGCACTCTTGTGTAGCGGAGGGGAGCCCTCAGGCGGGCTGGCTTCGCCAAAACCGTTGTGGCACCAGCGCGAGGATTGCGAGGACCAGTTGCGTGGCGACAAACAGCATGAGCCAGTTGAAGGCGGCCGACATGAAGCCGTAGGCGTGGAGCCCGATGCCCAGCATGTTCACGCCGAACCAAGACCATGCGGTGATGATGTTCCCGCCGATGGCAAGCGCCATGAGGCCCCGTTCCCGAGCCATTCCGCCCCAGCGGGCGTGGAGGAAGATGGCATTCCAGAGCACGATCATCAACGCGCCGTTTTCCTTGGCGTCCCATCCCCAGAAGCGGCCCCAGGACTGGTCGGCCCAGATGCCGCCCAGAACGGTGCCGATGAAGCTGAAGAGAGCCGCGAAACAAATGATGCCGTACACCATTTTGGAGAGGGCCTGGGCGGACTCCCGCGCAAGGCTGCGGGTGAAGAATCCCAGCACCACGTAGAGCACGGCGAGCAGTCCCGCGACGAAGGTCGCAGAGTACCCAAGCGTCACGATCACCACGTGGGTGGCCAGCCAGAAGTTGGTATCCAACACGGCGCGCATCATTTCCATAGTGTCGCCGCTCTGGGCGAGATTGTGCGCGATGATGAGGGTCGTGAAGCCTGCGGTGGAGGAGGCAATCAGGCCGATGCCGTTTTTCCAGAAGCGCTCCAGAAGCAGCCCAAGGATGCAGGCCCCCCAGCCAATGAATACGGCGGAGGAGTAAAGGTTGGTTACCGGCGGGCGCCCCTCGAGAACCATTCGAAACACGAGCCCGGCGGTGTGCAGCACCAGCGTCACCAGCGTCAAACGCAGGGCGGTCTCGCGCAAAAAAGCAAACCTGGCGGGGGCGAGGGTGAAGGCCATGACGCAAAGCCCGACCAACACGTAGAGCACCGTGGCTTTGTAGAAGGGCTCGAGCGTGTTGAACAACTGCTCGCTCGAGCACTTGCCGAGCACCGTGTGGAGGTTGGTGCCGAGTTCCTGCCGGTAACCCTCCAGCGCGGCGTGGAAGGCTCCAGCGTCCTTGGCGCGAAAGGCTGCCCCCATCGCGGCGTAGGCCCGCAAGGCACCGGGGACCGCCTCCCCTTTGGCCACCTGAAAGAGCGTCTCATCGGTGCGTTGCCAGCTTTCGGGACCCGCGCCCGGGGTTGCCGGCGGGATCAGGAAAGGAGGGGTGAATCTTTGCATTTCGGTGGCGTGTTGCAGCGTGTGGATCACCGTTTCGAGGGCCGCGGTTTCCTTGGCGTCCAGCGGTTTGCCGTCCTGCTGCGATTTGGCTGCGGAGCGCGCCGTCGGGATTGCGGCAATGAATTCTCCCAGTTCGCGTTCCCAGTCCTTGGTGTCGTCTCGGGGTTGAGCGGCGGACTGGAGGCGGCGGTAGAGGGAGATGGCGTTCCAGAGGTGGAGGATCGCGCGGTCGTAGGGGGTTTGGAGCTCTGACTTGATCGGTTGGGCTCGCCGCGCCTCCTGCATGAGGTCCGGAATTTTGGGGGCGAAATCGTTCCAGGAAAAATGTTTGCCATCCATGCCCCTGGTCGGGTCCGGGTCGAGGGGTAGCCCAAGCAGACCCTTGACTTCGGTGTGGAGGATGCGAAACACCGGCCGCGTGTCGGCCTTGTCTTGTTGGAAGAAGACTTCCAGCAGCCACTCCGAAGCGGAGAGGGTGCGCGCCGGGCCTTCGGAGGATCCCGTGGAGGCGGTTTGTTTTTCGCGGATCTGCAGGAGACTGTTCCGGGCGAGGGAGTCGAGGGGCTGCACCCTGCCGTTGGCGATGGCGGGCAGGCGGCCGAAGCCGTTGATGGCGATGGTACCGTTTTTGTCGGAAGGCGTTCTCCACGCCGAGAGGACCCAGAGCGCGCAAAACACCGGCAGCAGAAGAGGCAGGTACTTTTTCATGGGATCAGGCGGTTGGAACAGGAGTTTGGGATTTGGCAGCGCGTGGCCGGGTGATGAAGCCGACGAGGTGGTAGAGGAATTGCCAGACCATGCCGAGCGAGACCACCGCGCACCCAAGGTAGGGGGTGATCCAGCCGGGGTTGCGGACCACCTGCAGTTGGCTGTTGCCCTTGCCTCCGGCCATTTCTGCCCTGCCCATCTGGTGCTGGTAGAAGGTCAGGCCGCCGTAGCGCAGCGGGTTGTTCATGGAGATTTCCACCTCCCGCTTTTCCCCCTTTTCCTTGTTTTCGAGCAGGATCCGGCTCTGGAAATTTTTCGGGATTTGTGTGCCGGGATACACCTCATGGGTGGTCTTGAGGAGCGTCAGAGAGAAAGGTTGCCCGTAGCGCTCGGAGCGCAACGCAACGCGGAAGGTCTGCCCGCCCGCCTGAACCTCCTGCGGCACGATCCACGGGGAAAGCATCCATACGCCGAGGCTCTTGCCTTTCTCCACGAGTTCCACCTTCGCGTACGGGAAGTTGCGGTCGTCCATCCCGTGGGCCGTGGGCTTGGGAACCAGCAGCATGCGCTGGCCGGCACCCTGCGGGGCGGAGGTGGGGAGCGAGTCGAGTGGGACAAACTTGTCCTCCGCCAGTTGCGCGGCCAGATACTTCGCGGCCTGCATTTTTTCCATGGTGGGCTGACGACCGGTAAACGCCTCGAGCATCTGCGAGGAAAAGCGGGTCTGAAGTTCCTTGCGCAGCATCCCCTCCCGGACCGGGTCCGCCGCGACGCGCTTCGCCGCCGCCACGATGTCCGGATCCTTCTCGCCTACCACCCTGAGCGACTCGGCCCAGACGGCAGCTCGGGCCATGTTTTCCGCTGCGCGTTCCGCCTCGCCGGGGAGGGCCTCCGCCGTGCCGTACTTGGACTTCATGGTGGCGATGGCCGTCTGCATCTGGGTGCCGATCTCACGGAGCGTCGCATGGGCATGGACTTCGGCGTTTTCGCCCCACTCGGTCACGCGGATTTCAAAGGGAAAATCGGGGCCGGTGAGGGTTTGCTTTTTCGCCACGGCCGCTTCGGTGAAGGAGATCACGCGTTCCCTGCCGTTCTGAGGTTCGCCAAGGACCACGAGTTCGACCGCTCGATGGGCTTCGGAATAGTCACGTGCCTGACCTTCCTCGAAACTCACGAAGCTCTCGCGCGAGAGCATGTCGGTGGCCAACTGTCCGACCAAAAGCAGCACGATCCCGGCGTGCGTGAGGTGGATGCCCGCTTTTTTCCAACTCCATTGGAAGCGGTTGATGTGCGCGGCCGTCAGGTTGATGAGCAGTGAAAAACCGAGGGTGTAGCCTCCGGGAAAAAAAGGGGGCACCCACCATGCATCCCCGGCGCGCCGCGAGACCACGTAACTCTTAAACCAACGTTCCTGCGCCTCCCAGAGTCCCTCGTTGACCTGCGCCAGCGTGCCCAAAAACACCAGCACCGTGCTCAGGAGCAACAGGACAACGGTGACATTGAGCGAGGTGAGAAACTTCCAGAGTCGGGAATTCATGGGTGGGTCTTTTGCACGGCGGGGAGCTTTGGAGAAATACTCCAAGCAGCGAAGGGTGCCATCAAAAGGACGATCCCGAAAGGCAAATGCCCTTAGAATACGCACCGGCGGCCCTCCATCGCCGCCCTTGAGGTGTCCCGTCGTGTGCAGTCGCTTGGAGACAAGGTCTGCTTTCCGTCACTCCGCTCTTGAGGCGAGCGTTCCCCGGGTGACGCCCAGTTGGGAGTGGGCGTGGAATTCCCGCCAGAGCGAGTCCCCGGGGCGCTTTCCTTCGAGGAGCGCGGTATAGGCTTCCAAAAGGCGCCTGGCCTCCGCCTCATTTTCCTCGAGTAGTTCCACCCGGTAGCGGCGGATGCCGGCGTCGTAAAGCGGGTGGAAAAATTGCGCTCCGGTCTGCGGGACGGCGTTAAAGAGGGTGTTGCGGCAACCGGCGTCCGCGCGGAGCGGGTGCGCCGAGCCCACGCGGTCACGCAGGTGGACGCGGTGCCGGTCGCAGGGGCGCCCGCAGTCGAGGAAACTGCTGCCTTTGGAAAGAAAGGCGGCGAACACGCAGTGCTCCATGTGAAACATGGGCATGTGCTGGTGCAGGGTGAGGGCCAGTCCGCCGCGGGTCTCCTCCGGAAGCGAATGTGCCAGATCGAGGACCTGGTCCAGGGTGAGGTCATAGGAAACGGTGACCGTCTCCAAGCCCCGGCGCAGGAATTCGATCGCGGTCAGGGGATTGGCCACGTTCAGCGAAAAGTCGCCCGCCAGCCTGAGGCGGGAATTTTCAGGTGCGGCGGTGAAGTGCGTCAGCGCCCCAAGATTGCGGACCAGCACACCGTCGGGCCGGGCGTTTTCGATGAGCCGGAAAAAGCCCTGCTCGCCTGCCTTCTGGATACGCGGGGTGGCGAGCCAGATCTCGGAGGTGGCGGCGGATGCCCGGATGTGGGCTACCGCATCCGCGTAACGGCGGACGTCCTCAAAGTCCAGGATGAGCTGCGAAACCCCGGTTGCGAGGGCCGCGGCAACCTGATCCGCGTCCCTGCAAAGCAACTCGAGGACCGCAGCTTTGGGAAACGGGCGAAGAACAGGCTCCTCCCCGAGCAGGCTCTGCCAGGAATCCGGCATTTCAAGGCGCACGGGGAGACTGGCCTCCTCAAGCGCGGCGAGCATGAACCGGCGCACCTTGTTGAGTTCCGAGATGGGTAGAATCAAAGGGCCCTCGAGCGCGACCTCGAGCGACGACAACTGGTAGGGGGCGTCGCCAAACTTGCCCAAATGTTCCGCGAGGCGGTCCTTTCCGAGGGGCGCAGTACGCGCGTGCTGAAGCGGCAGTTCCGAGCACACCCGGATGCCTCGGGCGCTGCCCTCGACCCGGGCTTCGATGCGAAGGGGGCCGCCGGCGCCGCCGCTCACTTGCAGGTGGAGGCCGGTCCGCTTTTTCGGAGGGGATGCGGTTGCGTAGGACTGTTGAAGCCGCTTTTCAAGGGCGGGATCATGGGTTTTCCAGACCCGGTCGCCTGCCTTGAGCCGGCCGAACTGGATGTGGCCCCGCTGGAAATAAAGCCGGTTTCCGCGCAGTTCGTAAATCCGGCCGCCCTGTTCGGAATTGGTATCTCCACCGGTGTCGAAAACCACGCCGTCTCCCGGCCGGAGAGGAACTGAGGGATCCAACTCAATGTGGTCCCGGCCGACGCGCAGAATGGTGCCCGCAAAGGGCCCCCGCTTTTTGCCGAAGCGCGCGGGAACCAACCCCTGATGGTTCACCCCGTCGAGCCAGCCCGGGAAAAGCCCCCGCGAAAAAGTCATTTCCAACTGGTAGCGCTCCGCGTCGGTGACAGTTTCCGCCCGCTGCTCCAAGGCGGCATCAATGGCGCGGCGGTAGACCTGGCAGACGGCGGCCACGTACTCCGGCGCTTTGAGGCGGCCCTCGATTTTGAAGGAGATAATCCCCGCGGTAATGAGGGCGGGAATGTGGTCAACGGCTGCGAGGTCTTGCGGGGAAAGCAGGTAGCGTTTGTCCCCGAGGTCGGTTTTGCGTCCGTCCACCCAGAGTTCATAAGGCATCCGGCAGGCTTGGGCGCACTCTCCGCGGTTGGCGGAGCGCTGGCCGAGGGATTCGGAGGTGAGGCACTGGCCGGAATAGGCCACGCACAGGGCGCCGTGCACGAACACCTCCAGCGGCATGCCGGTGTGCGCGTCGGTGTCGAAGCGCTGCATTTCGCGCAGGGAAACCTCGCGGCCCAGCACCACCCTGGTCACTCCGAGTGAGGCGGCAAAGGCGACGCCCTCCGGAGAGGTCACCGTCATTTGGGTGGAGGCGTGAATGGGGAGATCAGGCACGATCCGGCGCGCCATTTGGATCAGGCCGACGTCCTGCACAATGAGGGCATCCACACCGGCGCGGCTCAGGAGGCGGAGGGCCTCTGCTGCGGCCTCGAGCTCGCCGGTGAAAACCAGCGTGTTGAAAGCCACAAAGGCCTTCACCCCGTGCTTGTGGCAGAAACGCACCACCTCGGGAATTTCCTCTGCGGAGAAATTGTCGGCGCGCATCCGGGCGTTGAAGCGCGGCAGCCCGAAATAAACCGCGTCGGCTCCGTTTGCGACCGCAGCGCGGACGCAGTCCCAGTTACCGGCGGGCGCGAGCAGTTCGGGTGGATGAACAGGCATCCCGCCACTATGGCCCGGAATCGGGGCGCTTCGAGCAGGAACACGCGGACACGCATTCCGGCGTTGGGCGTACGAGTCCGAACGGTGTGCAAGAATTCGGGCAGTCTCTCCGAGTTTCACACTGATCTTCCCTCAAAACTTTCGGACCGAAACCACTCCACAATCCTTCGCAGGCGAAGGCTCAGGCGAATCCTTCCCGCGACTCCCCGCGCAGGCTACGAACGCAGGTCCGACTGTTGGGTGGAGTTGTTCGGCTCGCGACTCCGGCACCCTGACAACGGAAGAGGGGTGAGCTTCCGTCGTTTTGTCGGCGTGCCGTTGGCCTTAAACCAGAAGTTCGCGCAACACCCTGCCATGGACGTCGGTGAGACGGATGTCGCGTCCGGAGTAGCGGAAGGTCAACCGCTCGTGGTCGAGCCCCATCTGGTGCAGAAGCGTGGCGTGGATATCATGGATGTTCACGGGAGAGCTCGCCACGGAGTTGCCGAACGCGTCGGTCTCGCCGAAGGCGAGCCCGCCCTTGAAGCCGCCCCCGGCCACCCAGAGGGTGTACCCGTTGACATGGTGGTCGCGCCCCGCGGTTGCCGAGATCCGGGGAGTGTGCGGGGTGCGTCCCATTTCGCCGCCCCAAAGGACGATGGTTTCTTCCAGAAGCCCGCGTTGTTTGAGATCCACGAGGAGTGCTGCGACTGACTGGTCGGTGATCCGTGCGTTTTTTTCGTGGTCGCGTTTGATCTGGCCGTGCTGGTCCCAGGGGGAGTTGTTGCCATCGAAACTGGGGCAGGTGACTTCGACAAACCGCACGCCGGCCTCTACGAGACGCCGCGCGCGGATTGCCTGCGTGGCGTAAAGCCGCTGGTGTTCATCGGCGGAATCCAGTCCGTACAACCGGCGGATGTGGGGGGGCTCCGCATCGATGTTGACCACCTCAGGAACGGCGCTTTGCATGCGGAATGCGGTCTGTTGGTTGGCGATCGCGGCTTCAATGACTGCCGCGTCGGATGCGGATGTTGCGAAGCTCGCGTCCTGTTCGGCAAGCAGGTCCAACTTGAGGCGCTGGAGGACCGAGGGATCCGCGGCGGTGACGTTGTCCATGGGGACGCCCTTGGCCCGCACCTGCGTGGCCTGGTGACTGGCCGGCAAAAAGGCGTTGCCGAAGTTTTCAAGTCCGCCGTTGGGAACCCAGTCGTTGTTGAGGACGACGTAGCCGGGGAGGTTCTGGTTTTCGGAGCCCAGGCCGTAGGAAATCCATGCGCCAAGACTGGGGGCCTGGCCCAGGATGCGTCCAGTGTGGGTGAGGAGGTTCTGCTGGCCGTGCAGGGGCAGTTCCCCGACCATCGAGCGCACGACGCACAATTCGTCGGCGAGTTGTGCGATGTGGGGCAGCAGTTCGCTGACCCAGAGGCCGCTCCGGCCGCGTTGCTTGAACTCCCATGGCGAACCCAGCCAGACGCGGTTGGCGTTGGACTGGGAGCGTTTGCTCACCGCGCTCTCGCCGATCGGCTTGCCTTCCTGCTCTTTGAGGGCCGGTTTGTAGTCGAAGGTGTCTACATGGCTGGGACCGCCGTCCATGAAACAGAAGATGATGTTCTTCGCCCGCGCGGGCAGCGGGGGCGCCAGGGGGGGGACTCCGTGCGCTGCGCGTGCAAGCAGGGCGTTGCAGGCCAGCGCGCCGAACCCCGCAGAGGCCTGGGTGAGAAAGGCACGCCGGTTGAATGCGCCCGGAGTGCAGCCGCCTGAAAGGTGGGGGGAATGGCTCATGGGAGGAGGGCTAACGGTAATACAGGAATTCCTTGGCGTTAAAAAAGGCGTGGGCGATCTGCGTCCATGCCGCCTCGTTGGCCAGCGGGGCGCCACTCTGCCCGGGGGGGGCGCTCTCGGCATCAAAGCGCGCGAGTGCCGCGTTCCACCGCTGGAGTTCCGCTTCAGAGGGGGGGCGGTTGAGTGCGGCTAGGAACATGCTCCGGAGGCGTGTCTCCGCGTTGCAGGCGCCATCCGCCACGAGACTGCGGGCCCAGCGCTGGGCCATGGATTGGACAAAGGGGTCGTTGAGCAGGCTAAGTGCCTGCAACGGGGTGTTGGCAACGTCCCGGCGTCCCGTGGGCAGTTTCAGGTCCGGGAGGTTGAAGCTCACCAAAAACCGGGGCGGGTCCATGATCGACATTTTTAGGTACATAGAACGCCGCCCGTTCCCATCGAGCGGACCGGAAAAGAGGCGTTTGGCCGGGTCGGGCTTGGCGCGCGGCGGTTCAACCGGTTTGCCGTAGAGAGCGGGGTCGAGCGCGCCCGCGACGCGCAGCAGGCTGTCGCGGATTGCCTCGGCCTCCATCCGGCGCGTGGGGTAGTGATGCAGCAGACGGTTGGCTGGATCTTTTTCCCTCGCCGCCTCGCTGACGCCACCCGACTGGCAAAAGGTTTCGCTCGAAAGCATCCGCCGCAACAGGTGTTTGGTCGACCATCCGTGGGCGGCAAAATCCCTCGCCAGCCAGTCGAGCAGCTCGGGGTGGGAGGGTTTGTCACCCAGCCTGCCAAAGTCGTCAGGAGTGGCGACCATTCCGGTGCCGAACACCCAGTGCCACACACGGTTGACGTACACCCGGGCGGTGAGGGGGTGTTCCGGCTCCACAAGCGATTCCGCGAGCGCCAGCCTGCCGCTGTCCCCGCTGGCTGCAACCGCATTGCGAGAGGCGAACATGGCGAGGAAGTCGGGCGCTACGAGCGGTCCGACCGCGTCCACGTTGCCCCGCAGGTTCAGCGGGTAGTGGGTGCGGACGGTCTCGCGTTCGTCCATGCTGTTGACTGTGCGAGGGAAGGACACGCTCTCCTCCACCGCGCGGTACTCGGCCACCAAGTTGAAGAGCTCACTGCCCGGGGCGGGCTTGTTCGGCAGGAGTTGTTTGGTGAGCAGCCAGTTCAACAGGGCCGCGTCGCCGGGTTCCGGGGTGCCGTCGGTCCAGCGCTTCACCGTGGCGCGGCACCACTCCCCGATGCGTGTCCAAGTCTCCGCCTCGGTCGAGGGGAGGGTGCCGGCGTAGAGCGTGGCGAACACCTCCAGAGTGTCCGGCGGGGGGCCCGTCTTGTCGTGGGAAACAATCCGGGTGAGGCTCAGCCAGCTGCGTTTGTCGTGGCCCGGGTCCTCGTTTTTGAGCCCTTTGGAAAGCCCCGTCCGAGGCGGGAAATTTGGGTTGAGCGCTGAGGTCGTGAACTCGATGGCGACCTGCTGCACCCCGTTTTTGAGGGGCGCGTCCGCGAAGGTTTTCCATTCCGGTTCGCGGCCGGTGAGAAACGCAACCGTCTCGTTTTGGAAGGCGTGATCGTCGACGACGAGGTAGCCGCCGAATTCGCCGCCGCCGATCTTGACGCTCATCTGATTGCCGGGAATCGCCAGTTGCGGAGGCGTCCGCAACGACCCGGGGAGCTTGCTTGAAAGAGCGTGGGTGTGGCAGCCCGCGGGGAGCAGTGACGCGAGGGCTTCCCCGCCTTCCAGCGCCACAAGCGGCGTCGCCTCCGATACAAAGCCGTGTTCGATGCCCTCACCCTCGGCAACCCAGCCCGCGGGAAGGGTTGGACTGGTGAAGTCAGACAGGACGGAGTACGCGGCGTTTTCCTGCAGGCGGAGGGTGCGGGCCGTCTCCCATTCCGCCCGGAGCCCGGCCCATGTGGCGGCGTGGTCCTCCGTGGTCGCCAAACGCGCGAACGGATACTCGATTTCATGCAGGCGCGGGCGGTTCTTGGGCGGATCACCCACGGCCGCCTTGCAGGCCTCTGCCGAGAAGGTGACCCCTTTCCACAGCGAGGCGATTTCCCCGCGGATGGCATTGCGCACCTCCCTGAGCCGGGCCAGGTGCGGCGTATTCCTGCCGGGCGCATCAATCACCCGGGTGGTCCAGCGGGGCGTGGTGAAGACCGCCGCCAGTGCGTAGTAGTCGCGCTGGGAAACCGCCTCCAACTTGTGGTCATGGCAGCGCGCGCAGGCAACCGAAGTAGCCAGGAAAGCCTTGGAAAAGGCGTCGATCTTGTTGTTGACCATGTCCTGATGGATTCCGTTGAACATCAGGCTGCTGCCATGCCGGTGTTCACCCAGATGGTAAAACATCGGGCCAATCAAATTTTCGACCGTAGCTGTCTCCGAATGAATCCGTGCGCCTGGCAGCAGGTCCCCCGCCAGTTGTTCCTTGAGAAACCGGTCGAATCCCAGGTCGTCGTTGAAGGCGCGGATAACGTAGTCGCGGTATTCCCACGAGCCCTTGGCCGGATTGTCCCATTCATACCCGTAGGTGTCGGTGTAGCGAACCACGTCCAGCCAGTGTCTGGCAAAGCGCTCCCCAAAATGGGGGCTCTGCAGGATCTGCTCCAGAACCCTGTGGTAGGCGGCCTCGGTCGGGTCGGCGAGAAACGCTTCCACCTCCGCCGGAGCAGGAGGGAGCCCGGTCAGCACAAGGGACGCACGTCGCAAAAGCACGGCGGGTTCGGCGCGCGGTGCGGAAGCGAGTCCCTCCGCGTGCAGTCGCGCGCGCACGAAGCGGTCCACCGGATTGTGCGGGGCGTCGGGTGTTTCGGGCGGAGTCTCCTTCCTCATGGCCTTGAGGCTCCACCAGTCGAGGCGTTTTTGAAACTCGGCCTGCCATCCGCCGTCCTGCGAATCCGCCTTGGCGGCGGTCTGCACCGCAACCGCGCGTGGATCTGCGGCGCCGCTTTTGACCCATCCGGTGAGCAGGGCGATCTCCGCGTCGGAGATCCGTTTTTTGGGCGGCATTTGGAGGTCCTTCTCCACGTGGCTCACGGCCTTGATCAACAGGCTGGACTCCGGGTTGCCAGGAATCACGGCCGGGCCCGTGTCGCCCCCCTTTTCCCAACCGGAACGCGAATCCAGCGCGAGGCCTCCCTTGATTTTGTGTTCATGGGAGTGGCATTCGAAGCAGTTGGCCCTGAGCACGGGCTCCACCTTGGCGCGAAAAAAGTCCTCCGAAGCCCGGTTGGCCGAGGGGGCCAGCAGCAGCAGCGAAAGCACTCGAAGCAGGGCGCAAACTGACCAAAGGGGCGAAGAGAGGGGGCGCTTCATCGGGACCAAGGTTAGGGAAACGACACTGGGAAGTTCTACCGGGTTTACTGCCAAAAAAAACAGGAACAATCAGCCACGAGGCGGACCTTGAACGCACCCGGAGCGTTGTGAATCTCAGAGGGGATGGGGAATGTCGTCACACTGGAGGGAATGCACTGGAAACGAGGCTGCAACCGGGGGCCCAGCTCTGCCGCGCCTTTTTGTTCCCCGGCGTGGGCTGTTTCGGAAAAGGCTGCGCCAGAGCAGGAAGGGGGCCTTCTTCGGTGCCTCGGGCGGGCAACGGGCGCGCAGCA
>JBILKV010000310.1:0-3748 GCA_044376515.1 Chthoniobacteraceae bacterium | reverse complement strand
CACCAACGCCCTCGACGCGATGTTCGGAATCGGGAAGCGTTATATGAACGGCGAAAAACGCCGCCTTTTCGGAGTCAAGACCTTCTCTTCCAACCGGCGTGCCGAAGAGATGTTCG
This sequence comes from Chthoniobacteraceae bacterium, assembly GCA_044376515.1. GTDB lineage: Bacteria > Verrucomicrobiota > Verrucomicrobiia > Chthoniobacterales > Chthoniobacteraceae > Chth-196. The sequence goes on along the minus strand of JBILKV010000310.1, from coordinate 3,632 downwards.
ACACGATCCTAAAGCGTGCCCCTTACGCTCGCACCGCCCCTCAGGTCATGCTCTTTCGAGGAATGGTTCTGGAGCGGCAGGGGAAGGACGCCGAAGCCCTCTCCGCCTACCAACAAATCATCGAACGCTTCCCCTCCGACTCCGTCGCCGACGACGCCCAGTACCAAATTGGTTACATCCGGTTGCGCAACGTCAGGACCGGGTCCTACGATTCGGTGGACCGGGTGCGGGCGCAGGAGTCCTTCGAAGATTATCTCAACAGAGCGCCGCAGAACGGGAAGGTGTCCCAAGCACGCGAAAATCTCCAACTTCTGGAGTCCAACCGGCGCAAGGCGAGTCTGGAGGCCGCAAAGTTTTACGAAAAAACCGGAAAAACCAAGGCAGCGGCGATCTACTACCAGGACATTCTCAAGGACCACCCTGGAACTGAGGAAGCAGCGGAGGCAAAAAAACGGCTTGAGGCGCTCAAAAAAGATTGGGGGGCCGACGCGGTGGAAACCGAACAAGCCAGCTCCCAGGACGGAAAGAAGGCTTCTTCGCGGAAGGAAATGCAGGCTAATGTGAACACCGCATCGCGACCGGACTACGCGGGCCCGAAGCTGAAGCCCTCCCAAAAGGAGGCGAAGCCCTCGGGTGCCAAGCTGCAGTTGCGGCCCGAGGATGATCTCTCGGCACCGCCGAGGCCGGACGCCCTGTCCCCAGGCCAGTTGCAGCTGCAGATGCCCTCGCCAAGGCTGACGCCGCCCTCCCCACAGAATCCCTAGCCTGACGCCACCCGGAGTTCCCCCGCCCTGCAACATGAGTGCACACCCGTTCCGCCTGTTGCCGGTCGTTCCGTTTGTGATTGGAGTCACGGCCGTGCCGCTATGCATCGGCGGCTGCGCGGGTTATCGCCTCGGTCCCGTGAAACCCTCCAAAATGAAGGACGTCCACAGTCTGGCCGTGCCCGCCTTCAAAAACATGACCTTGGAACCGAGGGTGGAGACCATGGTGGCCAATGCGGTGATCAAGCAACTCCAGCAGGACGGCACCTACACGATAGCCTCCGAGCAAGACTCCGACGCCGTGGTCCTGGGGACCATTGAAAGAATCGAACGCACCCCGGCCAGAGGAGTCCAAGCGGATTTCTTCCAAACCAGCGAATACACTCTGGCCCTGCTCCTCAGCGTGAAGGTCGTTGAACGGGCCACCGGCAAGACACTTTCCGCACGTGAGGTGCGCGGAAACTCCAGCTTCTTCGTAACCTCCTCCAACTCGCTTTCCGCCGAGGTCAACGCTCGGGTGGCCAACATCAACCGGGACGAGCGTCAGGCCATCCCGCTCGCGGCAGAGGATGCCGCCCTCAAACTAACCAGTTACCTGAGCGAGGGCTGGTAACCCGCCGGCAGGGCGCCCCTCCTCGGAGGGAGTATATTGCCTGCCGCGCCGACCCTCCCCGGTCGTCGACTTCTCCTCTCCTTTCGCCACGTTCCCGCCGTGCTCTACCTCGTTGCAACGCCCATCGGAAACCTGGGGGACATCTCGGCGCGCGCTCTGGAAATTCTGCGCGCTGTCGACCTCATCGCCGCTGAGGACACCCGCCACTCCGGCAACCTACTACGCCATTACCAGATTTCAAAGCCCCTCGTCTCCTGCCATGAACACAACGAGGCGCGACGCACCGCCGAACTCATCGCCTCCCTCGAGGCTGGCCGTAAGATTGCGCTCATCACCGATGCCGGTCTTCCCGCCATTTCGGACCCCGGTCACCGCTTGATAGAGGCCTGCATCCAGCGCGGCCTACCCTACTCGGTGATCCCGGGCGCCAGCGCCGTTCTCACGGCCTTGGTCGGCTCGGGCTTTTCCGCCGAACGCTTTTGTTTCTGCGGCTTCCTGCCCGTCAAAAGCGGACAGCGGGAGCGTGAACTTCTGGATGCCGCCGGACGCACCGAGACGACGGTCTTTTTTGAATCCCCCCACCGGTTGCTCAAGACCCTTGAAGCGGCGACGCGGGTCCTGTCCGGGCGTCTGCTTTGCGTGGCCCGGGAACTCACCAAGCAGTTCGAAGAATATCGGAGGGGTGACGCGGCGGCGCTGCTTGCCCATTACACGGCCGTCCCCCCGCGCGGCGAGATTGTCCTGCTCGTGGCCGGACGCTCCGCAAAGGAGGCTCGTGCCACGGCACGGGAGGCGCGAAAAGCGGCCCAGCACGCGCCCCCTCAAGGAGACGCTGCAGATTGATCAACAGGATCCGCGGAGGGCCCGGAGGAGGGGCGAGAGGTGTGTCCCACGCTTATCCCCCAGCGACGATCCGCACAAACTCGAGACGATCTCCGTCCTCCAAAACCGCTAGCGCCCACTCGCTCCGGTGCAGGGCCTTTCCATTCCACTCGATGAGCAGAGCCGGTCCCGGAAGGTCCAGTTCCAAGACCAAGTCGGCAACCGTGGCGGATCGGACTCCGGCACGGGGTTCGCCATTGAGAAAAAGTTGGATTTCCCCCCGCATCAAAGAGCCCCCAGAATGGCTGTATCCCAGTCCTTCCACACGGCTTCCAACTGGAGGCTTCCGAGCATCCGAGCCACCTCAGCGGGCGAGCGACCATCGGCGACTTCAAACTGTTCGGTGGCTTTTTGCTCCTGCGACTCCGCTGGAAGCGGCACCTGCCGTCCCCGCACGGTGTGGTGCAGATTTTCCTTCCCCTGGCCCGTGTATCCGCCCGGTTCCGTCTGACTTCCGGCGCTCATCATCGTCACCCCGAGGGGCGCCAGCGCATCCCGCAATGCGGCCGGTTCCCGCGTACTCAGAACGATTCCGACCTGTGGAAAGCACACTCGGAACGCACACAGTAGCTGCGTAAAATCGCGGTCGCCCAGCGGATCTGCCGGTTCAAACCCTCCCGCACAAGGGCGCAGACGCGGGAGGCTCACCGTGAACTGTGCCCTCCAACATTTCCGCAGCAAATGTTCCAGATGGGCGGCCAGCGCCAGAGCCTCCCTCCGCCAATCGCCCAACCCAAAGAGGGCCCCGATCCCGATTCTCCGGAACCCCGCCTCGTAACCGCGTTCGGGACATCCGAGACGCCAACCGTAGTCGCGTTTGGGACCGGCCGTGTGCAACACCCCGTACAAATCCGGATCGTAGGTCTCCTGATACACCACAAGCGCTTCCGCTCCCGCCCTGACCAGCGCCCGGTACTGGGACGTCTCCAAGGGGGCCACCTCCAGTGCAACCGAAGGCATTTCGGCGGCGACCGCGGCGACACAACGCTCCAGGTAACCCTGCGAGACAAATTTGGGATGCTCCCCGGCCACCAGAAGCACACTCCGAAACCCTTCCCCGTGCAGGTGCCTGGCCTCAGCCGCGACCTGCTCGGCGGCGAGCGTCACCCGTGCGATCGCATTTTCCCGCGAAAAGCCGCAATAGGTGCAGGAATTGATGCACTCGTTGGAAAGGTAGAGCGGCGCAAACATGCGGATCGCCCTCCCAAAGTTGCGTCGGGTCTGCAAGGCCGCCTCACGCGCCAGCGCTTCAAGTTCCTGCGCCCCCAGCGGAGACAACAGCGCACCAAAGCGCCGAAGCGCCGGCGACGGGGATACGGGTGCGGGATTCCAGAAGCTCATGAAGGGAAACAGGCGGGGTAGATTGCCCGAGG
>JBILKV010000135.1:0-11686 GCA_044376515.1 Chthoniobacteraceae bacterium | reverse complement strand
CCCCATGAAAGGGCGCCCCATGAGGAAGCCACGCTTTCGAATGGCCCGGGCAGGTGAGTGTGCCCTTTCAGGGCGTATTCTTTTTGGGGACGGTTTTCCCATGGCGTTGCCATGGGCTGGAAGAGAAGTGCCCCTTGCGGGGCGTCAGATTCGGCGAAAATCCGCGCCGCTTTTCTCAACAAGGCGGAACAATTCATTCTCGGGGTTCCCATCGCTCATAATCCAGAAAACTCAGATGCGTAGTATAATACCAACTCTCAATGATAACCGGAGTGTTTCCGCCCCAAGGGGTAGGCCACTCGCAGCCCATGGCAACCCCGTGGGTTTGATCCGTTATCAAACATGAAGCCCCATGAAAGGGCGCCCCATGAGGAAGCCACGCTTTCGAATGGCCCGGGCAGGTGAGTGTGCCCTTTCAGGGCGTATTCTTTTTGGGGACGGTTTTCCCATGGCGTTGCCATGGGCTGGAAGAGAAATGCCCCTTGCGGGGCGTCAGATTCGGCGAAAATCCGCGCCGCTTTTCTCAACAAGGCGGAACAATTCATTCTCGGGGTTCCCATCGCTCATAATCCAGAAAACTCAGATGCGTGGTATAATACCAACTCTCAATGATAACCGGAGTGTTTTCGCCCCGAAGGGGTAGGCCACTCGCAGCCCATGGCAACGCCGTGGGTTTGATCCGTTATCAAAAATGAAGCCCTGAAAGGGCGCTCCATGAGGAAGCCACGCTTTCGGATGGACCGGGCAGGTGAGTGTGCCCTTTCAGGGCGTATTCTTTTTTGGGGACGGTTTTCCCATGGCGTTGCCATGGGCTGGAAGAGAAGTGCCCCTTGCGGGGCGTCAGATTCGGCGAAAATCCGCGCCGCTTTTCTCAACAAGGCGGAACGATTCATTCACGGGGTTCCCATCGCTCATAATCCAGAAAACTCAGATACGTGGTATAAAAGGTTACTGGAAAGGCGCTTTTTACATCCGGGCGGGAACCTCGATACCGAGAAGGCCGAGGCCGGCATGGAGCATCCGCAACGAAATTTCACACAGCCCGAGACGGGAAGCGCGCCGGGCTCCCTCCGACTTGAGCACGGGACAGGCCTCGTAGAAGGCGTGGAAGGTGTTCGCCAACTCATACAAGTAGTTGGCCAAAAGATTTGGGCGGTGCTCCTCGAGACATCCCGGAAGCACTTCGCCGAACTGGAGGAGTTTTTTACCAAGGACCACCTCGGTCGGTTGCTCGAGAATCAAAGGGGCTCCTCCGGTCCAGAGCTCGCCAGCCTCCGCCAGCTTTCTGAAAATCGACCGGATCCGCACACAGGCGTTTTGGAGATAAGGGGCGGTGTTCCCCTGAAAACTCAGCATCCGCTCCCAAGAAAAAACGTAATCCCCCTGGCGGTGCGGCAGCAAATCCGCGTACTTCACCGCGCCCAACCCGATGATGCGCGCGATCTCCCGGCGCTCCTCCTCACTTAGTGAAGGGTTCCGTTCAGTGACTTGGGCAAAGGAGCGCTCAACGGCTTCATCCAAAAGCTCGGCCAGACGGATCGTCTCGCCGGACCGCGTTTTAAACGGCCGGCCATCCTCGCCAAGGATGGAACCAAACCACACATGCGCCAGTCGAACCTTCGCCGCGGTCGCGGGCTGCCACCGCGCGAACACCGCAAACAACTGCCGGAAATGCAGCTGCTGGCGGCCGTCGGTCACGTACATGATCTCGTCCGGCGCCCAGGTTTCCATGCGGTACTCGAGCGTGGCAAGATCGGTGGTGGTGTAGTTGGCTGCACCGTCGCTCTTGCGTACCAAAGCGGGGTTGTCGCGCCAGCCCTCCTTGTCCTTGATCAGGAAAGGGTCCTGCTCGGGCGGCAGCGTGCCACCGGAAAAAACGCAGATCGCACCGTCGCTCCCACGCGCAATCCCTACGCCCAAGAGTTTCTCCACCACGGCTTTGAGACGGTCGTTATAGAAGCTTTCGCCCAGCGTGAAATCAAACCGAATCCCGAGCCGACCGTAGATCGTGTCAAACTGGGTTTGCGAAAGGCGGATCATTTCGTGCCAGAGGCCGAGGTTCTCTGCATCCCCCGACTGGAGCCTTACCAGCTCCTGCTTTGCGGCCTCCAACACCGACGCATCCTCCCGACAACGCGCACTGACGTCCTTGTAGATGCGCTCCATCTCCGAGAGGGCGTCCTGCCCGAGCGCCGCCGGATTCAGTATGGTTTTCCATCCAAGCAGCAGCATTCCAAACTGCGTGCCCCAGTCGCCGATGTGGTTGTCACGGATGACCCGGTGACCGATGAACTCGGCGATACGTGCCAGCGAATCCCCCAAAATGGTCGAGCGGATGTGGCCTACATGCATGGGTTTAGCCACGTTGGGCGAGGAAAAATCCACAACAATCGTCCGCACCCGCTCCGGCGCCGGCACGCCCAGCCTCTCCTCCCCGCGCAACGCCTCCACCCTTCCCTGCACCCAGTCGGGGCGCAGGTGAAAATTGAGGAAACCCGCCCCGGCAATCTCCACGCTGCTGCACAGGTCGGACACCTCCAGCCTTTGGAGAATCTCCTGCGCGAGAGCCCTTGGGTTCGCCTTGCGCTGCTTGGCCAACTGCATGGCAGCGTTGGTCTGGTAATCACCAAACCTGGGATCCGAAGCCGGGGTCACCACAAGCGGCACGCCGCAGGGCTCGGCAACTGCAGCGCTTAGCCGCTCTTGCAGGATGGAGGGTATGGTTTGCATGAAGAAAAAAGACGGGGTTGGGATGGGTAAAAAGGGGATGCGGATATCCGCGAGCGCTCGGGCGGATCCTCCGGCCTGTGAGCGGAACGCGCCCGAACCTTACGGCCGCCTGATCGGATCGCTCACCCGGCGGCGAGTCACCGTCCGGGACTGCGGAAAATTTCGAGGATCTCAACGGGAGACTCCGCGGCGGCCAGCCGGTCCCGCACTCCGCGGTCATTGAGAAACTTAGCGATGGCCGCGAGCGTCCGGAGGTGCACCTGAAACTGGTCCTTCGGCACCACAAACAGCACGACAAACCGCACGGGCACATGATCCAGAGAACCAAACTCAATGCCCTCCTTGGAACGTCCGAAGGCGGCGAGCACGTTGGTCACACGCGGGGAGGAGGCATGGGGGATGGCAATTCCCATGCCGATCCCCGTGCTCATGGTCCGCTCGCGCACCTTCAAAGCCGCGGAAATTTCGGCGCGGTCATCAGCCGCCACGAACCCCTTTTTTTCGAGCAAATCCACCAACTCGTCGATGGCCCCCCACCGCTCGGACGCCAGCATCTCGGGAATGATTTGGTCGGCCGAGAGTAGGTTGGCGAGGGTCATTGCGCGGCTCGTTTCAACGGTGGGTTGTTGGGCTGGAAAACATAGCAACGCGGGTGGGCCTGACAAGCTTGTTATGGCCCGAATTCCCCCGCCGCAGACGGGTGCGAAACCTGATACAAACGGCCCTTCCACAGGACTCCCGCACCGGCGGAACGTCGCCAACTGTTGAGCCCGATGGCCAGCGCCAGCACATACGCAACCGGGTGCAGCACAACGCTCCACCACGCACCGCCAAGACCCAGGGTTGCGATCACCCGCAGCAAAAGCACCAGTCCCACCTCGCACCTGGCCCATTCCACATGGCTCTCCGGCCCGAGCAGCCAGCAGAAGGGCAGCACAAAAAACACCACCTGCCCCGCACCGGCGGCGCAGAACTGAAACAGGCCCCCTTCAAACGCAGCCCTCACGTTTTTGGTGAACCCCTCCCACACCTCCCCGAAATTCCGGTACATCCGGCAACGGACCATACCCGCCCCATCGCAGTTCACCCACCAAAGCCCCTCCCCCATCCGACTCGCCACCGCCCGCCCCAGAGCCACGTCCTCCACCAAATGATCGCGCAACGCGGCATGGCCCCCCACGCGCCCGTACCCTCCCCGCTCAAAAAGAATCACCTGTCCATTGGCCGCTCCCAGGCTGCGCCTCGCCTCCCGCGGCACCCACACGCGCAACCGGGGATAGGCCTCCAGCAACCGCAACAGAAAAAACGGATACGCCAACGCCCCAAGAAACGGGAGCAGCGACACCACAAGCTGTTCGCCGATGGACCTGGTAATCTGCTCCGGCCACGCCGACACCAAAACCGCACGCCGCTCCAGTGCAAGGCTCACCAAGGCACGCAACGCACCGGGCTCGTGAATGGTGTCCGCATCCGTAAAGAGCAAATACTCCCCGTCGGCCACCTCGGAGAGTTGGTGGCAAGCCCAGTTTTTGCCAACCCACCCCGGCGGCAAATCCGCCCCCTGCAAAAGCCCGCCGTTGTTCTCGTCCAATCCCAGCCTCCTCACCATTTCCCCGGTTCCATCCGTCGAATGGTCATCGAGCACGTGCACCCTGAAGGCGGGATAATCTTGTGCGAGCAGTGAACGAACGCATGCCTCAATGTTCAGCGCCTCATTGCGCGCTGGCACCAAAATCGAAACCCTCGGGAGCCGGTCCTCCCGCAGGCGCACCTTCCTGAGCCTGGGCAGAACCGCCAGATTCAAAGCCAGTTGCACCAGCGCGAACACCAGGCCACCCAGCACCAGACAGTGCAACAGTGTGAGCGACCCTTCGTTCAAAACATCGGAGGAGCGTCCAAAATTTTCTCAACCCTGCGGCGGAGCGACCTACTGGGTTTTGCGGCGGTTTCGGGGACGGCGCGGTTGCATTTCGACGTGCAGGTTGTGCCCGCCGATTTCATCGTCCAAACCGTCTCCAAGTGAAGCCGGCGGCAAATCTCCAAACTCGGTCGCCGGCAGGGGCGAACCCTCCAGACTGCCGCCCCCCGAAAACCAGGTACGCTCATCCGGGCGCTTCAACTCGAGCGGCAATTCCTGGCCGATGATGAGGCTGCCGCTGAAGATCCCGCCCTTTTCAACCGTGATGGCCCGAGCGTAGACGGTTCCCTCCAAACGTCCCTTTTTCTGGATGACGACCCGTTGGGCACAGATCAGACCGCGCGCGTTGCCCTCCACCTCAACCGTCTGTCCGTACACTGGAACCAGAAACTCCACCTTCGCCTTGGAATGGATGACGAGTTTGTCGGCGTCCACCTCCCCCTCGTACTGGCCAGCGATCCGAACGGTCGCGGTGTCGGTGCAGAGGATGCGTCCGCGAAAACGCCCTTCAATGCGGGCGCTGCCGCACAGGATCCGGTGGCTTGCCACGTCAGCATCAGGGGAGAGATGCACCAGGCCCTGCGTCTGAATCGAGCGCGCAAAGGGACCGGCGATCCGGAAATCCCGGATGTCGATATAGGAACCGCACTGGGGACACAGACTCGACTGCGCCGAGATCGGGACCTCGTGGGAGTCCCTGCAACTAAAACAGGTGACCCGCCGGGACGTATCCTTGGCAAACCACTTGGAAACCTTGTCTAGAAGCGAGGGGGCTTTAAGCGAGGCAACTTCCTTGGCCAGGAGTTTCTCGACGGCATAGTGTTGACCACATTGCCGGCAGAAGGTGCTCCTGACCGTGGAAGGTTCGAGTTGACTGAAGCCGCAGTGCGGGCAATCGGCGCCGATCCTGTCGGGCAGTTGCTTGCGGGAATTGGCCACAGGGGCCCTCCGTTCACAGGGAAAAAGCTTCCCTGCTTGGTTTGAAATTCAAACTTAAACCGGGGCACGCATGGTAAACGGGACGTCCCGTTTACACACGCGGTGCGCCACCCATCCCTCCCGTCGCGGGCCGTGCGGCCTCGGGAGCCCGGACGATTTCGGGAGTTTTCATCGGAATCCGGTTGGGAGTCACCTCGGACTTGCCGACGAAAGTCGCGCCATCCTCTATTACCAGACGCGACGCCTTCAGATCGCCGTGCAGCACCGCGTGGCTCTTCAACTCGCAGCGCTCCTCGACGGTGATGTTTCCGTGCACCTTGCCCAAGACGGTGACCCCCTTGGTCTTGATCTCCCCGCGGATCTCGGCGTTCTCGCCGACGATCAGCACTCCGGGGCTGATGATCTCGCCTTCCACCTTCCCGTCGATGGTCAGGTCGTTTTGGAACTTGATGGATCCTTTGATCTCCACGTCGGAGGCGAGGATGTTTTTCGTGTTGGGCAGGACTTCGGACATGATGCTTTTGGGGTGCGGTGTTTTACTGACAGCTCGGTTACAACAACGGGATTCTGACTGCCAGAGGCAGTCGGACTGCCCCCCTCCTTCCTCGCATGCCAATCGCATCGCGAGAAAAGCAGTGGGGCCGACCGGGGTCCGGCCTCCCGAGCCGGAACCCTGTTGGACTGAAAAACTCTCGGTGGAAGACCGTCTCTTCCCCTCAACCTCCGGCCAATGCAATCACGCGGAAGCCGCGCGACTCTGGCCAACAAGTGGGGATCCCGACGCCGCTCATGCCGATGTTTCAGTTTCCACAGACCAAACGCGGTTTCTCGCGCGACAGTCAGCAAACACGGATCTCAGCGGAAACGGACACCAGATCCATCGCACAGCTCGGCTCAAGGACTTGAACTCAATTCCAAATCATCGAACAACCAGACTGGAGGACGGAACTGACAGACTTCCGACCCAAAAATCTAAGGCCCGCCCGTTGGCTGTCAACGCAGAGCTGCAAAAAATCCACACTTCGTTTTCTTCAAGAAACTTACGCGCTCCGGCTCACACGCCAGATTGCATTTGCCAAATCATTCGTCCGCTCGTCTCCTGTGGGTTGATTCCCATGCCGAACTCCCGCCCCTCTCCTCCCGTCCTCGCCTTGCACAAGGTGCGGCTTCGCCGCGGCGACGTCTCCATCCTGCGCGATATCTCTTGGAACATCGCTCCGGGAGAGCACTGGGTCATTCTCGGACCGAACGGCTCCGGAAAGTCCTCTCTACTCTCCGCCCTGAGCGGATATTTCCCCCCGACCTCCGGGTCCTGGAGCGTCCTGGGCCAGACCTTCGGAGAGTCCGACTGGCGCGACCTCCGGGCGCATCTCGGAATTGTCTCCGCCGCGCTCGCCGCCCTGATGCATCCCGAAGAACCCGCCGCCAGAACCGTCCTCACCGGTCGCGACGGGAGCATTGACCTCTGGGGCCCCGTCTCCAAGGCGGAGCGTACGGAGGCCCTCGTCTGGCTCGGGAAGGTAGAGGCGGAAGACCTCGCGGATCGCCCCTGGGGCGTCCTGAGTCAGGGGGAGCGTCAGCGGGTGCTCATTGCGCGAGCGCTCATTCGCTCGCCAAAGCTTCTCATCCTCGACGAACCGTGCGCGGGTCTCGACCCCGTGGCGAGGGAAGCCCTCCTCGCTTTTCTGGGAAGGCTCATCCGTCGCAACGACGGAACCGCCGTCGTGCTGGTGACCCACCATGTGGAGGAAATTCTGCCCGAGTTCACGCACGCACTCCTCCTCCACGAGGGCGCAGTGGCCGCCAGCGGCCCGATCCGCAAGACCCTGACCGAGGCCAACCTCCGCAGGATTTTCAACGCCCCCCTCAGCCTGGGCCGGCGCGCGGGCCGTTACCGACTGGAAATCACCCCGCCCAAACGCGGGATCCTGTAGCCGGGACTCCATCGCGGCTACGGCCCGCCTCGAACCGCCGCATCCCACACCACTTTCTCTGGAATTTTCAGGTGTCTGGCGCGCGGCGTGTTCCAGCCGGTGTGGGCATCCATGTAACCGACCCAGAGCTCTCCCGGTTCGCGCTCCAAAAGGAAGGGATAGGTGGCACTTCCCCGCACGATCACCAGCGCCGGTGTCCACTGCTGGCCATCGTCCTCCGAGAGCGAAAGATGGAGCAGGGTGCGCCCGCCCTCGGCCCGGTTCCACGCCATCGCGAGGCGTCCGTTCGACAACCGAACCACGTGGGCGGGGGCGCTGGTGCTGTCGATGGTCGTCGCCCGCGCGGGCGACCACTGGCGTCCGCCGTCGGACGAAAAACTTTCCCAAAACACCCTTCGCGTCGTCCGGATGATCATCCAGAGCCGCCCGTCCCGCAGTTCGATCACGCACGGCTCTAATGCGCCCTCGTGGTCTCCTGCCCCTCCGATGTTGAGGACGTTGGACGGTTCCCATGATTTGCCACCATCGGCGCTGCTTACCGCGGTCGCCACCAGGCGGCCGGGATTGGAGACGTAGTGCGAAAAAGGCACCACTATCCTGCCATCCCGCGTGTGAACCGCCCCGTTGGTCGCTCCGGTGTAGCCCTCGAAAATCCGCTGCGGCTCCGACCACGTTTTCGCGTCATCCGTGCTGCGGCAGGTCCACAGGTCGCTGCGGCAGGCCGCCGTCGGATTCACATGCTCCTTGTCCCACTCAAACTTGGTGAACCCGAGGAAAAACAAATGCAGCGTCCCGTCCCGTCCCTTGAGCGCCGTGGGGTGCGCCGCGCGGGACGCCGGCAAACGCACCAACTCCCGGACTGGCTCCCATGTGCCGCCGCCGTCCCGGCTCACCCGCCCGCCAATAAAACACTCGCCCGGCTTGCCCTGATAACTCGAAGGGGTGGAGAAAACCGACAGCACCCCCCCATCGCCCAGCCGGACCAATGCGGGTCCCAACACGCAGGGAAACGGGGTGTCGTGGGTGATGTCTCTGGCGAGCGGATGCACCTTATTCACCTCGCCACTCGGGGTCCAAACAGTGTCCGGTGCCCGCGAATAGGCGGGATCCAGCCCGCAAAGGGTCTTCAGGAGAGCCTCCGCAATTCGGGAGTGGCCCTCGGTGTTGGGATGCATCCCGTCCGGAATCAGGCGGCTGATGTTGGCCGCGTCCTTGCCCGCCTCCGCATTGAACAACTCAAAAAGGTCGACCAGTGCCACCTTCTCCTCCCGGGCCAACTCGCGGACCGCGCCGGCGTAATCACGCAGCAGCAGGTTGAATCCGTCCGGATCCGCCGGGTTGTAGGGCGGCTTTCCATACAGCTTCCGCGTGGTGTCCGACCAGGAGAGCGGGTTGGGGGTCATGAGCACCACGCGTGCACCGGTCGCCTTGACGGAAGCCACGCAGTTTTTGAGATTGGCGCGGTACTCCTCCAACGGCACGCGCGGGGCGCTGGCGGGTGGATTCTTCCACACATCCACCGCAGCGTCGTTGATTCCAAAGAGCATCACCACCGCGTCGGGACGCTTTTGCAGCACATCGGTTTCGAGCCGTTTGAGCGCCTGCGCCGTGGTGTTCCCGGGGACGCCCGCGTTGACCACCCCGGCTTTCTTCCCCTCGAAAAGAAGCGCCTCGGCAAGGACCTGCGCATAAACGCTCACCTTCGCCCGTGGGGCGGTCACCGAGTCGCCGAAGACCACCAGGGTGTGTGCGCCGGCGGTTGTCAAAAGCCCGAGTCCGATTGCGATGGTTCCGATCCAATGTTTCACGATGTTGCGGGGGTGGGGTGAGGGGCTCATGGAAAGTCGGCTCGGTCCTCCTTCACATTCAACCGAACCGGTCTTCGATCAAAAGCTTTCCCGCCTCACTGTTCGCAAATAAGTGTTGTGCGTGAACAAGCTGCCGACTGCCCCCCTCTGTTTGTTGTTCTGCGCCGCAACCGCCGTGGCCGCTCCGCCGCCGGGCGCCTACAACCGGCCGCAGGTGCCCATCGTTCCCCCGGAGGTGATCCCCCCGTCTCCGGCGCTTTCGGCGGGGGACGAACTCAAGACGTTCCAACTGGCGCCGGGCATCCGGGTGGAACTGGTTGCCTGCGAACCGATGGTGCAGCACCCCGTGGCGGTCCAGTTTGACCAGGACGGACGGATGTGGGTGGTCGAAATGCGCGGCTACATGCCGAATCTGGAGGGCACCGGCGAGGACCAACCGGTCGGGCGCATTTCGATCCTCACCGATACCGACGGGGATGGACGCATGGACAAAAGCACCGTCTTTCTCGACGGTCTGGTGATGCCCCGCGCGGTCATCCCGGTGCGCAACGGCGCGCTCGTTGGTGCGCCGCCCCACCTGTGGTTCTGTCCCGACGCAGACGGCGACGGCAGGGCCGATGAGAAGATCGAAATCGCGCGGGACTTCGGCGCCGCCATCGACCCCAACAACGTCGCCATCGGCGAGCCCGAAAACAAACCCAACAACCCCGTATGGGGCCACGACAACTGGGTCTACTTCGGACACTACACCGGTAAGTTCCGCTGGAACAACGGCGTGTGGGAACGCGGGCTCATCGCCTCAATCGGCCAGTGGGGACTGAGTCAGGACGACTGGGGGCATTTCTTCAACAACTCCAACAGCGCCCAGTTGAGCGCTCAAATGACCCCCTCCCACTATTTGATCCGGAATCCGAACCACCCCCGCCCCGCGGGCCGGAACACGAGTGTTGCCCGGGAGCAGTGGGTTTGGCCGGCGCGCGTCAACCCGGGCATCAACCGCGGCTACGTGGCCGAAATGCTGCGGGATTACAAGCTGATGGAGTTCACCTCCGCATGCGCCCCCTGGATCTACCGCGGCGACCTTTTCCCCAAGGACTTCCTTGGCAACGCATTCGTGTGCGAACCGGCGGGCAACCTCATCAAAAGAAACCTTCTCACCTCGGAATCCGGCACCCTCACCGCGCGGGAAGCCTACGAAAAGAAAGAGTTCATCGCCTCGACCGACGAACGCTTCAGGCCCGTCAACCTGACCACCGGCCCCGACGGCGCACTCTATGTCTCCGACATGTACCACGGGATTATTCAACACCGCGTCTCGGTCTCAAAGTACCTCGAAGACCAGGTCCGTGCGCGCGGCCTCGACAAGCCCGTCGGCATGGGACGGATCTGGCGCGTGGTTCCCGCGGATGCCGGGCGTCCCGCGCCCCCGGCCATGTCGAGGGAAACGCCCGCCCAATGGGTCGCACACCTCGCCCACCCAAACGCATGGTGGCGCGAAACAGCCCAGCGGTTACTGGTTGAACGCGGGGACGTGTCCGTCCTCGCCGCTCTGGAATCGCTGGCACGGAAGTCCACGGAGCCCATGGGACGGCTCCATGCGCTCTGGTCTCTCCACGGGCTGAAGGGACTCACCAGTGGCGTCGCGGTGCACGCACTGGCGGACACCGATCCCCGGGTGCGCGCCGCGGCGGTCCGCGCTGGCGAATCGCTCTTGAACGGAGCAGACCGCGCCACGGTGCTCGCGGAATGGATCGCCCTTTCCAAGACGGAACCCGAAGCCGAAGTGCAGCGGCAGCTCTCCCTGTCGCTGGGTGAGGCACGCGACCTCAAGGCCGACCTTGCCATTGTGGCACTTTGCCAGCGCGCCCCGGAGCGCCCCTTCCTCGACGAGGCGCTGCTCACCGGAGCCGCCGGCCGCGAACTCGAAATCATCGAGCAACTGCTCCCACAACCCCCGGACCAAAAGCTGGACGGCCTGATCGCGAGCCTCGCCTCGTGCGTCCTCTCCGGCCGCGACGAAACGCGGATTCAACGCCTCCTCAATGCCGCCGCGGCGAGCCCCGAGGCAGCGCGCGCCCGCCGGCTTGCAATCCTCAACGGCCTGCTCAAAAGCGTGGTCGTCACTCCCCGGCGACCGGCCAGACTCGGAGGAGAACCCGCCGCCCTGACCGCCCTGCGGGCCGACTCCGCCCCCTCGGCAAAAGCTACGCTCGAAAAGGTTGAAGCCCTCCTGTTCTGGCCCGGCAAACCCGGTGCCCCTGAGGCAAACGCCGAACCGCTGACCACCGCGCAGCAAAAACGCTTTGAGGCCGGCAAGGTGCTCTACACAGCGACCTGCGCAGCCTGCCACCAGACAC
>JBILKV010000032.1:0-32742 GCA_044376515.1 Chthoniobacteraceae bacterium | reverse complement strand
AGAAGCGTCACCAACCGGCAAGTCTCCCGGAAGAGCCCCCGCGATCGGCATCCGGTCGGGAGTCAGGGAGCGGAAACCGACGCGGCCTTCCGGACTCTGGAGCGCTCGGAGTGAGGGCAAGGGGGCTCCTGGAAGCATTTGGGGGAGGCGGTCCAGATTTTTGGCGTGGGCCTCTGCCGTGAGGTCGCGTGCTTCCGAGCCAAAATCGTAGGTCGCGCCAAGGCAGTGCACGCCATGGATGGGCGGGGTCAGATAGCCGTCCTTGGAAAGTACTGGCCCGACCAACGGAATAATCCCCGCGGGAAGGTGGGCGACCTGACCGCGAACCCGTTTGAAAGGGATCGGCAGCCCGGGAACCAGTCGGGAGGCCTCCCACGCGTTTGCGAGCACGAGCACGGGGGCGCTTGCGATCGTGTCCCCGTTCGAACTCACGACGCTCCACGTTTCGGCGTGGTGTTGAACGGTCTGGACCTCCCGGCCGTAAAGCGCCTTGATGCGCGAGTTCTCCCGGATCCGCGCGGTGCAGAGGGAAGGGGGATTCACCCAGCCGCCCTCCTCGAAAAACCAGCCGCCACTGGGCAACAGCTGCCCAATTTGTTTTTCGGCCACCTGTTTCTCAAGGAACCGGACGTAACGCTCCGGATAGGCATGCCTGAGCACCAGATTCCGGAACTGGGTCTCCTCCGATGCCGATTTGGGCAACTGCAGGACGCCGCATTCCTGCCATTGAGCGGGGTGCGCCGTGAGCTCAAGGGATCTGAGTTCTTGCAAAAGCCGAAGAAAACAGGCCCGCGAAAGACGCGCCGCCCTACCATCGTCCAATGAAAGAAGGGGAGAAAACACCGCCGCCAGATTTCCCGAGGCACCGGCCGCAGGGACGGCCTCCCGTTCCAACAGGGAGATGCTCCAGCCGCGCTTTGCAAGGGAGGCTGCAACTGCGGTTCCGGCGAGGCCCGCGCCAATGACGATGGCGGAGCGTTGCGGCCACGGTGGACCTGGCATCCTTGGTTTGGGCGACCTTTTCTGCACGCGGAATCTGCCGGTGTAGTTTCCCTCCGGGAGAGACTGCGTGATTGCGAAACCGGATGCTGTCAGGACCTCTGCTCTCTCTGCAGAGCCGCAATCGAGGGCGAACACGGAGCCCGTCCGCGCAAGCCTCGCCAAAGCGCTTGGAGGCGTTTGCGTGTTCCCGTGGAGAAAAAACGCGTCGCAAACGGCGTCGAACAGGCGCGTTTGGGCGCCGCTTTCTCCAAAGGCGAGGAGGAGTGGAACCCGCCCCGCGCAAAGCTCGAGCAAATGCATGCCCGACAGGGACAGTGGCCATTGAGCCGCAAGTTCCCTTTGGACAGGTGCCCATGTTGCGGGAGACTCGAGCAAAGGTTGCGGCGCTGAAGCCCCCAGCGGAACCACCGCGAGGTAGTGCAGCCTCCTGCACCCACCGGACGCCCGTTCAAATTCCGCGCATGTCGCGGCGAAACGGACGGCCGAGAAGACCTCGTCAAAAATAACGAAGGCTTCACGCTCCCTCCATCGGGCGGGAAGGTCCAAGGCCGAGAGGTGCCAGCCTGGTGATGCGTCCGTTGACACGAGCGAGGCGCGGATGTTCCCGCTCGTGGCGGGCGACTTTGGGGACCGCCCAAATCGGGGGCCGGTCTACTTGCGTTTGCGCGCGCTGAAGGAATAGCCCTTGAGGGTGCGTCCGCCGCGGGCAGCGCCACCGGGTGGGATGGAGCTTTCGTTGAAGAGGGCGGTGTAGAGGTAGGGAAACCCTTCGAGTTTTTGTCTGGGAATGCTCGTCGAGATGTAGCGTTCGATTGCGCGCACCTGGTCCAGTTCCTCCGCGGTGAAGAGGGTGAAGGCATCGCCCTCCTGCTGGGCCCGGCCGGTGCGTCCGATCCGGTGGACGTAATCCTCGGGATGACCGGGCACATCGTAATTGATGACGTGCGAGACGCTGGCGATGTCGAGGCCGCGGGCGGCCACATCGGTTGCGACGAGCACCTCAAACTTGCCGGACTTGAAGCCTTCCAATGCCTCAACGCGTTCCTTTTGACTGCGGTCCGCGTGCATGGCTGCGACGGGATGCTTGAGCTCTTCGAGTCGGGCGGCAACGCGGTCGGCCATCATTTTGGTGGCCGTGAAAACGATGACACTGTGGTATTGCGTCTTCTCGAGCAGGGCGAGGAGCAGGTCGAACTTTTGGTCCCGTGCCACCGGGTAGAGCGCGTGGGTCACGGTCTCCGCGGGCGAGCGGCGTCCGCCGATGGAGATGACCTCCGGTTCCTTGAGCACCCACTTGGTAAGGCCCTCGATTTCCGGGGGCAGGGTCGCCGAAAAGAAGAGGGTTTGGCGGGATTTTGGGCAGCGTTCCACGATGCGGCGGACCTGGGGCAGGAACCCCATGTCGAGCATCCGATCCACTTCGTCGAGGACAAGGTATTCTATGGAGTCCAGTTTGATGATTCCTTCCTCCATGAAGTCCAAAAGCCTGCCCGGGGTGGCCACCAACACGTCGACACCCCGCTCGATCATCGCCTTCTGGCTGCCGAATCCGACGCCGCCTTGAACCATCCCGATGTCGACATCGAAGAAGCGCGCGTAGTCCTTGAACGCCTCCTCCACTTGGGAGGCCAGTTCCCGGGTGGGTTCAAGCACCAAACACCGGAGCTTGCCGTGCTTCTCGAGTTTGGACAGGAGGGGGAGGGCAAAGGCGGCGGTTTTGCCGGTGCCGGTTTGGGCGGAGCCCAAAAGGTCCTTGCCTTCGAGAACGATGGGAATGGAGCGTGCTTGGATGGGGGTGGGTTCGGAGTACCCCATCGACTGAACGCCGTGCACCACTGCTTCGTGCAGGCCGAAATTCTGAAAATCCATGATAGTGTAACAATACTGCGCTGAGAACGGGGCGATTCAAAGGGGGCCCCGAGAGGTCCCTACTGGGGAAGCGGTGCGTCTTCCGGCAGGAGCCGGTTGATTTGCGCTGCGGCGTAGGCGGCACCAAAACCGTTGTCGATATTCACAACGGTCACACCGCTGCCGCAACTGTTGAGCATGCCAAGAAGGGCCGCCAACCCCCCGAAGTTGGCACCATAGCCTACACTCGTGGGAACTGCTATCACTGGTTTACTGGTCAAACCCGCCACCGCGCTGGGAAGCGCCCCTTCCATCCCGGCAACCACGATGAGTACGCTGCAGGCCTCCAACCTGTCGCGGACCGCCAGCAACCGGTGGATTCCAGCAACCCCGACATCATTGACTCGCAGCACACGGTTGCCGAAAAACTCCAGAGTGACGGCTGCCTCCTCCGCGACCGGGAGGTCGGATGTCCCCGCGCAAACCACGGCAACCGTGCCCCCCCGGCGGGGCATCGGAATACGCTCTATGCTCAGACAGCGGGCCTTCTCGTTCCACCGGGCATCGGGAAAAACGGCCGCAAGCGCCTCGTAGTGGGCGGCGCTCACGCGGCTCGCCAGAAACAGGCCGTGCGCCTCCACCAGAACCGAGGCGATGCCTACGACCTCCTCTGGCGTCTTGCCGGCCCCAAACACCACCTCGGGGAACCCGCAGCGTCTGTGCCGGTCTGTGTCAACTCTCGCGTAACCCAATTCGACGAAACTCATCGGTCAGATTCTGTTGGGGGCGTGGGTTGCGGCATCCTTGGAAAGGACATAGCGCATCGGCAGCATAGCGGACTCGAAAAACCCGTGCCGCTTGTAGAAGCGCTGGGCGTCTGCGTTGAGCCGGTCGGTGAGCAGGGTAATCCTTTTCACATCCTTTTTCCGCGCGTAATCCAGCGCGTGCTCCAAAAGACGGCTGCCGAGTCCATGCCCACGGTATTCTTTCCGGATGATCAGGTCCTCCAACAGAAACACCACGCCCCCCTCGGCCGTGGAGATCGTAAAGAGGAGATTGATCATGCCCAGAATGGTGTCGTTTTGTTTGAGCACGAAAATGCGGCCTCGGTTTGGCGCCTCCAGGAGGAGCCTCAGCCCTCGCGTCTGCCGGACCGGGTCGGGGACAAAGTCGCCCTCCAGCGAAAAGAGCTCCATCAGCAGTCCGGTCAACTGCGGCAGGTCGTCCAAGGTGGCTTGTTCGATGTGAGGTCCTTCCATTGGGTGCGAAGCAAAGCAGGCTCGCGAAACGTCCGCAAGCGGCGCTTGTTTGTAGGGGCGTTGGAAAGTTTCACAACGGAAAACACCCCGGAAGGTTCGGAAAGTTTGGCGAGGCCCTCAAAAAACCGCTTGCCGGATCTTCCGCGAGCGTGCACCGTTTCAGCCCCTGATTTTGCGAAGCTCGGGTGGTGAAATGGCAGACACGTGCGTTTGAGGGGCGCATGCCGCAAGGCGTGGGGGTTCAAGTCCCCCCCCGAGCACTTCAGGGAAGTTTCTTTACAGGGTTTGTTCATGCCCTTTTCTGCGGCCCTCATCTGGAGCGCTTTCTTTGTTGTCAGTGCGGCGGCACGAACCCTAAATGGTTCCCCGATGATCATGTCCTCCAAACTTCTGGCGCTGGCGTCAACCGTCCTGTTTGCAGTGGCCTCCTCGCAGGCTGCCGCACCCCATCGAGCAGAAGGGGCGGATGCGGAAGGCGCCCTCAAAAAACTGCAGGCGGGCAACGCCCGCTATCTGTCCAAGTCGGGTTCCTCCGGAAGATCCTCCTCCGAGGCAAGGAAGGCTTCCGCCAAGCATCAGCGTCCCTTTGCGGTTATTGTAAGTTGCTCGGACTCGAGGGTGGCTCCCGAGATCGTTTTCGATCAGCATGTCGGGGATTTATTCACGATCCGCACTCCCGCGAACCTGGTGGACGCCCATGTTCTGGGCGGGATTGAATACGCGGTGGAACGCCTTGGAGCCAAGCTGATCGTGGTCTTGGGGGTGAAGCGTTGCTGTTTCATGGAATCGGCCGTTGCCGATTCGACCGCTCCGGAACGTTTGGGCGGAATCCTGCGCGAGTTGCGTCCATCGATCCTCGCGGTGAAGAAAGATCAGGGCGACGTTTTGGTCAACGCGATCCATGAGAACATTTATCGCACGGCTGACAAGATTGCCCGCGGGTTGAAAGTGGGCGAGGTGTCCTCCTCTGTCAGGATCGTGCGCGCCCTCTATGATGTCGATACTGGCAAGGTCGAGATTTTGAAATAGCCGTTGGATCTGTGGGGGAGGCGACGGTTTTCTCCATTCGCTTTTCCATTCGCTTTTCCATTCTCAAGCGCCCGCGCGAAATTTGTTCGCCGGGCGCTTTCTATTTCCACACGTCGGTGTCCCAAAGAGCACTCATTCCGGATCCGATCCGCTCAGGTTTGAGCATTCCCTTGGACGGGGCGCCGAAAAAACGCTTCCGCCGCGGTCGTCGTGTGTGCGGCGAGTTCCTCTAACGACTCGCCCCGAAGGTGGGCGATGCGCTCTGCAATCAGGCGGGTGTGTGCCGGTTCGCAGCGTTTCCCGCGGTGCGGCGCCGGGGCGAGGAAGGGGCAGTCCGTTTCCAGGAAAAACGTGCCCGCCGGTAGTTTTGCTGCCGTTTCGTGGACGGAAGCGGCGTTTTTGAAGGTGGCAATTCCAGTGAAAGACACAGAGAAGCCCAGCGAAAGCAACTCCTCGGCCTGCGCTAGCGTTCCTCCGAAACAATGGAAAACCGCTCTTACCCGTCCGCTGAACGGCCTCAGGATCCCCAGCGTATCTTCCCAAGACTCACGCTGGTGCACCACCACGCTTAATCCGTGTGCCTCGGCCAGAATCAGTTGTTCGCGGAAGAAAGTCGCCTGACGGAGACGGTTTTTTTCCCAGACAACCCTGGCTCCTTTGTCCTCCGGCGGGTCGCCGGCTCGGTGGTAGTCGAGTCCCGTCTCTCCAACGGCGACGACCTTCGGGTGCGCAAGCAGTCGGCCGAGGGGTTCGCGGATTGCATCGGGCGATTCGTCCACGTTGCAGGGGTGGATTCCGAGGGCTGCAAAAATTTGCGGGTGCGCCTCGGCCAAGCTCACCGAACGCAGGCAAGAGGCGAGGGAGGTGCTGATATTGATGATGCGGGTCACGCCCGCCGCATCCGCACGCTCGAGTACCTGCGGCAGGTCCTCCGCGTAGTCCGGAAAATCTAGATGGGCATGCGTGTCGACAAGCATCGGGTCCGCCTTTTCTCCACCCCCGCCGGGGCTACCATTGAATCAGGGAGCCCGCCCACGTCAGTCCCCCACCGAAGACCACCAGAAGAATGTAGTCGCCCTCCTTCATCCGGTCGGTACGGTTGGCTTCGTCCAAGGCGATTGCAACGGCAGCGGCGCTGGTGTTGCCGAACCGGTCCAGATTGATCAAAAACCGCTCAATGGGGATGCGCATCCGGTCGGCGATCGCCTCGATGATCCGCGCATTGGCTTGGTGTGGGATGATGCAGGCCAGTTCCTCAGCTCGAATTCCTCCGGCCTCCAGCACCCTGTTGCCGGCGTCGAGCATTGCGGTCACCGCCTGCTTGTAGGTCTCCTTGCCGTTCATCTTGATCGTGTTGAGACGTTGCGCGGCGTTTTCTGCGGTCACCGGCGTGCGGCACGCTCCGCCCGGAATGTAGAGGATTTCCGATTGCCGGCCGTCGCTCCCCATGTGGGTGTGGAGGATCCCTCGTGCGCCCGGTTTGTGGCGCAGAATCGCGGCCCCGGCCCCGTCGCCGAAAAGCACGCAGGTGTTCCGATCCGACCAATCCACAATGGTGGAAAGCTTTTCCGCACCGATGACAAGCGCCGTCTTTTTCGCGCCCGAGGCGATGAATTGCCTCGCCGTTTCCAGGGCGAAGAGAAAGCCCGAACACGCGGCGCTCACATCAAAACACGCTGCGTTTTTCGCGCCGATCTTGGTTTGGACAAAGCACGCGGTGGACGGGAAAAACATGTCGGGCGTGACGGTGGCCACGATAATCAGGTCGATCTCCTCGGCGGTGACGCCGGCGTTGCTCATGGCGGCCCTCGCCGCCTCAGCGGCCATGTCACTGGTGGTTTGTTCCGCTGCTGCAATACGCCGTTCGCGGATGCCGGTGCGGGTGACGATCCATTCGTCGTTGGTCTCGACCATGCGTTCGAGCTCCGCGTTGGACAGGACTTTTTCGGGAACGAATGAACCGGTTCCGATGATGGAGGCGCTCAGCGGGGACATTAGGCGGCAAAGTTGGTCGGGGAGGCGGTCGTCTGGGGCCGCAGCGCGTTGTAACGGCGCACCTCCTCGATGATGTGCGGGTTGACTTGGTTGCGGATCGATTCCGCGCCCTGACGGATCGCGTTCTTCACCGCTACGGGCGAACTGCCGCCGTGGGCAATGATGCAGATCCCGTTGACTCCAAGTAGGGGCATTCCTCCGTACTCGTCGGGGTTGGCCTTTTTCTTGATTGCGCGGAAGGCCCCGCGGGCCAGCCAAGCTCCGGCCATCCGGACGCGGGAGCGGAGTAGTTCGCTTTTGAGCCAATGAAGGACCGCAGTGGCGGTGGCCTCGATGCTCTTGAGGACGATGTTACCCACAAAGCCGTCGCAGACGACAACCTCCACGGGGTTGTCAAACATGTCATGGCCCTCCACGTTGCCGCGGAAGTTTAGTCCGGAACCTTTGAGGAGTTCGAAGGCCTTCTTGGTAAATTCGTTGCCTTTGACATCCTCCGTACCAATCGACATGAGCCCGATCGAGGGATTCTCGTAGCCGAGGATGTGTCGCGAGTAAGCCGCTCCCATGATCGCGCTTTGAACGAGTTGTTCGGGAGTCGGAGTGATGTTCGCCCCGGCGTCGATCAAGACAAAGTAGTTCGTCTCGGTCGGAATCACCGCCCCGATCGCGGGTCGCTCGATTTCCGGCAGAGTCCGCAGTTTGATGTGGCAGGTGGCCACTGCGGCACCCGTGTGCCCTGCGCTGACGAGCGCCTCGGCTTGGCCGGATTTGACCAACTCTACTGATTGCGAAATCGAGGAGTCCCGCTTCTTGCGGACCGACTCCGCAGCTCCATCCGTCATGTCCACCACCTGCGAGGCGTGGACTAGTTCGATCCGGGGATCGGAATACTTCAAGCGGTCCAGTTCCGATTTCACCCGGGTCTCGTCGCCGACCAGAAAAAGTTTTGTGAGGCTCTCGTACTCTCGAAGGGCCATGACAGCCCCCTCCACTAGGTTTTGAGGGGCATAATCGCCTCCCATGGCGTCGAGTGCGATTCTCATGATAGAAAATTCCAAAAACCGAAGGGACTCAAATTGGGAGTGTACGCTAGGGATTCGCCGGAATCGCCATAAAAATACTCGCCCAAAGGAGCGGGTGGATGGGATTTGGTCAACGCTCCGAACGACCTCCCTCGGCAGGCGTCAGAATCAGGGGGGCGCCTCTCCGCGGATTCACGAAAACAAAACAACCGCCGGCGCCTGTGCGCGGGCGGTTGACGAATTCGTTTCAACCCGACGGCTAGACCCCTGCAACGGTCAATACCTGCCGGTCGCGATAATAACCACAGGAGGCGCAGGCACAGTGGGAGCGCGTCGCTGCCCCACATTTGCCGCAGCGCGCCAGTTGGGGCGCGTGCCAACGATTGGCCGCCTTGCGTGTGCGCAGGCGCATTTTTGACATTTTTCTTTTAGGAACTCCCATAATCGTGAGGCGGCTTGAATTAAAACTTGAGGCGGTCCAGTTCCGTCCAGACTGCCTTGGGCTGTTCAGGTTGAGGTTCCTGCTTCGGAGCAAAATTTGCACCCCGGCAGAGCCTCGACCCGTTCCAGTCACAGTGCGGATGGGCGGGAAGGGCGAGGAGAATGTCTTCCCTGAGGCTCTCTGTCAAGTCTACCTGTTCGGCTCCGTGCAGTTCCACCTGACATGCAAAATTGGGAATGCAGATCGGGTACTCGAAGGTCTCGAGGCAGGAGACGCACTCGACTTGGAAAGCGCTCTCAAGCCGCCCCGTCGCGAAAAGGCCGCCATCGCTCAGGCCAACTTCTAGCGAATAGCGCAAGGGAGCCACCGGGACCGTTTGCGCCTCGTTGACGTCCAATACGGAGGCGGGTTCACTGCCTTCGAAATGCTTCCCTTCCGGCGGTATCTGTAAGGTGTGTATTTTCATAACGTGTGTTCCGCTCAAAAGGCCTTCCGCCTGGCCCGCACCGACCTCGCGGAAACCGCGGGACGAGTAGAGGTTGGCTTCTCACCCGGGGCGAAGGCGTTTCCTCCAGCACCCGAGAAGCGCTCCAACAAGGCGGCATAGACGCATTGTGGCACAAACCGACTCACGTCCCCCCCGAGGCGGGCAACCTCCTTGACCAACCGGGAAGAGAGGTAGGTGTACTCCTCGGACGGCATCAGAAACAGCGCCTCCAAATCGGGCTCTAAACTCCGGTTCATCAGCGCCAGTTGGAATTCAAATTCAAAATCCGAGACCGCCCGCAAGCCGCGGATCACCGCCTTGGCTTTCTGGGCTCGCGCGAAATCGACAAGCAACCCCTCGAAACTGGTGACGCGCACGTTTTTCATTCCGGTTGTTGCTTCCTGCAGCAAAGCAACCCGTTCCGGGGCGGTGAAGAGTCCTTTTTTGGCCTCGTTGTACGCCACGGCGACGACGACCTCGTCGAAGAGTCTGGCGGCGCGTTGAAGCACATCGAGGTGGCCGTTGGTGACCGGGTCGAAAGAGCCCGGATATAAAGCGCGCAACATGCTGTATATTAAAGGCTTATGGAGGCAGATGCGAGGGCTATCCCAAGCAGGATGGAGGCGGTGAACGGGGGAACGAGGATCGCTAGTGCGGTACGCCAGAGGGTGACCTGGTGTGATCGCGCCAGCGCCTGAAGAAGCACTGACAGCGACCAGACCCCTGTGGCACCGGCCGAGAGCAGCATCGCGGCTTCAACCACGAGGGGTTGTCCGGAAAAACCGCATGCCCAGACGGCACCGAAAGGCACGATCCACAAGGCAGAAGCCGCCCCCATCGCGTAACTGGCGGCCCGGAATGTGGTGGAGAAGGGCGCTTTGGAGCCAGCTGCCAGCCTCATCAGGAGGTGCAGGAACCCCGCTTTGCAAACCGCGGTAATCGGGAGGACCAACGTGCCGCCAATCAGGGTGGCCGCGACCATTGCGGTGGAAACATCCTGCCGGTTCGCAAAGCGGAGCATTTTCGAAAAAACGCTGCCTGTTGGGGGAAGTTGCTCGACGGTCCATAGTACAAGGACAGTGCCGATCGCATTGAGGATCGCCAGATAGGCCAGAGGCATTCCCCAACCGCCGTCCTTGCGGAACTTCGCGAATACCCGCGCGGGCGAGAAAAGGATTTCCACGGTGCTCGGCAGAAGCTCGAGCAACGGGCCGCCCGGGCCCGGGCATTCCCACTTTAGCGAGCAATCAGTGCTGGCCCCCTTGCCGTCCCGCAACTCCGCGGGAGCCTCCCGGTGGGAGTCCGTTTCCCGATCCTGCTCCGGAAGGTCCGCACCGGTATCGGGGACGGATTTCAGGCTGTGGTTTGCACCCGCAGGCCCTTTGTGAAGCACAATGGGTGCCTCCCTCTCAACCCCGGGCAGGTTCAGCTCCGGATCGCCCTTGGTCAGCCGCGGAGCTGGTCCAAACTCACGCACCTTTTCAAGGGGCAGCCAGTCCTCCATGCCTTCCGTCCAGATGAGACATTCCGCGCTGATCCTGCCCTCCTCCTTGAGCTTTCGCAGCTCGGTTTCCAGTATCGGGCCTTTTGGGTGGCCGTTGGACTCGTAATACCATTTCATAATCCGGGTGGTGGTTTGACCTGCAAAACGACCTGGAACCGGCGCTGGAACACCGCCGTTTCGGCCCCTGCTTGCAAAACGCTCCTTCTACGCTACACGGGCTTGGTGACTTCCGCCAGAGCCGTTCACCATTTGCGCGTTCCCCTTGAGAGTGCGGGGGGGCGTCTCGATCAGTTTTTGTGCGCCTCGTTTCCGGAACGTTCCCGTTCACAGCTTCAAGATTGGGTCCGGGGCGGAGCCGTGCTCATCAACGGGATGGTTCCCGCCAAGGCCGGACTCAAGCTCAAGGGAGGCGAGGAGCTGCGTGTTGTGGAGCCGGCCCCAACGGCTTACGCCGCCGCGGCCGAGGCGTTGCCGCTGGATTTGCTCTATGAGGATGACGACCTTCTGGTCGTCAACAAGGCCGCCGGAATGGTGGTGCACCCCGCCGTGGGAAACTGGACGGGGACCGTAGTCAACGCCCTCCTCCATCACTGTGAGGACTTGTCGGGTGAAGGGGGGGAGGAACGGCCCGGCATCGTCCACCGTCTCGACAAGGAAACCTCAGGCTGTCTTGTGGTTGCAAAAAACGACATCTCGCACAGGTCACTTTCGGCACAGTTCGCCGGACGCGAGGTGCGCAAGGTCTACCTCGCCCTCGCGCTGGGAAAGTTTCGGGACGTCCAGGGCACCGTGCAGAAACCAATCGGCCGCCATCCTGTACATCGACAAAAAATGGCGGTGCTCCCCGAGGGCGGCGGGCGGGAAGCGCGCACCGACTGGCGGGTGCTAGGCGAAATTCAGGCCAAGGGGAACTTTGTTTCCCTGGTGCAATGCCGACTGTTTACGGGCCGTACCCACCAAATCCGGGTGCACCTCGCGCACCTCGGGCATGGACTGCTTGGCGATCTGGTGTACGGCCGCCGCCTTGGAATGGAGCGGCAGATGCTGCACGCGTGGCAGTTGGGGTTTGTTCACCCCAAAACCGGCCAACCACTGCTCTTTACCAGCCCGCTGCCGGAGGATTTTCGGGACCTCGGGGTGGACCTGAGCGCACCGCTGCCCGATGAGGCGGGCTGACCGCATCGGGCGGATCCGTCGCTCGAAAGAGAACGCGCGCAGGCGGGGCAGGGGGGCTGTCGCTTTCAGCGCGGCCACGCGGCCCAACCACCCTCCAGCAAGTACACCTCCCGCGTCTCGAGTGCGGATTTGAGAAGTTTGACAACGCGCTCGGCCCGCGCGCTTCCAATGCCCTCGCCGTAAACGCAGAGCTTCCGCCCTTTTTTCCACACCTGCCGGACCGCCTCGACTCCAGCCTCCTTCTGAGATTCTTCAAAATGCACCGCACCCGGAATATGCGCGTTCTCGAAACGCTCCGGATTGCGCACGTCCACCCAGACCATTCGCGCCTGTTGGGCGCGCGCCTCCTTGATGCTGATTTCGCCGGATGCCTTGGGCGGACTCCACTTCAAATCGAGCGCGATGGTCGCATAGGAAAGCGCCACCGCCACCGCGATCAGGATGCCCGCCTGTCCCGCAGAGGCCCGCAAAAGCGCGCGCCACGGATACTGTACGGGGGGCGCCTGCCTTTGCGGGGAAGACGCCATGGCCGGGTCGGTGTCGGGATGCGGAGGGGCAATCAGATCACCTCGACCACCGCACCGGTGCGCGCACTGCGATAACAGGCTAGGACCAGCGACACGGCGCGGCGAGCCTCCTCGCCTGGGATCATCGGGGCGCGCTTGTCGCGGAGTGCGCAGGCCAGATCCTCCACAAGACGCCTGTGGCCCTCGACGCTGATGGCTTTCGGGTCGGCTGTGCCTCCGCCAATCTTGCCGGAGTGTTCGTTGCGGAGGACCTCCTCGTCTCCAGGCAACGGTTCCGCGAAGTCCCAACGGACAATCTTGTCATTGACCAGGGCCGCCGAGCCCTTGTCGCCGCAGATTTCGATTCGCAAATCCGAGCCCGGGAAACTGGAGGTGGCGGCCTCAATTACCCCAAGGGATCCGTCTGGAAACTGAAGGGTGGCGGACAGGGTGTCCTCGGTTTCGATCGTCGGATGGGCGCGGGTCGCGGAGAACGCGGCGACCCGTTTGGGCAGGCCCACGAGCCATTGGAGCAGGTCCACGGCATGGATTCCCTGGTTCATCATGGCGCCACCGCCGTCGAGCGCCCAGGTTCCCTTCCAAGTCGAGGACGTGTAGTAGGCGTCCGAACGCCACCATTTGATGTAGGCGCTGCTCAGGCTGAGGCGGCCGAAGCGCCCGGCAGTCACAGCCTGCTTAAGGAGTTGCGCGCCCCGGCCGAGGCGGTTCTGAAAGACCCCTGCCAACAGCCCGCCGCCTTCGCGCGCTGCTGCGAGAATCCCGTCAACCGCCTCCAGCGTGACGTCCATCGGCTTTTCACAGAGGACCGCTTTTCCAGCCCTCAGCAGGGGGATGGCGGATTCGGCGTGGGCGCCGCTCGGAGTCGTGATGCACACGGCCTGAACTTGCGGATCCTTGGAGAGTTCCTCCACGCTGTTCGCGGCTTTGATGCCCCATTTGCCCGCGAACTCGGCGCTCTGTTCGGGGCGGCGGGAGTACACCGAGACCAACCGAGCCTCGGGGACCTGCGAAACTGCGGTGGCGTGAAACTCGGCGATCATGCCGGCTCCAACAATGGCGAATCCGATCGGTTGGCTCATAGAGGATTGATCTTTCTGGGTTGGTCGGGCTACGGACGGAATTTCACTGGGTCAAGATGCGGCGGGCAAGCTCGGCGTCCTGTTGGATCTGATCCTGCAAAAGGGCCAGTGATTCAAACCGGAATTCGCCGCGCAGGAAGGAGACAAATTCAACCTCCAGACGTTGTCCGTAAAGATCCTCGGAAAAGTCAAAAAGATGGACTTCCAGCAGCGGTCGGCTCTCGCCGGAATCCATTGTCGGGCGGGTGCCCAGGTTCGCGACCCCTCGGAGGCAAAGGTCCTTTCCGTGCTCGAGAAGCACCTTCGCGCGGACCGCGTACACGCCGTTGGGCGGGAGTTGCTCGCTGAGCGGCGCGAGGTTTGCAGTCGGAAATCCGAGTGTCCGACCAAGAGCCCGTCCGTGGGCGACTTCGCCGAGGACCGTGTACTTCCGGCCGAGCATCTGGCTGGCGAGGGTGAGGTTTCCCGCCGCGATCGCGTTTCGGATGCGGGTGCTGCTGACGGGCTCCCCGGCCCATTGCACCTCCGGCACCCCAATTTCCGCGAAGCGAAACTGCGCTCCCAAACGGGCCAGCAGCGCGAGGTTGCCCTCGCGGCCGCGTCCGAACGACCACTGGTGGCCGACACACACCGCGGCGAGGGGGCGTCCCGCCGTAGCGAGGCTGGTGACAAAAGCATCCGCCGTAGTATCCCTCAAGGACGCGTCGAAGGGAAGCAGCAGGGTTTGTTCAAACCCCATCGCCGCCAGCAGGCGCAGTTTGTGTGCGGTCGCGGTCAGTAGCAGGGGAGGATGCTCCGGCCGGAGAACCCGCGCTGGATGCGGATCAAAGCTCAGAGGCACCGCTTGCGCGCCGATGCGCACCGCCTCTTCCTGCGCTCTTGAGAGCACCGCCCGATGTCCAAGATGAAGACCGTCGAACACCCCGATCGCCAGAACCACGGGAGCCGTTACCTCCGCCAATTCGGGAATCGACCGCAATACTTTCATTGGAGTGCTTTTGGAGCCGCTGAGAGGGGGCGGAGAACTTCCGGACAAGCCCCTCGCGCCGGCGTTGCTGACGGGTATTAGGCTCCCCTGAGTCGGGAGACGGTTGGCAAATCGATGGTTCTTCGAAGGATTTCAAGGGGGTCACCTTCGCGGATTTCCGCAACCGTAATGGCATTGGCCACGTCGAAGCGCCCCGACTTGGTGCGTCGCAGGGCGGCCAGATGCGCGCCGCAGCCCAGTTCTTCGCCGATGTCAAAAGCATAGGTCCGTACGTAAAATCCTTTGCTGCAGACGACACGGAAGTCGATTTCCGGCAACCGCACCCCGGTGATCTCGTGCGCGAATACATGGACAAAGCGGGGTTCCCGTTCCACGGTCTTGCCCTGCCGGGCGAGCTTGTAAAGGGGCACTCCTTCTTTTTTGATGGCCGAGACCATTGGCGGAAGCTGGTAAAAATCACCGTGGAACTTCGCGAACGCCGTCTCCACCCGTTCTCTGGTGAACTCTGGGACGGGCCGCGTTTCAATCACCTGCCCGTCGGCATCCTGGCTGTCGGTGGTGACGCCCAGGCGCATGGTACCGGTGTACTCCTTGTCCTCGGCCATGAGGAGGTCCTGAATCTTTGTTCCCCGTCCCACCACCACCAGCAAGAGGCCGGTTGCCAAGGGGTCGAGTGTCCCGCAGTGGCCCACTTTTTTGATGCCCAGACGCCGCCGCACCAAGGCCACCACGTCGTGTGAAGTCATTCCCGCCGCCTTGTCGATGAGCAGTACGCCATCTGGATCCTGTTTTCGCATGAATTGAGAGTAATGGAAAATTCCGGGCAACCGCGGGCAGTCCGCCGCCCTGTTAAGCTGCGTGCGCCGGCAAGCGGCGCGCGATCGCCGCCAGGACCTTCTCCTGAACCGCCGCCATTCCACCCGCGACCCGCGCGCCGGCAGCCATTTTGTGTCCGCCCCCGCCAAACTCTGCGCATACTTCGCACACGTCGACCCGGGAGTCCTTCGAGCGAAGGCTGACGCGGGTTAAACCACCTTCGAGTTCCTCGAAAAAAGCGGCTACCATGACCCCTTCGATTTCGCGCAGCGTGTCGATGAGGCCCTCGGTGTCGTCAGGGATCGTGCCCAACTGTCGGGCCGTTTCAGCCGCAAGGCCAAAGCTGGCGACGCGGTCCTCGGCGCTGAACCGGAGGAGGTTGAGCAGGGTCCTCTTGAGCTCCAGTCTCCGGCGGGGATTGGTCTGGTAAAGAAACGTGTTGATCTCGCCCGGCGCAACCCCGGCCCTCACGAGGTCCGCCGCAATCTCGTACGTGCGTGCCGTGGTGCTCCCGTATTGGAAGGAACCGGTGTCGGTGGAAATGCCAGTGTAGAGTGCCTGCGCAATCGCTCTGGAGAGCGGCAGCGAACAGTGCCGGAACAGCTCAAACAGTACTTGGGCCGCGGCGGGCGCCTCCGCGTCAACATACACCAAATCCCCTTTCCGATCGTTGGAAATGTGATGGTCGATGTTGATCCAGAGCGCCCCCGGCGCTACCGCGGCCAGGGCGTTCGCACCCGCCCTTTCCCTCGTGGCGGTGTCCAGGAGCAACACCACGTCAAAGGGGGTGGGGGATTGAGGGGGGCGTACGACCAACTCGGACTCCGGCAGGAATTCAAAGCGCTGCGGCAGACCGTCCTCATTCCAGAGGGAAACGGCTTTTCCCATCGATTTGAGGCAGAGCGCCATGGCCAGCGAGCAACCAATCGCATCGCCATCCGGCCGTACATGACTGAGCACCAGAAACCGGTTCCGCTCTACGAGGAGGGAGCCAATTTCTGCGAAAGTGCAGTTCGTGTTTGAAATCATCGAGGGTGGGGTGGAGGTGGAGGCGTGCAAGCCTGTAAATCGCGCGACGTTCACGACGGCCGAGACAGCCGCGCCTCAGGGGGGCTAACGTTCTCGCCGCCGGTGCGCACGATCTGGAGCCCGGTCGGTTTCGGGCGGAACTTCGGGACTTTCCAGTACATTGGACTCGACCTCCGGCAACAGGTTGAGTTCGTCCATCAGATTGATGATGTGAGTGCCCCGCGCGATGCCGGTATCCAGTTTAAAGTGGATCGTGGGCGTGTGCTTCATCGTGATCCGCCGGGAAAGCACAAATTGCAGGTAGGGGCGTCTCGCGTTGAGTTGGGCAATGACCTTCCGAGACTGCGCCTCGGTCCCGATGACGGAAACGTAGATGTGGGCGTTGCGCAGGTCCGGCGTCACATCCACCTGCTGGACAGTGACCAGCTGGGCGTCAAAGACCATCTCCCGCATCAGAATATCGCCGAACTCCCTTTTGAGGACTTCGTTCACGCGTTCGAGTCTATGCTTGGCCATGGTGGTGTGCCTGCTGTCTGTTCAGGCCGGACATTGGAGCGGCGCTGCCATCGGTCAAAGGAAGGGATAGCGCGCCCCGGAACTGCCGGAAGCGCTGCCAATCAGCGGCCGAAAAACGGCTGAGTCTCACAGTTGTTGTGGGAACTTCTCTAAAACGTAGGATTCGATGATGTCGCCTTCCTCGTAGTCGTCGAAGCCGCCCAGTCGGATCCCGCATTCCATTCCGTTGCGAACCTCCTTCACGTCATCCTGAAAGCGCCGCAGCGTGGCCAAGCCGCCGTCGAAGACCGCCTGCCGACCGCGCAGTACACGGGCGCGGCCCGCCCTGAGGATGCGGCCGTCCTGCACGTAGCAACCCGCAACGCATCCTTTGGCCAAGTCGAACACCCGCCGGACCTCCGCGTGGCCCACGATGCTCTCGCGGGTTTCCGGATCCAGCAAGCCCACCATGGCCTCTTTCATTTGGTCTATCAGCTCGTAGATGATCGAGAAGAGTTTGATCTGAACCCCTTCGCGTTTCGCCGTGCCCGCAGCGGTGTTCTCCACCTTCACGTTGAATCCGACGACCACCGCATTGGAGGCAGCGGCGAGGAGTACGTCGGTTTCGGTGATCGGGCCTACCGCGGCGTGGACGATATCCAAATCGATTTTCTTACTCTGGATCTGCTGGAGCGAATTCACCAGCGCCTCGCTCGAACCCTGCACGTCGGCCTTCAAGATCACCTTCAGGACCTTCTTCTGTCCCTCGGCCATGTCGGCAAACAGCGTTTCCAGAGTCGGCCGACTTGGGGTGGCAAGTTTGCTCAGGCGTGACGAATTCAGGCGCTCTTCCGACAGGATCGAAGCGGCCTTTTCGCTTTCCATCACCACCAACTCGTCGCCCGCATTGGGCAGTCCCGAAAAACCGAGAATCCGCACAGGAGTGGATGGCGGGGCCGCCTTCACAGGTTTGCCGGTGTCATCCAGCAGGGATTTGATCTTGCCGCTGAAATTGCCGCAGATGAACGCATCGCCCGTCCTGAGGGTTCCCGTCCTCACAATCACGGTGGCCGTCGGACCCCGTCCCTGCTCGACCTGTGCCTCGATGACCGATGCCCGGGCTACGCCTCCCTCGACGGCTTTCCACTCTGAAACCTCGGCGACGAGGAGAATGCTTTCCATAAGCGACTCGACGCCGACCCCCTTGGGGGCCGCCACCGGCACGCAAATCGTTTCACCGCCCCAGTCTTCCGGTGAGAGTCCCTTTTCCTGCAACTGGCCTTTGACCCGGTCGATGTTCGCACCGTTCGTGTCGGTCTTGGTGATGGCCACGATGATCTGCACCTTCGCTGCCTTGGCATGAGAAAGCGCTTCGAGAGTCTGCGGCATGATGCCGTCGTCCGCCGCCACGACCAGCACCACGATGTCGGTCACATGCGCCCCGCGGGCACGCATCGCGGTGAAGGCCGCATGGCCAGGGGTGTCCAGAAAGGTGATTTTCTGTCCTTTGTGCGTGACCGAATAAGCGCCGATGTGCTGGGTGATGCCCCCCGCCTCGCCTGCGGCCACACGCGTCTTGCGGATGGCATCCATGAGCGTCGTCTTCCCATGGTCGACATGGCCCATGATCGCCACGATGGGAGGCCTCGGTTTGAGCTCTTCCGCTTTCGGCGGTTCCGGGGCCTTGGGGGGCTCGACCACCTTCTCAACGACTTTGTGGACACCGGCACCCCGTTCCCGTTTCTCGCGCTCGAAGGTGAATCCGTGACGTTTGCAAACCGCGGAAGCCACCTCAACGTCAATGGTCTGGTTGAGGTTGACGAAAATGTTCATCCCCATCAGGTCGCGGATCACCTCGAAGGGCTTCAATCCCAACGCGGTCGCGAGGTCCCTCACTCCCACCGGGGGCTTGAGATGGACCACTTTCTCCTCGGCCTTTGGCGCTTCCCCTGCCTCCAGTGACACAGCGCTCTCCTCGGCGCTCGCCGCTACCAGCGTTTCATCCGCAGCGGGAACTTCGGGTTCGGGTGGAGCAGGCGGGGTCGGTGGCTCGGGCTCGAGAATCTTTGAAATCGTGGGAAGCGCCTTGAACGGCTTCAGCGTCGCGGATGCGCGCTTTCTGTCGGTCTTCGGCTTCTCGTCGATCAGGGACACAGCCTTTTTGGGAGGCGGTGGAGGGGCGGACTGGGCTGCCGGAACTTCTCCGGAAACCGCCGGGGTCGCCGCAGCCTTCCCTTTGCTACCGACAGACGGAGCAGTGATTGCCCGAAGCCCGGTCCGTTTGGGCGGCGGTGCCGCGGAGGACTGGGCTGCGGGTTTGGAAGGAGTGGAGCGTGGAGGTCTTGTTGCCATTCAGAGCGTGGTACGGAGGAGAAAGGGAGGGTGGGTTGAAACGTTCGGGTGATCGAAGCCGGAGGTGCAGGCCGTGAGCCGCGAAAAATGAAAGAGCGATGAGAGCGGAGGTTACCCGCCCGAGGCGCGGGCGATGGCGCGTTGGGCGGCTTCAAAAATCTGCTCTGCCAACGCCGTTTCGCAGCCGATGGCCTCCGAAATGTCCGAGGCATCCGCAGTCCCGATGACGTCCGCACTGACCATGCCCGCCTCGGTGAGCTTCCGCGCGACCTCCTCGGAGACCTCCAAGGATTTGGCCAGCGCCGAGACCCCTTTTTCGACATTCTGCTCGAAGGCTTCGCGCACCGACTCGTCCTTCTCGACAGAAATGTCCCAGCCGCACAGGCGCGAGGTCAGGCGTGCGTTCTGCCCGCGTTTGCCAATCGCCAACGAGAGCTGGTCGTCGTCCACCTTGATTGCTACGTTTTTGCGCTCCGGTTCAAGCGTGAGGGACTTGATCTTCGCGGGCTTGAGCGCTTCGATCACCAATTCCTTGATGTCCTGACTCCAACGGATGATGTCCACCTTCTCGTTGTTGAGCTCGCGGACGATGTTTTTAACTCTCGCCCCGCGCATCCCGACGCAGGCTCCCACCGGATCCACCTTCTCGTTGGCGCTCCACACTGCGATCTTGGTGCGGTGGCCGGCCTCTCGGGCGATCCCCTTGATTTCCACCGTCCCGTCGGCAATCTCGGCCACCTCCGTCTCGAAAAGGCGCCGCACAAAATTCGGATGACTCCGGGAGAGAATGATCTCGGGTCCTCGCATGCCGTTTTCCACGGCCACTACGTACGCCCTGACACGGTCGCCCACCGCGTACTCCTCTGTCGCCACGCGTTCGCGGTTGGGCATGATGCCCTCGAATTTTCCCAAATCCACCACGACATCCGAGCGGTCGAACCGGCGTACGGTCCCCGTCACAATTTCCCCGGCGCGGTCCTTGAACTCGTCGTAAATCATCTCGCGCTCCGCCTGCCGGATGCGCTGCATCATCGCCTGACGCGCGGTTTGGGCGGCGATCCGACCGAAATCCTTCGGAGTCACCGGGACGTCGATTTCCTCGCCGATTTGTGCGCCCGGCTTCACTTTGGCCGCCTCCGCCAGACTGATTTCGTCGTGCTTGTTGAGGACACGTTCAACAACAATCAACTTGGCGAAGGTCTTAAAGGAGCCTGATTTTTCGTCGAACTCCACGCGCAGATCACGCGCTGGCCCCACTGCCTTGCGGGCAGCCGTGAGCAGAGCGGTGTTCATGGCCTCAAGAAGCACTTCGCGCTTGATTCCCTTGTCCCGCTCGAAAAAGTCCAGTCCGGCTGAAATTTCACTGTTCATACGTTTCGAGGCGACCAGAGACAAAAAAAGTGGGTTGCAGAACCCACTGAAACCCACTTCTCGGAAACTGGCCAGCATGCGAAATTAGGCTCCGGCGCCCTACGCGTCAAGAAGCGAAACGGTGATTCGGCCCCGGTAAACCTGAGATCTTGCCCACTCCTCAAGGCCGCCAACGCCGTGCATTCTCGGGCCAAACGCGAAGCACCGCAACGCACCATTCCCCCCCCCGGCCTTCGCTCAATTCCAACCCAAGGCCGCTGGAAGCAACGGGAAAACGGCTTCCAGTGGCCGAGCAGCGGAGGGCGACGAGGGAACTCCCAAAATCAGCAACCGGGTTGCCTTGGGTTTGTCTTGGGGTTGCCTTGGTTCCGTGCGACCGTGTTTGGGTTCCCCGGCCTCCGGGGCGCACCGCCAAACATCACGCAAAAAACACGCTCTCCGCGGTTCTGCGCAGCATCCACTCCTTGTCCTCCGGCGTCAGGAAATCCAACCGGTCTCGAATCAGGCTGAGGGAGTCTGCATAGTTGTGCCCGGGCTGAACTTGGAAGGGGCAGTCGCTCGCCCACATGAGGCGGCGCGAGCCGTATGCAGAGTGGAGGGTCCTGATCATCGGGCCGAGGTCGTCGTAGGGCGGCGTTTTCGACCCGAGCGCGTAAAAGGCCGAGGTTTTGACATAAGTGTGTTCAAAATCCGAGAGCCGGCTCAACTCCTCCAGGTCACCCGGAACGATGCTGCCGCTCATTCCAATCCGGGCAAAATGGTCGATGACTACCCGGGTCTTGGGAAACTGTCTGCACATGGATTGAATCGCCGGCAAAGCGTCTGGATCGGACAGAAGGCATATCGAGAGGCCCTTCTCGGCGGCTTGACTCCACATTTTCCGCATTGCCTCCGAGTCCTTCCACCCCTCCGCCGACTCGCGCGTCGCGCGCACGCGGAAACCGCGGACGCCGCGTTGCGCAAGCGCATCCATTTCGGCGGCCACATTCGGGTGCGCCTCGTCCACGATGGCCACGCCACTGAAAACGCTCGGCTGGGCCGCAATGACATCCAGCATGTAGCTGTTGTCGAACTTATAAAAGCTCATCTGGATGAGCACGACGCGCGACACCCCGAGGGACCGGCAGTGTGCGAAGAGTTCCGTCGGTGTGAACGAAGGAGGGACCATGTTCTTTTCGCGTACGAACCCCTCCGCCAAGGGGTAGCGCTGGGTGTCCGGGGTCCACACATGGACATGGGCGTCGATGTAGTTTGGCGTGTTCCGCGGCAGCGAGACGCAGCCCGCCGTGGCCAGGGCCGAAAGGGCGGATGCACGGAGGAACGCGCGGCGGTCCAAGGGATTCAGGGTTTGCATGAAATGAATAGATTGGAGGGGGAAACCGCGGACCGTGCCTTGAGCCGGCGAACGAGTCGATCCGGAATGCTGAAAGGCGGGTGGCCGCTTTCCCGGTTGAGGCGCGGGTTTATGAAAAGTTGAGAATAAACTCCCTGTAAAAGGCGGCGGCCTTCGTCACCTGATCCAACTCGACGAACTCGTCAACGGAATGAGCCTGGTCGATGCTTCCGGGGCCGAAGAGGACGGTGGGAATTCCTGCCCGCGAAAGCTTGCTTGCGTCGCTTCCGAAGGGGACGCCACACACCTCCGGATTGAGTCCGAGCGATTGCGAAACAGCTTGGGCGACTGTGACGACGGTGGCGTTTGGTGGCGTGTTGAGCGCCTCGTCGACGAGCAGGAAGGGTTCTTCGATTTGCGCGTTGAAACCGCGGTATTCCCCCGCAAGCTTCCCGAGAAGACGGCGGTAGCCATCCACCACATTGGCGGCGGACTCTCCAGGCAGCAGGCGTCGGTCGATTTCAATCGCGCAGTGGTCGGGGACAAAGTTGACCTGAACGCCCCCTTGAATCACCCCCACGTTCAGGGTGGGGCAACCAAGCAGTGGATGCGTCGTTTCAGAGAGGCGCCGGTGTTCCTCCTCCAGCGCGAGCACGAGTCTGGCCATCTGGGTGATCGCGTTGTGGCCAAGGTGCGGTTTGGCGCTGTGGGCGGCCCTGCCCCGGGTGTGGATGCGCAGACGCAGCACCCCCTTGCTGGCGATGACCACCCGCAGTTCGGTGGGTTCGGCTACGATGGAGGCGTCGGCTTCAAGCCCTTCGCAAAGCTTCACCACGCCGCGGTAGCTGAATTCCTCATCCACGACGACCGCCAGCAACACCTCGCAGGGGGGAACGATCCCTTCTTGGCGGATGGACGCCACCGCGTGCAGCATCGCGGCAAGGCCCGCCTTGTCGTCCACCGAACCGCGCCCGTACATGCGGCCCTCGCGTACCGCGGGCTCAAACGGGGGAATGGTCATGCCCTTGATGGAGACGGTGTCTACGTGGGCTTCCAGGACAAGACGACGCACGCCACTGCCCGGGAGCCGGGCCACAAGATTGGGGCGTCCCGGAAACACCTCCTGCTCGGTGGTTTCAATAACGTGCCTGGCAAAGAAACTTCGAAGCAGCGGAAGGGCGTTTGCCTCGGTTCCGCCGTCGCAGTAGGCGGGGTTGACGGTGTTGAGCCGGATCAGGTCGGCCAAAGTCTCGTGGAGGGCGCTCATCGCTGGAGGCGGGGTCAAGAGAGGGTGCGCAGCTTACAGCAGTTCACCCAAGACGGTCAGGAACCGGCGGATATCCTCCGCGGTGTTGTACCCGTGGACGGCGATCCGGATGCGGCCCGCGTTGTGCATGACGTGGATGTTCTCCTTCTCGAGGGCAGCGTGAATCTCCGCGCTTCTCGGGTGGATAAACGCGGCAATGCCGGTTCCGTTCCAACGGCACAAAGGCTGGATGCCCAGATCGCGCATTCCCGCTTCGGCGGTCTTGATCAGCGGATCGGCGTGCGCGGCGATGGCCTCGATCCCGACGTGGTCGAGATACCGCAGCGAGGCGTCCAGGGCGTACAGCGCGACGAAATTCGGCATCCCGACCGAGAAACTCGCCGCCCCGGTGCGGGTTTCCGCATGCTCGAAGCGGTTGGAGTCAAAGGCGTTTTTCAAATGGAGCCAGCCTCCTGCGCGGGTGGTCAGGCGTTCCGCCGAGGCGGTTGGCACCCCGATGATGCAGCCGCCGTGAATGCCTAGGGTCCATTTGTGGGTGCTGGAAATCTGGATGTCCGCATCTTGGCAGTCGAGAACGACCCGGCCCACCGCCTGGGTGATGTCCGCCGAGATAAGCGCGTTGGGCGCCAGGCGGCGGACCGTGTCCCGAAACGCGGCCCAATCGATCCGGTGCCCGTTGTAGAAGCTCACCAGCGAGACCTGAACCAACCGGGTCCGCTCGTTGAGCAGGGGCGGGAGATCCGCCGGGTCCAACGCGCCTTCGACCGATTTCCAGATTCGGAGGCGGGGCGGGCTCGCGGCCCGCAGCCAGGGTGAGACTCCGGCGGGAAAATCCAGGTCAGTTACCAACACTTCGTCCTTTCCGTTGAGTTGCAGGGCCGTGGCCAGAAGATTGTAGGCCTCCGAGGCGCAGGAACAGAAGGACACTTCGGATGTCTGGAGTCCGAGGATTGCCGCGCTGATTTCGCGGCAGGCCTCCACCCGGGCGAAATGTCCGTCGCGACCTTTCATTCCGCGGAGTTTGTCCTGCCAGTACGCCTCGATGGCGGCTCCGGTGCAAAGCGGTGGAATGCTTTCCGCAGCGGTGTTGAGGTAGGTTTGTCCGGCAAGGACGGGGAAATCCCTGAGGCGCGAGGAGTCGGTCAGCATGGGGCTAGGGGATGGGGAGGGGGGAGTTTGGTGGGGGAGTCCGCCAGAGCAGACCGAGCGAAAGGACCCCCATCCACGGGGCAAGACCGGCCACCACCAGGCCGGCATCGTAGCTGTGGGTCCTGTCGATCAACAGGCCGAAGGCGCTGTGAAGCGGCGAGGTCACGCTCCAGACCCAAAGGCTCAGGATGCCGGTGAGTTTCCCCACGTGCGCAGAGGAAAGTTCCTGCACAAACCCGTAGTAGCACGGAAAGAGGGCCAGAGCGCCGGCACCGATCAACAGCAGGGTCCCCAGGAGCGGCCCCCCCTTTGGCAACCACGGGAGTGCAACGCTCAGCGAGGTCAAAAGGCAGGCCGCAGCGTAGATGATCCGTTTGGCACGATGCGCCGACGTGCCCGGGCGGCGTGCCAACCACAACGAGGCCGCCCCCGCCAAAAGACAACCGGCGTCGGTCGCCAAAAAGAAGACTGAGTTGAAATTGAGGGCCTCCTGCTGGGAGTAGCCGCGGCCGGTGACGAGGAACTTCATCAGCCAGACCCGGTAAATGTGCCAGACAGTCTGCGCGCCCATGATAAGCAGGGCCACCGACCAAAACCGGCCGCTGGTCAGCACGGAAGCCAGCCCTTCGGCGAGCGGTGGCTTGGAGGCGTTGTCCGGTGCGCTTGTTGCAGGCACAAGGTCCCGCGGCCGCAGGCACGCAAACCACAACACGACCCAACCCAATCCCACCGCACCCACGGCCACGAAAGCAGTGCGCCATGACCCCGGGTCATTGTTCATGAGTATCCGCAGAATCTGGGGAGTGATGACGGCACCCAGCGAGGCACCGCTCTGCAGCACGCTGTTCCCCATCGTCCTGTCTTTTTCATCCAGCAGCGCGAAGGTCGTCTTGATGGCGCAGGGCCAGTGGCCCGACTCAAAAAAACCCAGCAGGCCGCGACAGATCAAAAGCCCTTCGAATCCCTGCGCCCATCCCGACGCAATCCCCATCGCCGACCACGCCAGCAAGACGACCGGGTAGAGGAAGTAGACGCGGAGGCGGTCGGCGAGAAAGCCGAATACGAGGGAGCCCGCAGCAAACCCCCAACCGAACGCCAGCTCCAAATGGCCATACTGCAACTCGCTCAGGCGCAGTTCTGCGGTGACCCGCACCGAGGCGCCCGAGAGCGTCACCCGGTCCATGTAATTGATCATGGTCGCGAGCAGGAGCAGGCCGGTCACCCACCATTTCCAGGACGGAGGACGCCGTTTCTTGGGGGATAACGTCGCGGGCGGCGATCCGGTTTGGGCTGGGGGAATCATCGGGTGGGGGCGGGGCGGGCGGACCGGTTCAGGCGAGGATCTCCTGCACAACCTGTCCGCTGACATCGGTCAACCGGAAATCGCGGCCCGCGTAACGGTGTGTAAGCTTTTCGTGGTCCAGCCCCAGCAAATGCAGGATGGTGGCGTGCAGGTCGTGGATGTGGACCTTGTCCTCCTGCGCAAAGTACCCGTAATCATCTGTGCTTCCGTAAGCGATGCCCTTGCGAACGCCCCCGCCTGCGAGCCACATGGTGAAACCGTAGGGGTTGTGGTCCCGGCCGTCTGTCCCCTGCGCGGTCGGGGTGCGTCCAAACTCGCCGCCCCAGAGGACGAGGGTGTCCTCAAGAAGGCCGCGTTGTTTCAGGTCGGTCAGCAGGCCGGCGATCGGCTTGTCCACCTCAAGCGCGTTTTTGGTGTGGCCCTTGAACAGGTTGCCGTGTTGATCCCACTGCACCTCCCCGTCGCTGTGGGTGACCTGCACAAAGCGCACCCCGCGCTCCAGGAAGCGGCGCGCCATCAGGCACTGGCGCCCGAAGTTCGCGGTGACCTGCTCGTCCATCCCGTAGAGGCTCTTGGTGGCCCCGCTCTCGCCGCTCAGGTCCTGCGCCTCAGGCATCGTACTCTGCATGCGGAAGGCCAGTTCGAACGCATTGATGCGTCCCTCGAGGGCGGGGTCCGGGCCGGAGAGGGATTGGTGGGTGCGGTTGAGCGTGGAGATGAAGTCGAGTTGTTTGCGCTGGAGCGCTTGGTCGGTCCCGGGGCTGACGATGTGCCTGACCAGGGCCTTGTCGGAGGGCACACTGGCGTTGCCGATCGGAGTTCCCTGGCAGTGGGCGGGAAGAAATGCCGCGCCCCAATTGTTGACGCCGCCATGGGCGAGCGTGGGGCAGATGGTGATGAATCCCGGCAGGTTTTGGTTTTCGGTGCCCAGACCATAGAGGAGCCACGAGCCCATGCTGGGGCGGACCTGCGTGTCGCTGCCGGTGTGGAGCTTGAGGCAGGCGCCGCCGTGGGCCGTGTTGGTGCCGTGAAGCGAACGCAGCACGCATAACTCGTCAACGTGGCCCGCCACGTGCGGGAAAAGTTCGCTCACGGGAAGCCCGCTTTGGCCATGCTGCTTAAAGCTCCACGGCGATCTGAGCAGTTTCCCGGTCGACGCAAACTGCACGCGCGGTTGCTCAAAGGGGTAGGGTTTGCCGGCATCCCGCTGGAGCAGTGGTTTGGGATCAAAGGTGTCTACGTGGCTCGGCCCGCCCTTCATGAAGAGAAACACAATCCGTTTCGCGCGCGCTGGGAAACCCAGCGGTTTGGGTGCAAGCGGGTTTGCGGGGGCCGCCCGGGCGGATTCCCCGGCCAGCAGCGCCTGAAGCGCCAAGTAACCGAATCCTCCTGCGCTGCGTTGGAGGAGCGAGCGGCGGGATAAATGAGGGGAGGGGGCGGGGGAGTGCATGTGATTCTACCGCAGGTAGGCGAACTCGTTTGAAGCGTACAGCGCGTGGCAGAAAAGGGCCCACACCCGTTCAGGCGTCTCCGTTTTGGCGAATTCGCCGACGACCCTGAGCGCCTCGCGCATCTCCTCCGGCAGCGGGGGGCGGCTGTAAAGGAGGGCGTAGGCCTCCTCGATCCGCTCCTCTGCGGAGGCCAGTTTTGCGAGGCGCACCGTAAGGCGTTTGCTGGCCTCTTGGACGATCGGGGCGTTCATCATGAGCAGCGCCTGCGGTGCGATCACCGTGCTGTCCCGACTCCCCGTGGGCATGGTGGGGTCGGGGTAGTCGAACTGTTCGAGCATGTCGTAGAGGTGGTTTCGGATGATTGGCACGTAGAGGGTGCGCCTGGCGCTCTCGTAGGTGGTGGCGTCCTTGCTGGTGTGGTTGAACACAAATTCCCGGTTGCGCAACGGCACGGTTTTACCGCCCATTTCCGCGCTGAGCCATCCGCACGTGGCGAGCAATGCATCGCGGAGTTGTTCCGCTTCCAGCCTTTGGATGTTGGCACGCCAAAGCAGTTTGTTCTCGGGATCGACTAATCGCGGATCCTGCCCGTCGGCGGAGAGCGGCGGAAGATCGCTGCTCTGTTGGTAGACTGCCGACAGCATGATCTGCCGGTGCAGATCCTTGATCGACCAGCCGCCCTCGATGAGCCGGCGGGCCAGCCAGTCCAGCAACTCGGGGTGAGAGGGTTTGCCGCCCGTGGTCCCGAAGTTGTCGGTGGAGCTGACAATGCCCCGCCCGAAATGCCAGCGCCAAACCCGGTTGACTAACACCCGGGCGGTGAGCGGGTTTTCGCTCGAGGCGAGCCAGCGGGCAAGTTCGAGCCGGCCGCTCTGCTTGTGGGAGAGGATGGGCCTGCCCGGGCCGGGCTGCATCACCTCGGGAAAACCGCGTTCGACCGGATTGCCGAGGGTAAGGTGGTTGCCGCGGATGTGGATGGGAATCGTGTGAAGGATTTTTGATTCGCCGACTCCCATCGCAGCAGGCAGTTCCGGGCGAGTCGCCTCGATTTGCGCCACCTCCTTGCGCAGCGTTGCGAGGAAGGCCAGTGCCGCGGCGTCGAGCACTTCTGTCTCCTTGGCCGGGAGCGACAGAAATCCCTTGGGGTCGACCAGCGCCGCGTACGCGGGCCCCGCCTTGGCCTTTAGCGCCTCGGTGACCACCGCCGCGTAGTGGGCCCGCACCCCCTCTGGGTCGCGTGTCGGGAATAGCGTCCACCATTCCGCCA
This sequence comes from Chthoniobacteraceae bacterium, assembly GCA_044376515.1. Taxonomy (GTDB): domain Bacteria; phylum Verrucomicrobiota; class Verrucomicrobiia; order Chthoniobacterales; family Chthoniobacteraceae; genus Chth-196. The sequence continues at coordinate 4,551 of JBILKV010000032.1, read as the reverse complement.
GCAGGGGCAGGTCACGGTGTTGTTCAATCTGCTTGCGGCATGCGAGCAGGATTTCCGGCCGGAGCCCGGAGGGCTTCGCCGCCACTTGGGCGTCCTTAAGTTGGGCGTCGGGTGCCAGGAGGACGGCGGCGGCGAGGTAGTCGGCGGCACGGGATTCCGTCTGCCGCTTGACCTCGCTGCGCGCCTTCGAGAGGAATGCGTTCAGCTGGGACTGCTTCTGTTTGAGCAGGTCGTCGGTTTCCTTTTTGCGCGCCGTCTCGGCCGCGGAGGCGAGGGAGTGTTCGTACCAATACTTGATGGCCCCCGTTTTTTCGTAGGACAGGCTCCGGGTGCTGCGGAAAATGGCGGCGAGACCGTAGTAGTCCTCCTGCGAAATCGGATCAAACTTGTGGTCGTGGCAACGCACACAGCCGAGGGTCATGCCGAGGAAGGTCTTGCCGATGGTGTCGATCTGTTCGTCGATGATGTCCATCTCGAGTTTCTGCACGTCAGGTTCCGCTAGCACGCGGGCCCCGAGTGCGAGAAACCCCGTCGCGACGAGAGACTCCTCGCTACGGGGAAGGAGGTCGCCGGCAATTTGTTCGATCAGGAAGGAGTCAAAGGGTTTGTCCTGGTTGAAGGCGCGCACCACGTAATCCCGGTAGCGCCACGCATGGCCAAAGGCCACGTTCTCATCCATCCCGTTGGAGTCCGCGTACCGGACCACGTCCAGCCAGTGGCGTCCCCAGCGCTCCCCGTAGTGGGGCGAGGCAAGGAGGGATTCAATGACGCGTTCGAAGGCTTCAGGCGAGCTGTCCGCCAGAAATACTTCCATTTCCTGCGGGGTGGGGGGGAGTCCTGTCAGATCGTAGGCGGCGCGTCTGAGCAGCGTGCGTTTGTCGGCGGGAGGGGAGGAGGGAAGGTGGTGTTCTTGCAGTTTCGCCTGCACGAAGGCATCGATCGGCGATTCCGTTCCGGACCCCTTCGGCGGTTGGACGTGCGCCAGGGGGCTGAAGCTCCAGAATTTCCGGCCCTCCTTGACGTCGATGATTCTGCCGGCTTTGGAGGCGGCTGTTTCGGTGCGCGGATCCGGGGCGCCCATCCTGATCCAGGTCTCGAGCGCCTTGATCTCAGGATCGGAGAGGCGCTTCTTGGGCGGCATCTGGAAATCCCGGTTGCCGTAGCGGACCGCCTCAAGCAGGCGGCTCCTCTCCGGGTCGCCCGCTTGGAGGGCCGCACCGGAATCGCCTCCCTTGAGAGTGGCTTCGCGGGAGTCCAAAGCAAGGCCGCCCTTTGTTTTGGACGCCGTGCTGTGGCACTCGTAGCAGCGTTCGACGAGAATCGGGCGGACTTGCTTTTCGAAAAATTCTAATCCGTCCGCGGCCAACACTGGTGCGCACAGCGCGCTTCCTGCGCTCGAAAAAAACAGCATACCGGCGGCAAATCGCGAGAAACCGAGTTTCATCAAGGGAGAGGGGTGAGGTGGCGCGGAGCCGGTTGCCGGTCCGAGGGCGCTGCGTGGAAGGGATAAGGTCCCAGGGCGGTGTCCGTTTAATGGAGGACAACGACAAGCGCCGCTCAATCTTAAAACCTGAACTTCGCAATCAAAAAAGGCATCGCCTCGCCAGCGTGCCTCGGGGTTTTGATCCACTCACCAGAGTGGCTTGGGCTGCGCAGTCGTCCCACAGCCTGAGGATCAGCATAGTGTTAGGGGTATGCTCAGCCGATATTAGGGGTGGAAATATCGAGCAGCTGCAGGGGTGTGGGCAAGTGTGCACGGCCGGTGCAAGTCGCAAAGTGCTTGTAGATATATTTTTGCGTAAAATTTGAAACAAAAAGTGGAGTTTCAGAAAAAATAAAAATGCCGCCTGGTCTCTGGGGATGAGCAATGCGGAAAGTAGCCAAGCCCGTCGATGATGACCGCGAGCAGAGCGTAAGGGTGAATTGGCGAGCGTTGAAATCGGTGCCCATTGTGTCCGAGTTCGCCCGGAGCAAAAACCGAGAGATACATCGCAAAAAAGAAACAATTTCCTGCCAGACTCAAGGTTTTCGGACGGTTCGGACGCCGATTTGCAGATCTGCTTTCAGCCAGAGAGAGGGGAGTCTTCAAACGCCCTCATCCACGGAGGGCGGAAGGCGTCCAGTCAGTGGCATCACCGTGATTTTTTGGCTGAGTGCGTAAGTCCGATTTCCAGGATAAACCACCCAGAGTTCATCAAGATCAAGATCCGAGAGGACCGTTTGCATGGAGCGGGTCAGTTTGGGCGCGTCAGCACGCTTGAACTCGACCCCTACCTTGCGCCCTCGCAGAAACATGAGTAAGTCGAGCTCGCAACCACTGTGGACTGCATAGAAATAGGCTTCGTCCGGTTGATGAAACCTCAGGATCTCCTCCAGCGCAAACCCCTCCCAGGATGCCCCGAGTTTGGGGTGCATTAGCAGGTCCATGTGGGAACGAATCCCAGAAAGGGCGTGAAAAATACCAGAGTCCCTGAAGTAGATTTTAGGCGTTTTCACCAGGCGTTTACCAATGTTGGTGTGCCAGGGGAGCAGGCGCCTCACCATGAAGGTCTGTTCCAGTGCATCCAGATAGGAGCGGGCGGTATTCGGAGCGATGCCCATGGAAGAGGCAATCTCATTTCCGTTCCAGATCTGACCATGGTAATGGGCGAGCATTGTCCAGAACCGCCCCATGGCTGCGGGTGCCATGCCAAACCCTTGCGAGGCCAAGTCTCGCTCCAGAAAGGTGCGGATGAAGTTCCTACGCCAGTCAAAGCTGTCAGATTCATTGGAGGCCAGAAAAGATCGAGGAAATCCCCCTCGTTGCCAGAGGGTATCGGCCGATTCGGGGCCGGTTTCCGAAAGGTTCAGCCCTTGCATTTCGATTATTTCAACCCTCCCTGCAAGTGACTCTGCACTTTGGCGGGAGAGTTCCGGAGAGGCGCTGCCAAGTATCAGGAATGTCGCTGGGTTCTGGGGGCGGTCAGCAAGAACACGAAGGACAGGAAACAGCCGAGGCTCTCGCTGGGCCTCGTCGATGACCACCAGTCCTTTAAGTCCTCCCAAAACGGTCTTGGAATTTTCCATGAGCCCCCCCGCCAGAGGGTCTTCGAGGTCAAAATAGTTGAGGTGGTCAGGTGGGAGTATTTGGCGGGCAAGCGTGGTTTTCCCGCATTGCCTGGGCCCAATGAGTGCGACCACAGGGTTCCGTCCGAGGGCGCGAATGAGGGTCTGCTGATACAGATGCCTGGGAATCATTCTGAAATACTGCAGTTGCGTTGCATGATTTCAATTAAATACACCTCGGACGTCTCGGACGCCATTTGGCAGGTCAGATTTGCGCTCCGATGGGCAAGGCGTGGCTACCTAGTCCCACGAGGAATACCGCCACCGAAGGATGGGCCTCTTTCAGGGGCCAGTCTTTTTATACGGCGGTGCTGGGAGAGGTGCTGGTTTTACGACCGGTGGATTGCCAAGATGGATCCATTAAGGTATAAATAAGGTCCAATAATGGATTTTGAGTTCAATCAAGCAAAGAGTGACGCCAACCGACTCAAGCACGGCATTGACTTCATCCAAGCTCAGGAACTTTGGAAAGACCTTTACGCCCTACAGATCCAAGTAAAGAGCGACACCGAACCCAGACTCGCCCTGATCGCCAGAATGGAGGGGAAGGTCTGGAGCGTATTTTTTACAGCGCGAAGTTCAAAAATCCGGATCATTTCAGCCCGCAGAAGCAGAACCAACGAGGAGGACTTATACCATGAAGGCAGAGCAACTTGATGACATCTTTGACTCTGGAGTGGATCTATTACCGCATCTGGATTTGTCCACAATGCGGAGGCTTAACTTGGAGCAGAAACGGGTGAACGTAGATCTGCCCATCTGGATGATTCAGAATCTGGACAGGGAGGCGAACCGGGTGGGTGTGACTCGCCAGTCCATCATCAAGGTCTGGCTGGCTGAGCGTTTGAAAATGGAGCGATCTGCTTGAGGGCTTTCGGCAGTCCCTTGGGGACAGTTGTAGATTAAAAGTGTGAAAATTCGGATTGAAGCTCCGAGATTTCGTGCCTCCTTCTTTAGTCGGCGATGCCTGTTGAATAGACTTCAAAAATAGCGTCCGAAACGTCCGAGATTGCACCCCACCTGTCTTCATCCTCCTTGGGCTGAGGTGAATCCGCTCGACATTAGGTGCAAATTGTTTTATCGTCAATCGAAAGTTGTTTGTCACGACCCTGTTTTGGGAGCGGGAACTGCGCACAGCTCCATGTTTTCAGTCGAAAGATGCTCCTAACCCGTACAATTTCCAAAAAGGGCCAAAATTGTACAGGGTTTGTTCAAATTGCAAACTGCTTTTGGCAAGTGGTTTAAGCGATTTCCGAAAGAAAACCTGTTGTTTCAGAAAAAATAAAAATGCAGTCGGACACAGACAGTGTACGCCTCTTCTCCATGCTGCCCTCATGCAGTGACACTTCTCACTGCCTGTCGGTGAACAAGCTGCTGGAGGTCAAAATGCCCCGTTTTCCGTACAATTTCATCCATCTGCCCAGTGTCTCCAGAGTAAAATCGGCC
>JBILKV010000031.1:0-32877 GCA_044376515.1 Chthoniobacteraceae bacterium | reverse complement strand
CGCTCCCTTTTTCCGTAGAAGTTAGGGAGGCGGAATCGCTGGAGTTCTTAACTCTCCAAACAGCAAGTGTCGATGGGGAGCAGTTGCTCCCGGGACGCCGTGCCGCCTCGGGCTTTGTGGGATGTCTTTGTTGGATTGGGGGAATTCGGGGAATTCGGGGAATTGGGGGGAGGATCTATGAACAAACAGCACGGGAAGGGGGAGTTGGTGTTGTGCGAGGAGAAATCAGAACGCTCTACAGAGCATTCTTGCGGAGCGCGCGCCATTCCGAGCCGGTCTTCCGGATGGACGGATGCGGGTAGACGCGATTCAGATCCGCCCGCGGTGCTTCGGATTCGCCCGAATGCGCGGTGGTCCTGGTTGGACTGCGGCGAGCTCTGGCGATACCGCGACCTGCTGTGGAGCCTAGCGTTTCGTGATTTGCGGTTGCGTTACAGACAGACCGCCCTGGGAGTGCTTTGGGTGGTGTTCCAACCCCTCGCGGGCGCTGGCATCTTTACCCTCGTCTTTGGTTGGGTGGCGGGAATGAGGGCTCCAAAGGGGTCATACTTCTTGTTCTCAATGGCGGGTTTGCTCACGTGGAATGCCTTTCAGTCCACCTTGACCAAGTCCAGCATGGCCCTGATCGGCAACGCATCGCTCGTCTCCAAGGTCTATTTTCCGAGGCTTCTGCTTCCGTTTTCAACAGTGCTCTCGACCCTCGTTGATTTGAGCATCGGGGTCTGCGCCTTTTTTATCCTAAGCCTCTGTCTGGCTGCCCCTCCCGACTGGTCCGCCCTCTTCAGCCTTCCCTTTTGGATCGGGTTAACCCTTGCAAGTGGCCTCGGGCTTGGCCTGCTCGCAGCATCGTGCATGACCCGTTTTAGAGACGTTCAGCATGTGCTCCCTATGGTGCTCCCTTTCCTGATGTACGTCAGTCCCGTGGCCTACGCCATCGCATCCGTCCCCACGGGGTGGGGACACTATTTCAAGTGGAGTCCGGTGGCGTGGATGCTTGAGGGGACTCGTGCCGCTCTGACTGGAGGCGGTGCGGTTCCCTCGGGCTGGATTGCCTACACCGCGGCGGTCTCAGCGCTTTTGCTTGTGGCGGGTGTCTTCAGCTTCCGCCGGATGGAAAGGAGTTTTGCAGATGTCGTCTAAAAGCGAGAAGGCAATCGATGTGAGGTCCCTTTGCAAAGCGTATCCGCTCCGTTCCGCCGCGCAAAAGAAAGGCGGTCCGTCCCAATCAGGGGTGTTTCACGCCCTCACCGCTGTGTCTTTTGCGGTGGCTCCGGGTGAGGTTGTTGGCGTTGTCGGAAGAAACGGGGCGGGCAAAAGCACCCTTTTGAAAATTCTGACCCGCATCACTTCGCCAACGGTTGGAGAGGCCGATTTGTTTGGGCGCGTCGGCAGTCTGCTTGAGGTCGGCACCGGGTTTCATCCGGAACTCACTGGCAGGGAGAATATCTTCCTCAATGGAGCCATTCTGGGAATGCGCCGTTCTGAAATCCGTTCCGAGTTCGACGCAATTGTCGCCTTTGCAGGGGTCGAGCGGTTTTTGGAAACCCCTGTGAAGCGCTATTCCAGCGGGATGTACGTGAGGCTCGCCTTCGCCGTCGCAGCCCATCTCCGCTCGGAAATCCTGTTGGTGGACGAAGTGCTCGCTGTCGGGGACATCGAATTTCAGAAGCGCTGCCTGGGTAAGATGCGCGACGTCGCGAGAAGCGGCAGGACGGTCCTGTTTGTGAGCCATCACCTGCAGTCGGTGAGCACTTTGTGCCAGAGGTTGCTGGTGCTCGAATCCGGCAGGCTTGTTCACGACGGTGAGGTGCACGCCGGTCTGACGCGTTACCTCGCGGGATTTGAACGCGGGACGGGAAGCAGTGTAAAAGAAGCCAAGCGTTCGGGAAGCGGCGAGCTTCGAGTAACCAAGGCGGTTCCAAACAAGGAGTTCTACGAGTGTGCGGAGCCCAAAGCAGTCCGATTCTTCATCGAGCAACGCGCTTCATTTGAGGGAAGGTTTTACGTTTCGGTTCATCTGGTTGACCCTATGGGTGTCGTGGTGGCGCAGTGCGATTCTAGGCTCCTCGGACTATGGTTCGAGGCGGCCACATCACTTGCACTCGAGTTCCGTGTGAAATCCCCTTGGCTCAAACCAGGGACCTATCGCGTGGACATCTACCTCTGCGCATCCGGATTCATTGACCAGTGTGAGCACGCCTGCACCGTCGAAGTGTTGCCCCTGCTCCCTTATCCCGCAACCGCCGGAAGCGAGGCGTTGGAATCGGGAATGGTTCTGGCGGACTTTGAATTCCGCAGCGCCCCCGACGCAGCCGATGCCCCGGCATCAGTCCCCTCTTTCGAACAATGTCGCCTCCGCTCGTCTGCCGCATTTTAGACCATGGAAAAGCGCGTCAGCCTCTTTGTGAACTGTTTCGAACGCGACTATCGGCAGGTTTTGGCCCCGGGGTTCATGCGGGCAAAAGCCAGTCAGTTCAAGTTTCCGTTCAACCGTGTCGTTGTCACCTTGAATAACATTCTCGATCCCGAGGATGCGCGTGCACGTGCGCGAAAGGCCCTGCACCTGGGGGAGGTTCACGAGTTCGTGGAGGTCGAGAAAATGTTACCGGAGGCTCTCAAAGTTTCGGGTCTCAAAATTTCCGACCTTGGCTTGGTCAAGCATTATTTGGACTTCGCGCTGGTCGCCGCCACCCACGCGCTCCCCGATTACTTGCTTTACTGCTGTGCAGAGGTCGATCTCGTTACCCCTTTTGACTGGGTTTCCGAAGCGGTAAGGAAGCTGGAGGCCGACCGAAGCCTCCTTGTGGCCAATCCCTCTTGGGCTAGTGATCCCGCTGGGGCTGAACGCGAGTCTTTCCGAAGGGACGGCGATCACTGGGTTGGATCGGGATTTTCCGACCAATGTTTTCTTGCCGATTCAACACGTTTAGCGGCGCCCATCTATAAATACAAACACGAGGCGGGCAACCGGTATCCGATGTCGGATATCGGGGATATTTTCGAGAAACGTGTGGATGCCTACATGCGTCATCACGGTCTCATGCGGATTTCGGACGCACGGGTTTTCTACGCCCATGCTGGTGTGGAGGGGCGGGGATATCCACGGCCGCCCCTCGCCCTCCGCATCCTGCGAAGAGGGGCGAGGCTTCTGAGAATGACCGGAAGACGCATTGGAACTGCCACGACCCAACCTCGCGTGGAGGAGCCTGTCGAGGGCCCAGTGAAAGGAGGCCGTCGATGAAACGAATCAACGCATACATTCTCGCCGCCGACCCGACCTGGATAGAACGGAGTGTTAACGCCTATTACCCGTTCGTAGATCGCATCGTGGTCTCATACGACCGCAACTCTCGGGGTTGGACGGGCGCCCCGGTACCCGTTGAGGAATGCCTCACAAGACTCAGCGTGTTGGATGGTGACAGAAAAATGCGATTTGTCGGAGGAGACTTTTCCTCGCCGGTGAAAGATCCTATGGAGAACGACACGTTTCAGAGAGGGGTTGCACTGGCCCATGCCAGCGAGGGGGCTGAGTGGGTCCTGCAACTGGACACCGATGAGTTTCTTCCAGCACCCCACGCACTTCTGGATTCGATTGAATCCGCAGACAAACTGGGAGTTGTGGGCGTGGAATGGCCGATGAGGGTGCTCTACAGAAGGATTGGCACGACGGATGCGCTAGAGGTCTGCGCTCCTGATGGGGGAGATCATTTTGAATACATCGCCCCGATCGCCGTGCGTTCAGGAACCGCGCTCACCCACTCGCGCCGCACGGGTCAAAGCATGCTGCGGGCGGTTGTGCGCGGAGACTCGCGCAGTCTTCAGCTGAGACGTCCCCTTGAGAAGGGAGAGATTCGCGAGCAGCGCCTGCATTCCCGTGAGGCGATTGTCCACAATTCGTGGGCGCGATCCCCAGTGGAAATGATGCGCAAGCTGGCTTCTTGGTCACATAGCGGAACCGCCGCGTGGTTGCACTTTTTACTGCGCTGGCTCCCAGCCACATTTCTGTGGAGGTACCAGCGGAATGTGCATCCACTCTTTGGTCCGGTCTGGCCGGCGCTCCGGATGTGTCCGTTTAAAATCGGAGCGATCAGCGGAACGCCGGTGTGCTCGAAAGCGCCCCAAAACCTGACCTCGTCGCATGAATGATCCGACAACTGGTGCAGGCGAAATCTCCGAGAACTTGATGAGACCATTGGTGGTTGTCGTCGTTGTCGTTTGGAACGGACGAGCGGACACCCTCGAGTGTTTGCGGTCTCTGGAGGCTGATGAATATCCAAATAAGCAAATCCTCGTGGTGGACAACGGTTCGACCGATGGAACGGCGGATCAGATACGCGCAGAGGGACTGAATGTGACGATCATTAACTGCCCCACGAACCTTGGCTTTACGGGAGGAAACAACGTGGGCCTGGCTGAGGCTCTGCGGCGCGGAGCTGTGTACGCTTTTTTGCTGAACAATGACACGACGATTGAGGCGGACGCGCTGACCCGCCTGGTGGACGCTGCCGAGGTGGCGACCGGGGTCGGACTCCTTTCTCCGGTGGTTCATTATTACGATGTGCCGGACGAAGTCTGGTTTTCAGGAGCAGGTATTTACATGAGGCGGGGCGAGGCGCTACACACCAAGGTCCCGACGGAGTTCGATCGACCTGGACCTCAACGCGGGAACTCGGAAAAATCACAAATATTCGACAGCGAATGGGTAAGCGGTTGCGCAGTATTGGCGAGGATGGAGGCTGTCGCAGTCGTTGGCGGGTTTGATGACCGGTTTTTTCTGACGTGGGAGGACGTGGATTGGTGCGTTCGGATGAGGCGCTGTGGTTGGGACGTATCTGTTGTCCGCGACGCCCGCATCTACCACAAGTGCGGTCGATCGGGTGCCAGACTCGCCGGAATTCACCGTTACTACGCGGTTCGCAACAGTCTTTTGTTCGTCGCAAAACATGCGGGCCTCCATTATCCGAGTGCCCTCCTGTTCATCATTGGCAGGCACTTGCGAGGTGCGATTCGAAGCCGCGGGGAGGTACGAGCGGAGAGCATCTGCACCGTCATCGAGGGGCTCAAAGACCACCTGCTCGGCCGGTACGGTCGCCGCCCCCAGAAAAGGCAGGTGGATGGAGAGGCGGTTCTCGCCGAGGCGGGCAGGGAGGACAGGATTGAAGGGGGCGCATGCGTATCATCCAAGTGAACAACAGTGACGAGACCTACACGCCGACAGCGAGTGGGGCGATTGCAACCCATATATGGGAGGTGGGACGTGCCGCGGTAAACACCGGCGTCGAAACTGTGGTTTTGACGCGTGAGGCGGTCGAGGCGGCGATGCCACACCACAACGTTTTTTTTACTGAGCCCCCAAGAGCAAAGGTGGGAAGGGCAAGGCGATGGGCACAGAGGGTCGAGCGTCGCTGTCTCGGTTGGCGCGACGCCGGTCACCGTCGGCACGCCCAAAGAGTCACGGGGGTGATTCGCAGCAAAGGACTAGGCGGGTCGATCTTTATCCTCCACAACGATCCCGAATTGGCGGTCGTTTTGCGGCAGCGCTTTCCAAGGGCGAAACTGTTTCATCATTTCCACAACCCGGTGGAGTGCCGACCTCGATTTCGATCGCGTTTCAAGGGGGCGGTGGATGGTGTTTTCGCAGTCAGCGGCTACGTGGCGGACGTCGTCCGCGAAATGTACGGTTTGGAGTCGGTTTCCGTTGTGCACAATGGCGTGGATCTCGAAAGGTTTTCTCCAGCCCCGAAGGCGCCGGAGAAAATTACCTTGAATTTTCTTGGACGCACGGGAATCGAAAAGGCTCCGGATCTTTTTCTCAGTGCGGCGCTGCGCGTTGCCAGGGAAGGGATACCGCTGAGGGTGCAGTTAGTGGGGGCCAATCACTGGGGGCGCTGGGAGGCGGACGCATTTCAATCGAAGCTGGCAGCATTGTGTGAGGAACTGCGCGCGGCGGGAGCGGAGGTGGTGCAAACCGGCCATGTGGCCAGAGCCGACATTCCCCGGATCCTGCAGACGGCCGATATTCACGTGTTGCCTTCCCGCTGGGAGGAGCCCTGCGCCCTGAGCCTGCTGGAAGGAATGGCTGCGGGGCTTGCGATTGTGGCTTCCCAGACTGGCGGGACAGCTGAGGTTCTCGGAAAAGCGGGCCGACTCTTCAGACGTGACGCCGAGGACGAGCTTTGCGGGCACCTGCGTGTGTTGGCCAAGGATCAACGGGAGAGGACGCGGCTCGGGAAGGCCGCACGGGAGCGCGCCATGAGTTTTACCTGGGGGGATACTTGGCGAAAGTTTGCACGCGACATCTTTTAGCTGGGGCGTGGTGTGAAGACAGAGGGAGATCGTATGGGCAGAGAATTGGTTTTCATCAACTCCACGGGAGACACTTTTACGCCGACCCACAGCGGGGCGATTGCGACGTGGATATGGGAAATGTGCCGGGCCGCCGCGGAGTTTTCCGTGGAGCCCTGGGTGGTTTCGAGAAACTCGAGGGCGGCAGCCTATCCCTGGCCGCGCAGCATTCTTTTGGACTATCCGTTTCCGTATAGAATCCGCGGTGCGGGCAGGCTGGCTGCGTGGGTTGGTCGCTTGCGGGGGTGGGCGCATGTTTGCCAGGGCGAATGGGTCCGCAGGATTTTGGAAGCGCTCCAGCAACGGGGTCTCACCGAGGAGGTTCTCGTTTTCCACAACGACCCCGAAATGCTGGTCGCCTTGCGACCCTATTTGCCGAAGGCCATATTGGTGCATTTGTTTCACAACTGTAACCGAGTCAGATCTCCATGGAGGGAGCGCTTCAGTTCAGCCGCGGATGTTACCCTCGGCGTCAGCGCTTACTGTGCACGTTGGAATGAAGGCTATTTGGGATGTGCGGTGCACATTCTTAGAAACGGTGTGGATCCCGCCCGTTTTACCCCTGCCAAAAAAGATCCGCACTCTCCACCCGTGTTGGGCTTTGTGGGGCGCACCGACCGCCAGAAAGCCCCCGATCTTTTGCTGCGTGCAGCCCTCAAGCTCTCAAACAATTGCGGCCCATTTTCAGTCCAGATGCTCGGTTCACGCTTTTATGGAAGCCACAGCTCGGACGCCTATCAAGAGGCGCTTGAGTCGGCCGCAGAAAAACTGGAGGCAAGTGGTGTCAAAGTCCACCGGCCCGGATTTGTCAACCGTCTCGGTTTGCCTCGTGTGTTGGCGCAAGCGGACGTCCATGTGGTCCCATCGCGGTGGGAGGATCCCTGCCCCCTGACGGTTTTAGAGGGCATGGCGACGGGACAGGCCACGGTAGGCTCGGCCTGTGGCGGCGTGCCTGAGATCATTGGAAATGACGGATTTTTGTTCGACCGTGATGATGTCGACGGGCTCGCGTCCCGGTTGAGGGTGCTGATCGAAAATCCAGACCTGCGCTTCGACTACGGGGAGCGAGCAAGGAGGAGGGCCGCCCAGCGTCCGTGGAGCAAAGTCTTTGGCGATTTAATCGAGGTGATCAACTTTTAGGTTCCATGCATTTTTGTTTCTTGATGCCTCAGATGGAACACTACTCCCCGGTGAGCGGTGGTGCCATTGCGACGGTTACGGTCAACGTTTGCAAGGAACTCCAATGCCGCGGACATCGCGTGGATGTGATTGCTCCGGATTGTTGTGAGCCGGTTTACAACGATGGGACGTTGCACCTGATTCGATCTGGGGAGGCGCATCCTCTCTTTGAGCGCGCGCTGCATTTGGAAGCCCGTTTTCGCAGATGGGACGCGCCGAATGAGGGCCGCTTCTATGCGAAGACCATTCAGGTTCTGGAAGGTCTCCGGCCCGATGTTGTCGTTATGGCAAACGATCTCCGGAGGATCGCCCACGTTCGGAGGGCCGTTCCCGACACACGGATTGTTTCCTGGATGCACAATGAGTGCGGGTTGCGAGAAGGGGACACAGCTCAATGCGAGGAGGTGGATGCGTTTTTGTGCTGCAGTGAGTACATCCGAAAGTGGTTTGTTCGGGAGTATCAGTTGGACGGATCGCGGGTGCACACCGCTCTCGCAGGAGTGGATCACGAGCGTTTTTATCCCAGTCTCGATCCGAATCACTCCGGGAATCTCCGGGTGCTTTTCACCGGTCGGCTCGATTGGAACAAGGGGGTAGATCTCGCTGTGGATACGGTCTCCAAGCTCCGCGGAAGGGGTGTTTCGATTCAGCTGAGCGTGGCGGGAAACTCGTGGTTTTATCGAAGCATGGAGCGTGAGAAAAATCCCTTTCAGAAGGGGTTACGGACGGCGATGAAAGAGAGCGGTTGTGATTGGTTTGGACACGTCCCTCGCCGCTTCCTGCCGGAGGTGATGAGGGGGCATGACGTGGCCTTGGTCCTTTCACGTTCCCAAGAGCCTTTCGGGTTGGTGGTGCTTGAATCGATGGCATCCGGTCTGGCGGTAATCGCATCCCAGCGCGGCGGGTTGGCGGAGGCGTGTGGGGGGGCGGCTATGCTTGTCGATCCGGACGACACTCAGTGCGTGGCAGATTTGTTGAAATGCTTGGCAGAGGATCCGGTGGAGCTAAAGCGGTGGAGAGATCGATCAAGCCTAAGAAGCAGGACCGCCTGTTGGAGCCACACCGCTGACGTCCTGTGCGGGGCGGTGGGAGCGCTGCAGGATCGTGACGGGGCAGTGGAACGCGGCGGTCCGTTCCTTGCCGGCACGCTCAACGCGAGGACCCATTGTTCCAATCCGAGGGCACGGTCCTAGGGTATGCTCGCACGATAAAAGGGCATAACCGAGCAGTGGTTGGTTGGAAAAAACTAGGGTAATAAGCTTGGGCTCAGGGAGGTTTGATTTGGAAAGGAAAGGTGGGGAATGAAAATAGCAATGGTTTCTTTGTATCTCCCGGGAGGTTCAAAGATAGGGGTGGGCTACCAGGTTCACCACATGGCCAACCAGTTGGTCCAGAGGGGACACGAGGTCACAGTCTATTCGCAGTGTTCTTCAGGAGAGCAGGCTCTTTATGATCATAAATGCGTCGAACCGCGCCAGAAATGGAGGACGTTTGGATTCGCGTGGGATTTGAGGAAAATTGAGTTCTCAGCTTTCGACGTGCTTCACGCCCACGGGGACGACTGGTTTTTGTGGGGCACAAGACGCCCGCGTCATGTGCATACCTACCACGGTTCTTGTCTTGCCGAAAGCGGGCACCAGATAAACCTGCGGGAACGTGTGCGCATGCTGGCACTCGCCGTGTGCGAATACGGGTCCGTGCCCCTTTGCGACGAGTCTGTAGCCGTTTCTGAGGGGACGCGTGCGTACATCCCCGGGATTGGTCATGTCATCCCAAACGGAGTCGAGTTGGGAAAGTTTTATCCTACAAACGAGAAAGCTGAGCGCCCCACGTGTTTGTTTGTGGGGGCGCTGAGGGGAAGAAAGCGAGGAAGTTTCTTGGTCGAGGTCTTTCAGAAGGAGGTGCGCCGCCAGTTGCCGGATGCCGTTTTGTGGGCGGTCTGCGACGAACCGGTAGAGGGCGAGGGCATCCAGTGGTTCGGCCGAGTGTCACATTCGCTCCTCTGTGAACTGTACCGTAGGGCGTGGGTTTTCTGCCTGCCGAGTTCCTACGAAGGGTTTGGGGTGCCCTACATCGAGGCGATGGCATCTGGAACCGCCGTGGTGGCCACTCCGAATCGTGGCGCCAAAGAGGTGCTCCTCAATGGAACCTGCGGGATTCTAAGTCCAGAGGACAGACTGGGGCAGCGGTTGATTCAGGTTTTGCGTGACTCCCGGCTCAGGGGGTTTCTCGAACAGGCCGGAATGGAAAGAGCGCAGGCCTACGACTGGGGCGTTGTTTGCAGTTCCTACGAGAAGCTTTACCTAGGGAAGGCTCCGTCTGGTGCCTGTCGGCAAACAAAGGAGGTGCTTGCATGAAGAGGATAGTTTTGTTCCCCAGTGCATTTCATCCAAGTCTCGGTGGGGTGGAGGAGCTCACGGGTCAACTCGCGCAGCAATTTATGCGGAAGGGATTCGAGGTGATGATCGTTACCAACCAGTGGCCGAGAAACCTACCGCGGTCCGAGAAATGGCGCGGAATCTCCTTGATGCGTGTTCCATTCCGCCTCCCCGAAAACGGATGGAAATCCAAACTCAGCTTTCTGTTGACGCGACGGTGTGTGGGTTACGAGCTCCTGCGGCAGTTGATAAAATTCAAGGCCGATCTCATTCACGTTCAGTGTGTCAGTTCTAACGGTTGGTACGCATCAAGAGTGGCTGCCCAACTCGGTGTACCCTGCGTTGTGACAGCTCAGGGAGAATTGACGATGGATGCAGCCGGCCTCTACCGGACATCGCCCTTGTACAACCGATTGCTGCATGCGGTGGTGAGTATGGCAGATCGGGTGACCGGTTGCTCAGTCTCAACGTTGCGCGATTTGGAGGTTTTTTTCGGGCGTCCTTTTGGCAGGCGTGGCACCGTGGTGCACAATGGCGTAGGGCTTGAGGCGTTCGAATCGGGTCCCAGTTGGGTGCATCCGGTTCCGTATTTTCTGGGGATTGGAAGATTGGTGCCGCAGAAAGGTTTTGCAGAACTTATTCGGGCTTTTGCCTTATCCGGAATCATGGAGGCGAACCTGATTTTGGCCGGTGATGGCCCCGAAATGGAGCGACTTTCGTCCCTGAGCGCAGATTTAGGTTTGGCTGCCCGGGTCCATTTTGTTGGGAGGGCGGGAAGGCACGCGGTTCATTCCCTGATGCGAGGGGCAATCGGTGTGGTTGTGCCGTCACTTCTTGAGCCGTTCGGGATCGTGTCCCTTGAGGCGATGGCTGCTGGTAAACCGCTGCTTGCCAGTAATGTGGGGGGAATCCCGGAAGTGGTCCCGGATGGGGCGGGGGTTCAGTTGGTTGCTCCCGGAGATGTGGAGGCTCTTGCAAAGGGGTTGCACTGGCTTGGCAAGGGGGTGCACCGCGATTGTGCGGAAGCGCTGCGGCGGCACGCCATGCGCTTTGTTTGGCCGCGAATCGCGGAGCGTTACCTCTCGGTGTATCGCGAGTCGCTGTCGGCGGCTTGATCCAGCAAAAGCAGCGAAGCAACCATTTGGAACGGGATCGTGGGAAGCGTGGCTAATATGAAGGAATCAGAACAGAGTGGTACGCAGGAGAAATTAGGGCGCCCGCGCCTGTTGTACGCGTTTTCCTATGGCGTCGTGTCTGAACTTGAGCGGATTAGGCAAGGTGATGTTCCAACACACCGGCTCTGGGGGGCTGTAGAACTTGGAGCGATGGGCTGGGCAGTTGATGTTTCGCCGGATCCTGTGGGGCTGTGGAAGCGGTTGGGAGCGTTAGGTTGGAGGGCTTGGCAGACGCGCTGGTTATTAGGCGAGGAAGGACGTGCGATCGCCATCGTGGCGGTCCATGAAGTCAGTGCCTTGATTCTTTTGTTCGTGCGGACACTGGGGTGGAGTGGTGCGCCCGTTGTGGTTTTAGATCTGGCCCTGTTGCATCCCAAAAATTGCACCGGATACCGGCGCTGGATCTGGCGGTGGCTGTTGCGGAAGGCTGGTCGGGTGGTTTCCCTTGTCAGCGCGAACCGCGCGGAACTGACGCGTATTTTTGGAGTGAACCCGATGTGCACGGCCTTCCTGCCAATGTCGATTGACTCCAAGTTTTCTGGAAGAGCCGCCGCCGGTTTAGAGCAAAACTTCGTCCTGGCGGTCGGCACCAATGACGGGAAGGACTTTGAAACGCTTCTTGAGGCACTGCCGAACGGCACGCGGTTAGTGGTGGTCACTGATTCTTATAACGCGGGGAAAGTGAGGAGGCATCGGTGTTTTGGTGGGCAGATTGAGGTCTTGGAGGCGGTTCCCGCGAGGGATTTGCGCGAGCTTTATCGGGCAGCTGCGGTGGTGGTGGTTCCGCTTGCGGACTCTTCGCATGGGTCAGGCCACACTGTGCTTTTGGAAACCATGGCCATGGGCAAGGTTGTCGTGGTCTCGAGAGCGCGATGCATGCGCGATTACATTGGCGATGACGGGGCGGTGCTTTCGGTGCCTGTGGGGAATGCTGCAGCGCTCCGCGAAGTTCTTGAGGAAGTGCTGCGTTACCCGGAGCGTTTTTGCGAATTGCGCGAACGCGCTGCCGCTCAGGTGCGATCTACCTTTGACATCGCTCGATTCGGTGCGGGTCTTGACCGGATCATCAGGGAAATCACCGAGGAGAACGCGTGCCGCTCTCCTGTAAATCAGGGAGGTGCGGGCAAACAACAGAAGGAGGGTGAAAAAAGCTATGCATCTGTTTCGTGAGCTGGGGAGACGGCAGCAGTTCGGCCGTGTCATTAAGGTGGCGGTGAGCGGCATCGGCTCAATGGGGCGGGGCATCTCGCTGCAATTGAAAGCCATGCCCGGGATGGAACCGAGTATTCTGGTCAACCGGACCGTTGAGAGAGCGGTTGAAGCGTGGTTGTTGTGTGGTGCAGCACGCGATGAGATTGTGGTGAGTGATGACCCGCGATTGCTGGAGATCGCCGTGGAGCAGGGGGTGCCGTGCGTGTGCCGTGATCCTGAAGCGGCAGTCGCGGTGGCCGGAGTGGAGGTTTTTGTGGAGGCTACCGGCACTGTGGGACCAGCCGCGCGGGCAGTGTTGCGCGCAATTGCGGCGAGGAAGCATGTTGCGGTGATGAACGCAGAGTTAGACGCTACAGTGGGCTGTTATCTTGCGGAAAGAGCCCGCCAGCAGGGAGTGGTTTACGGCTATGCTGACGGCGACCAGCCTGGGGTGCTGATGCGGTTGCTCGAGTGGGTGGGGCTTCACGGATTTGAAATCGTTGCCGCGGTGAATTGCAAGGGGTTCCTCGATGTCCGCGCCACGCCTGATTCCTGTGGCGACTGGGCGCATCGGATGAAGACAAGCCCGCAGATGGTGTGTGCATTCACGGATGGCACGAAAATGAATTTGGAGAATGCCGTGCTCGCAAACGCGACCGGACTGGTGCCAGAAATGCGTGGAATGCACGGGGTGAAAACGACGCAGCAAAATGCGGTGCGCGACTTCGGAGCAGTACTCGCCGGGACCGGCGTGGTTGATTACACGTTGGGAGGCGATTTTGCGGGTGGCGTTTTTGTGATTGGCCGGAGCCCAGACAGGGAACGGGTCGGGCACTATTTTGATTACCTGAAGATGGGACCCGGACCGGACTATCTTTTTTTGCGGCCTTATCATCTCTGTCACATGGAAACCCCTCTTTCCGTCGCGGAGGCCGTTCTCTACCGGGAACCAACCATTGCGCCGCGCGGGGCCCCTGTGGCGGAAGTGGTGGCGTTGGCGAAGCGTGATCTCAAAGCGGGAGAGGTGCTTGACGGCATCGGTGGTTTTTCGGTCTACGGACAGGTGGACACGGTGGAGCGGGCTAGGGAGTTTCTGCCCGTGGGATTGGCAGACAACGCCAGGCTGACGCGTCCGGTCGCCGCGGGGGAACCCGTACCCTTGTCTTCGGTGGAGTTTTCGCCTGGGGATTACATCGTGAATCTGAGGCACCTGCAGGACACCCTTTTTTCGAGTTTTGAACCGACGCTGCGCAATGTCGAAACCTCCCTGCATTAGCGTTATCGTGCCCGCTCACAACAGTGAGGCATTCATTGGTCAGACGCTCGCGAGTATTCGGGTTCAAAGTTTCACGGATTGGGAATGCGTGGTTGTGGACGACGGATCCAAGGACCAAACTTGTGCGGTTGTCGAGGCGGTGGCAGCTCTGGACGGTCGGGTCCGCTTGGTGCGCCAGAGGTGTGGTGGATCTTCCATGGCGCGTAACCGCGGTTTTTTGGAAAGTTGCTCGTTCTCGGAGTACGTGAGTTTTATGGATTCGGACGACGTGTGGGAACCTCACGCGTTGGAGACGCTTGCTGGGCGCTTGGGCAAAAGTATGGGGGCGGTGGGCGCGCACGGGGTGGCGGAGTTTATCGATACGCAAGGGAATCCGCTCGATCCCGGGAGGTTTGCGGCGTTTGGCCGACGGCGGTTGGGATATTTGGACGGGGAGATCCGGGAGTGGCCGCTGGAGGCGCCCACGGTGTTTGAAACGCTTGTTTGGACCGGCCCGCTTTATCCGCCGGGTCTGCTTCTGGCGCGGCGGTCGGCCTACGAGAAGGCGGGCCTCTTCGATGTGGATCTTCGGCACTGCGAGGATTGGGA
Organism: Chthoniobacteraceae bacterium; assembly: GCA_044376515.1. Lineage (GTDB taxonomy): Bacteria > Verrucomicrobiota > Verrucomicrobiia > Chthoniobacterales > Chthoniobacteraceae > Chth-196. The sequence continues at coordinate 18,745 of JBILKV010000031.1, read as the reverse complement.
TATGTGCCTGAGGCTCAGCAGGTTGGGGCGATTGGAGTTTGTGAACGAGGTGTTGCTCTCTTACCGGAGGCACCAAAGTAACCAGTCGAACGACCGCCGGGGCAGCGGTGAGATGGTGAGACAGTTGCAACGCAAAACTTTTTTTTCGCCTGAGAACACCCCGGAGCAGCATGCAATGCTCCGAGCAGGGTGGAAGGCGTGGCAAGTCTACAAGTTGAAGGAGAAATGTCGTGTCGCTCGGATGGGCTCGTTGAGGGAGCGTTACCTTTCGGCGTTTTATGCGGCGGCGAGTGTGCCAGTACACGCAGCGCGCTACCTGCGTGGATATCCAACGTGCAGAGGAGTTTAGAAGAATTAAGTCGGCTCTGGGGTGGTGTCGTTTCGCGGGAAGCCCGACACTTTTAGAAAAGAACGTTCACATGATGGTTTCGATTTTGATTTGCACTCGGGATCGTGCGGCGGCGTTACGCGACACGCTTTCATCGCTGTCGCGTGTGAGGGTTCCAAGCGGATGGAAAGTTGACTTGCTTGTCGTGGATAACGGGAGCCGGGATGGGACGAGGGAAGTCGTGGAGGCGGCGAGGTTCGGTTTTGGCAGGGCGCGGTATTTGGTTGAGACCGTTCCCGGTGTTGCTTCCGCGCGGAACCGTGGTTTGGATGCGGCGCCAGGAGAGGTGTTGCTATGGACCGACGATGATGTGCGGTTGCCTGCAAACTGGATCGAGCGGATGGTGGAGCCTATCCGGCAGGGGCGTATGGATGCCGTGGCGGGCGGAGTGGGGCTCGCTTTTGGCCGGGAGCGGCGGTGGATGGGACCATGTTTGAGATCGTGGTTTGCCTCTTCCGAGGGGCTGAGTGTGGAGCGCCCTGGTCGGATGATCGGTGCAAACATGGCCTTTCACAGGAGGGTGCTTACATCAAACGTGCGGTTTGATCCGGTGTTGGGGCCCGGGGCTCTCGGGATGGGGGAGGAGACGTTGTTCTCCTATCAAATTGGTGCGCATGGTTATGTTATTGGTTCCGCATTCGACGTGGTGGTGGACCATGCTTTCGATTGTGGGCGCCTTTGTCCGGCGGGACTGGCTCGGCTTGCCTGTTCGATGGGCCGGAGCGAGGCCTACATTGCGCACCATTGGCACGGAGTGGATTCGAGTGCGGCAGCCTGGAGGAGACTGGATGCGCGGTTGCGCTTGGCCTATTGGCGCGGGCGGGCGAGGTTTCAGACGCAGGTTCCCCCGGGCCTGCTGGAAGGAGAACTCCAAGCGCTTGCTCGGGTTCACTACTGGCAGTTCTTGAGTGAAATTCGCTCGAGTAAACGTAAGTACGCCGAGGCGGCTTTGGAGGGGGAGCGTTTGGCAGGGGCCGGAGCGAGTGTTTCGGCAAATTGAGGACGTTGGACAGCGGGGTGGTGAGGGGGGGTCAGGCGAACAACCAGCGGGAAATGTAGATGGAGGCCAGAGCGCCCGTTGCGTCGGCGACAAGGCCCGTGGCGAGGGCGTGACGTCCTTTATGGATGGCCACGGAACCGAAGTAGACCGCCAGCACATAGAAGGTGGTCTCAGTGCTTCCGTAGATTGTTGCCGCGGTGCGTGCAATGAGGGAGTCGGCGCCGAAGCGGGTGACCAGTTCGGTAAAAAGACCCGTGGTGGCGCTGCCGCTCAGCGGGCGCACAAGAATCAGGGGAAGGAGGTCGGTTTCGACGCCGAGCGGTTGGAGGACCGGTGAAAGGACGGCTGCAACCAACTCGATCGCACCCGCCTCCCGGAACATACGCACACCCACCAGAATGGCGAGGAGGTAGGGAATCACCCGCATCGCAACCTGCCAGCCCTCCTTCGCTCCAGTGACGAACTCCTCGTAGACTTTGACCCCGCGCAGGGCCGCGTACAACGCGAAGAAGGCGAGAATGAAGGGTACGGCGAGCAGCGAAAGCACTCCCAGCGCCCTCGGAAGGCCCGACTGTTGGCTGAGGGCCTCCGGCAGCTTGGGCAGCCCGAAACCGGCCAGGCTCGGGTGAGCCGAGCGAATGAGCTCAAGCGGTCCGGTGAAAAGCTCAGGAAGGAGCATCGAAAGCGCCAGTAGCACGAATGTCGCGGCAAAGGAATAGAGGCAGATGCGCCCGGCAGCGGACAGGGGCTTTGGGACAAACGCCGGCTCGGGTGGGGGATCGGTTTGCGCCGCCGTGGATTCGAATTGTGTGGAAACGGCTTTTGACGAGGCGGATTCGGAAATACGGAATACGGGAAGTCGTTGGAGAATCTTGACCGTGGCGATTGCGGCGAGAGCGGCCGTCAGGCTCGCCAGAAGAGCGGAAGCCAGCACGGCGGTGGGCTGGGTGGAGCCCTGCGCCGCGAGGATTGCGATGGCCGTCGCGGGCACCAGTTGGATCGAACTCGTGTTGATGGCTAGAAAGGTGCACATGGCGTTGGAGGCCACCCCCGGGTGCGGGTTGAGGCTTTCCAAATCGCGCATCGCGCGGAGGCCGAAAGGAGTCGCGGCGTTTCCGAGGCCCAGCATGTTTGCGGCCATGTTAAGCACCATGGAGCCGAGAGCAGGATGACCGGCGGGCACATCCGGAAACAGGAATCTGAGCAGGGGATGCAGCAGACGCGCCAGAGACTCTACCAAGCCAGCCAGATCGGCCAGGCGCAGGAAACCCAGCCAGAGGCCCATGAGTCCCGCGAGCGGGAGGGCGATCGACAGGACTGCATCCTTAGCGGCGGCAAACGCCCCGTTGGTGACCGCATCCAAACGGCCCGTGCAGGCGCCGAGAAGAACGGAAATCAGAATCAGACCCAGCCAGAGGGAGTTGAGCATTTGCGAAAAAGCCTGCCCTCAAGGGCTAGGCTTTCGCCAGCGCCGTTTTGAGCAACCTTAAAACGGAGGCTCACGGGAAGTCGCGTAAGCGCGGAAGGCGTGGAGGTGAATGAAGGCGTTCGGCTTTTTGGCTGCTGGAACCCTGCTATCCGCTTTCCACGTCTCCCCGCCTTCGCGTGCGGCCTTGTTGTTTCTGAAGTCAGTCGGTGCCTGGCTGTGAGGAGAGGGGGGTTACTTTGCTGGGGGGGCGGTCGGGGGAGTTTTGACCAGCATCGAAATGCGCATGGCGGGTTTTGGGCCGGCGGGCTTTCCCTCGATTTGAGGGACCAGCCAGTCGAGGCCGTCGAGGTTGTCGAGGAGGCGCTTTTCGACGTCGTGGTTGGTGTGGCCGATGATGCCGATCGGGCCCTTGTAGCCGGAGTTGGCGATGAGTTTGAGCAGGTCCAGATCCTGTTCGCCCTCGCTGAGGGGAAGGATTTTCATGCCGCGTCTGTCACCGTCGGGGGCCATTCCGTCCAGGTTGAGGCAGATCAAATAGGGGACCATTGCCGCCAGAGCTTCCTTGAAGCGTGCGACGTGACCGTGTCCGTGGTGCTGGTTGTAGACGATCCCCACGTGATTGGCCGCATGGTTTTTGCGGAGGTATTCGCAGACGGCAACCATGTTTTCGGGTTCTCCTCCCCAGCCGCCGTGGTTGTAAATGCCGAAGGGGCACCCGAGCGCCCGCGCCCGCTCCACACGGGGGAGCAGTTGCTCCGCCGCTTTTTTGATCTGCGCCTCGCGATCCAAATCCGCCGGTGGATTGACCGCGCTCTGCCAGATCTGTGGATGCATGTTGTATTTTTCGAAGAGCTTGAACGCGTCTTCGTGCGCTCCCCAGAAGGCGAAATACTCCAACCCGTGTTTTTTGTACTCGAGGATTTCCTCCTCAAACTGCTGCACGTGTTCGGCCCGCCAGTCGTAGGCAACCTTGGTGACACCCACCCGCTCGAGCATTTCGGCCCGTTGTGCGGGACTGCGCTTGAGCGAGTCAAAGGGAACGATGCACCACGCCGCGATGTTTTTTCGGGCGAAGAGGGTTCCTGCATCGGAAGCCTTGGAGACGGACGGCGTGAGGGCGATGGCTCCGGCAACGAAAACGAGCAGGGAGCGGAGGATGGTTGATTTCATAGGATTCTGGATATGGGGCTGATGTTGGTTTTGGGGGGCGGAAGGGGCGGGGCTTAGTTTGGCAGGGGCTGACCGGGGAAGTTGTAGTCCCACTGCCAGGTGCGGGCCATGTCGGGGTACTGGCGCATACAAGCCACGTACTCCTCCATCATCTTCCGCATCGTGGGGCTAAGGGTCGCCATGTACTCCGGGGTGACGAGGGAGGAGTTGAGCAGGTAAAAGTGCCAGGTCGGGGGGAAAGCGGAGCTGTGGTAGCCCATGTGGAGGGTCCTCCGCGGGATGGTCATTTTCGGGGTGAAGCCGCGGTGGATGAGGTTGTTGTTGTAGAGCACGGCCTGTCCGGCCTTTAGGGGCACGGGGATCCCTCCCGGCATTTCGGCACCCACCGGGGTGTAGTGCTTGGACCCGGCAAAGGCGGCGTTTTCTCCGGGGGTGTTGGGCCGGTGATGACTCCGTGGGACGACCCAGAGCGAGTTTTCGTCCACGAGGGGCAGGTTGATCTGCACGCTGTTGTGGAAGCGGTGGGGCGAGAAGAACCAGTCCTGGATCTGGTCCTGCGGGATCTGAATGACGTCCCGGTGCCACCCAAGGGAGTATTCCGTGCCGACGTTGGCGGCAAGGATGGAGGCGTTGTTCACGATGAGGTTGGGGCCAAGCAGAGATTCCACGGTCTTGAGGATCACGGGATGGTGAAACGCATGGAGGATCGGTTGGGTGCCCGCTTTGGTGAGCAGGTGGAAGTAGTACTGGCGGGCTTCCTTTCCAAAATCTGCAATTTCGTCTCCGAGGTGCTGGAAGGAGGAGGACCGTTTCTCGGTGTCGGCGGATCGGACTTCCGGCGAGATGAGTGCGTCCATCAGGACGCGAAAGTCCGCGACCTCCTGTTCGGTCAGGACGTCTACGATGACATAGCCTTCGGTGTTGAATGTCTCTTTGGCAGTGGCGCTCATGGTGTTTTTTTCTGGGTTAAAGGCTGACTTGTCTGCCGGAGCGGGAGGACTCGATTCCGGCTTCCAGAACCCTGAGGATCTGGGTTCCGTCGTTGAAGTTGGGGGCGATGGAGCCGCGGGATGCGACGGCGTTGATGAAATCCACTGCCGCATGAACAAAGGCGTGTTCGTAGCCAATGATGTGGCCGGGCGGCCACCAGTGGGCGGCGTAGGGATGCACGGACTCGGTGGCGAGGATGGTGCGGAACCCCTGTGAACCCTCCGGATCGTCGGCGCAGTAGAACTGGAGTTCGTTCATGCGCTCGAGGTCGAACTTGAGCGCGCCTTTGCTGCCGTAGATTTCAAAGGTCAGCGCGTTTTTGCGACCGGTGGCGAAGCGGGTGGCCTCAAAGGAGCCGACGGCTCCGTTTTCAAACTGGACCATCATGAGGGCGGCATCTTCTACGGTGACCTTGCCCCGGCTCTCCCCAAGGGCTTCCGCCTGCAGGTTACCCGAGCTGGTTTCGTCCGCGAGCGGGCGCTCGTCGATGAATTGCGCGGTCAGGGCGGAGACCGTTTTAATTGGTCCTACCAGATGGTGGGCGAGGTCTACGGCGTGCGAGTTGAGGTCCCAGTGCGGGCCGGCCTGGGCAGTGTCCGCGCGGAGTTGCCAGGTGAGCGGAAAGTTTGGATCCACGATCCAGTCCTGCTGGTAGGCGCACCGCCAGTGGAAGAGACGGCCCAGCCTGCCGGCGTCGAGGAGACGGCGTGCGTAGGCGATTGCGGGGGTGCGCCGGTAGTTGTGGTTCAGGTAGTGGACCACCTGGTTTTCCTCGCAGACCCGCAGCATTTCCTCGGCCTGCCGGCTGCTCATGGCCAGCGGCTTTTCGCAGAAGATGTGCTTTCCTTCCCTTGCGGCGGCAACGGCGATCTCGTGGTGCAGGTTCTGGGGAAGCGCGATGTCAATAACGTCCACCTCGGGGCTGCAGACCACCTTTTTCCAGTCTGTTTCGGTCTGGTGCCACCCCCACTGCGAGGCGAATTCTTCAAGCGAGGGGCGGTGTCGCGCGCAGGCAACCTGCAGCACCGGTCGCATGGGGGGATCGAAGAAGAGGGCTGCCTTTTTCCAAGCGTTGCTGTGGGCTCGCCCCATGAACTTGGAGCCTATCAGGCCGATGCGAAGCTCTTTTTTCATGGGCTAGTATTTGGCTGCGATGCTTCTGAGCGCCTTGATGCTCTCCCGAACAACCCAGTCTTCCCGGCCGCGGTAGTCGGGGTGCAGAAAGTCGATCTCCACGGCAAGGAACCCCTTGTAGCGGTGTTCGCTCAGAATCCGGGCAAGTTCCTCGTTCAGGATGAGCCCGTCGCCGGTGGGCACGCAGGAGAAGAAATGCCACGCATCTGCCGGGACGCCCCGGACGGGCCGGAGGTCCTTGATGTGGGTCGCCAGCACGTGGGGCGCGAGTTTGCGCATCGCTTCGACAGGATCGTCGAGCACGCGCAGAAAATTGCCCGAGTCGAAGTTGACCCCGAGGTTGGGCGAGTTGACATCCTGGAGCAGTTGAAGGATCTCGGCGGAGTTGTAATCGATGTGGTTTTCGAGGGCGAGTTTCACCCCGGCCTTGGCGGCGATGGCGGCGGCGCTGGAGAACATCCGCGTGAGATTTTCGAGTTGCGGGCCGTGGGGTTCGAACCGGAAGCGGAGGCTGCTGCCCACCACGCGCATGACGTCCGCGCCGATGGCGCGCGCGTGTTCGATGTGCTCGACCATTTCGGCGTATGCGGCCTCGTTTTGGCCGCCCTCGAGGCCGTCGGGATGGCCCCAGGCATAGACCCGGTCCATTCCGAGTGCGTCGAGTTGGGATTTGATTCCGGCGAGATAGACGGAATCAAAACGAGGGATGAAACAGGATTCGAGGGAGACGCCGTCGATCCCAAGCCCCTCGAGTGAGAGCATGAAGTTCTCAAAACTCAGGGGCGTTTCAGGGGCGTCTTGGCCGGGGTAAACCTCGCCGAATTGTCTATGGTAGCAGTAGCTGTCGATGCCGACTTTCATGTGCGTTTTTGGGTGGGGGGTGAACGGCGGGGAATCCGCGGGGAATCAGCGTTTCTGAGGCAGGGCGAAGGCCACCCATGCATCTCCGGCTTTGCCTCCAAGTTTGCCGCCGCCCGTCGCGGGGACGACGACGAACTGCCTCCCGTTGGCCTCGTAAATGGACGGCGGCGCAGTGCCGTGCTGGGGCAGCGCGTGGCTCCAGAGTTCACGACCAGAGGCTGCGTCGAAGGCGCGGATCTTTTGGTCGCGCGTGCCGCTTGCAAACACGAGGCCGGAAGCCGTGACCGCCGCGCCTCCAAAGTTCTCCTGTCCCGTAGTGGGAACGCCTTTTTGGGCGAGTTCGGCATACTCGCCAAACGGGACGCTCCAAGCGATTTTGCCAGTGTTGAGGTTGATGCAGTTGAGGGTTCCCCAGGGCGGGGAGCAGGCTGGGTAGCCGGCAGGGTCCTGCACTTTAAGAAAGCCGCCGAAAGTCCACGACGGAAGGCTCTTTTGCTTCTGCGGTGCATCCTGAACCGGTCGGTCCTTGCAGAGCAGGAAGTCGGTCAGGGGCCGGAGTTGCTCTTCAGTGAGGAAGGGCAGCGCTGGCATGGTGTTTTTGCCCGCCTTGATGAGGTTCCGAATTTCTTCCGCGCCCATGCGGTGGCGCAAGCCGCGCAGCGGCGGGGCGTGACCAATTCCCCGGCGGTCCGCGCCATGGCAGGCAACGCAGACGGACTGGTAAACCTGTTCCCCAGCGGTGGGCGGCGTCACCGGAGCGGGATCGTCATCGCGGAACGTCGTGATGCTCCAAGGGATTTCGTTCGCCGTGACGTAGAGAAAGCCTTTGGAATCTGCGGCGGCGCCTGTCCATTCGGCGCCGCCGTGGATGTTGAACATAAGCGTAGGCCGGGCTTCGTCGAGCGAGGGAAAGGGGCCGTGGTTGGCGCGCTGGAAAAGGGGAAGGAGAGCGTCGCGGCTCCCGGGCAGAGTGGGCAGGTCCGCCTCGGTGTAGGCGCCTCGTGCGAAGGGTTGGGGCAGTTCGGGGGCGGGTTGATAGCGGGCCGTGACGTCTCCCGGCAGGCCGTGCGTGTCCACCCTCACGAGGCGGAAATCGTAGAGGGGTTCGCCAGTGACGCGGTCTAACAGGAGTGTGTTTCCCGCCTTGGTGACCTGCGCGACGGCGTCCACCCGCAGGCCGTGCCTCTGGACAGTCACGAGGTTTGGCGGGGCGGGAATGTCCCAGTCCCAGATGTCGTGGCGGATTTCTTGAAAGTGCCAGAGCCGCTTTCCGGTGAGCACCTCGAGGGCGATGACGCAGTTGGAGAAGAGGTTGTCCCCCTTGTGGTTCATGCCGAAAAAGTTCGGTTTGGGGGAGCCGGTGGCGACATAGGCGATGCCCCGGGATTCGTCCATTGCCATTCCGCCCCAGCAGTTTGCACCCGACTCCCGGGTGCTCCACGTGTCGCCGCCATGCTCTCCGGCGGCCGGGCGGGTCGCGAAGGTCCAAAGCGGCTTTCCATTGCGAACGTCGAAACCGTACACATCCGCCCCGTATCCGGGCAGCACCAGCACATGCTGGTGAACCGCTCCAACCGCCGTGGTGCCCGCGGGCACGAGAACCTTTCCGCCCTCGCCAAAACTGGCGATGGACTTGCCGGTTGCGGGGTCAATCGCAAGGAGCCAGCGACCGTCACCAAACAGAAGGCGCGGCGCGGTTTCGTTGTCGCCTTTCCAATAGAGCAGCCCCCGTCGCGCCGGGGCGGAGGAATCCTTTCCGATCAACGCGCTTGGAGAAAAACGCCAGATTTCCCTGCCGGTAACAGCGTCGACTGCAGCGATGTTTCTTCCCGGAGTCGGGGTGAAAAGAACCCCTCCGACGATGATTGGGTTGCACTGGATGTTCCCTGAGCCGTCGCCCGAGTGGTAGGTCCAGGCGACTTCGAGCGTGGCGACGTTCTCGCGGGTGATTTGGGTGAGCTCTGAAAAGCGGTTGGAGGTTGCACCGCCGAGGGAGCGCGACCAGTCCCCGGAATTGCCGGCTGCGGGCCAACCGTTGGAACGGGTCAGGTTTTCAGGCTGCGCGGCGGGATGGATGTGGTACAGGGGGACATTGTCCTGATGCCCGGGCTTCGCAGTAGCGTCGGTGGGATTCTGTGCGGTTGCGGTTGCAGAAACGGCCCAATGCGCCGCGAGAAGGAGAAGGCCGGCGGGACGCATTCCGCGGAGAAACCGTTGCGAAAAGCTTTCTCCGGATGGAGCAGCAGGAGAGGGGAAGGGGAGGCCTGTGGTCACGTTGGCAGGTTAGGCGCAGTCGACCTGAACGGATAGATTCTCCGCGGCGTGTTTTGGAATCAAAGCGGCGCGCAAACAGGTCGGGATGCCCGGGTGGGAGACCGGTTTGAGCGCCGCTGGTCCTTGCGGCAGGGGATTTCTTTTCGGTTTCCGGATTCCCGCGTGGGCGGCATGATCGGCTTTTCTGGGAGCGGTTGGAGAACCCTGTTGGGGCTTAAGCCCGGCTCCAGAAATTTAAACGCTCCGACAAACTGAAAAATGCACCCCGAACGCTCCGAACCCGTCGACCGCGTCGCGTCCGATCAGCCGAATTACGATACGTTTGCGCAGCACATGCGCGGGCTACAGATTTCGGAGCGGGATTTTCTGTACTTGCGCGCCCTCTGGGATGGGTTGGTGCAAGACGCCAAGAACCTCTCCCACCTGGGCGAGGTGCGTCAGATCATCGAGACTATGGTGGCCACGCAGATGCGGTTTGGCGGGTTGGAAAACGCGTTGTTGCGGAGTCTGGTGCGGGAGAACCTAGCCACGGTGACACGGCGGCTTTCCTCGACGGCGCAGGTGCTGGTGGATCTCATTTACCGCAACCTTTTTGAGCGTACAGCCGACATCGGGTTTCTTGCCGCGGACGATGACATCCGCCGGTTTTTGTTGGGGCGCGAGGGGCTCCTTCCGAAGGGTGCAGCGGCCCCTTCGGCCGAGGCCATCCACGAGCGACTCAGGGAATACGTCAGCAAGTACACCGTTTATCACGATGTGGTGATCCTCTCCCCGGAAGGGGACGTGCTGTTGCGTCTGGACGGCAGCGTGAGCAGTGGCAGGACAACCCACGCGCTGCTTGAACAAAGCGTGCACTCGGGAAAGCACGTTGAGACCTTTGGCACGGTCGACCTGGTTCCCGGCAACATTCGCGCCTTGATCTACTCGCAGCGCATCGATGGACCGAGCGGGAAGGTTCTGGGCGTGCTCTGCCTCTGCTTCCGTTTTGAGAACGAAATGAGCGGCATCTTTGCGGGATTGAACGCGCCGGGGGACCGTTCTGTGTTGATGCTGCTTGATCCTGAGAACCGGGTGATGGCAACCAGCGACGCCGACCACGTGCGCCTCGGTGCGGAGATGGGCTACGAACCTTTGCATCAGGCCGCCGGATCCGATGGCTACGGGATGACCTACTTCGGCGGGAGAATGTACCTCTCGGTTCGCAGGGGTGGCCGCCCCTACCAGTCCTACAAGGGGATGGGGTGGATCGGACAGGTGATGGTTCCTTTGGATCTGGCTTTTGTTTCGAGCGGTGTGGATGTCCTCGGTTCGATTCCGCGGGAAATCCGTGCGGAGGTCCTGCGGCACACGGGGACGCTCTGCAAGGACCTTGCCGAGATCGACGACGGCGCCAGGCAGATCAACGGGGCCCTTGCCCGCGTCGTCTACGAGGGGGCGCTATCGGTGGCGCACGGCGGCGGCGGCCAGACTGACGAAACCAGTTTCAAAAACATGCTCCAGAGCGTCACGGACAAGGGGCGGCGCACGCAGGAGGCCTTCCAGAGCGCGATTGCGAGCCTCTACACGACGGTCATTACCGCAAACTACGAACTCGCCGGATCCTCCGCAAAGCTCGCCGCGGATCTCATGGACCGCAACCTGTACGAGCGTTCGGACGATTGCCGCTGGTGGGCCCTAACCTCGGAAATTCGCGCCATTCTCGCCAACCAGGCACCGACGGACGGGGAGTATTCACGGATCACCGAAATCCTCCGGTATATTAACGAACTTTACACGGTGTACCCGCGGGTCGTGGTGTTCGACCGGAGCGGAAAAATCCTCGCGGCATCGAACCTGCACAATGAATCCATCGAGGCGGTAGGAACGCGGCTTGAAGCGCAGTATGTGACGGACACCCTCGCGCTGCGCACGACCCAGGAATACCGGGTTTCCCCCTTCGAGGATGCGTATCTGTACGGCGAGAAGCCTACCTACATTTATTGCGCCGCAATCCGGCATCCTGACGACCCTTCGCACGTGACCGGTGGCATCGGACTTGTGTTCGATTCGGGACCCGAGTTTGCGAACATGCTCGAGGACTGTCTGCCGGACCGACCGGGCGCGTGGAGCTGTTTTGTGGAGCTTTCCACCCGCAGGATCGTGGCTTGCACCACAGGGTCGGGCCAGAGCGTCGGAGGAGTGCTCCAACTGGATCCCGATTTCGCCAAACTTCGCCCCGGGGAAGGGAAGGCGAAGATCGTGGAGTTCGAGGGGAATTATTGCATCACGGGCTGCTTCGTCACGGGCGGCTACCGCGAGTTTAAGAAGAAGGACGGCTACAAAAACGACATCGCCGCACTCACCTTCATCCCCATCGGCGCAGCGGACACAGTCTCCGCCGACAGTGATCCAGCGCTTTCCGGGGCGGACGCTCTTCAACCGGATTCCGGTCACCCTGATGCGGTGGACCATGCCACCTTTTTCATCGGAAAGGAGCTCTACGCGCTTCCTGCCAAGGATGTGGCCGCGCTCTCAAGTTTGGAGCATCTCAAAAAGGTCCCGGGCGCCAAGTCTTACATCGCCGGCACGCTGCCGTTCCGTGCTCCGGGCTCCAACGGGAGTGAACTGCCGATCCCGGTGATGCACGGGTCGATGTTGCTTGGGGGAGGGGAAGGGGTGTCCGGGAGCGGGGCGCTGCGGGGCGAGGTCCTGGTGGTGCGCACTGGAGAGGAGCGCTGTCCATACGCCGGTCTGTTGGTGGACCGTTTGGACGCGGTGCCCGGTTTCCGGCCCGAACGGATTCTTGCGCTCCCGCTCAAAGACGACATTGGATTTGCCAACCGTGCGATTATTTCCGCGGCGAAGAAGATGCTCTTCATTCTCGATGCGAGGAAGCTGTTGGCTGCCGCGCAAGGGTCTTCGTCCTAGAAAAAAGCTAGCCGACCGGGGGGGCCGGATCCATGGCCGATCGAAACTGAAGCCGGTAGGCTTTGGGCGTCATCTGGGTCTCCTGCCGGAATTCGCGGGTGAAATGGCTTTGGTCGCAGAAGCCGTGTCGAAGGGCCACTTCGCTCAGGCTCCACTGCGAGTAAATGAGATCGTGGCAGGAAAGGCGGATCCGGATGCGGCGGAGGTATTGCTGTGGTGTCAGTCTCAGTTCGCGCACGAACAGCCGTTCCAGGGCCCGGACCGAGCGGTGGGATACCGCCGCGAGGGACTGGTTGGAAATGGGGGCTGCATGGTGCTCGCGGATGAAGGCAAGCGCGCGGCTGAGGCCTTGGTCGGGGTGGGCGGGGGCGTTGAGTTCAGCGGCGGCGGCCTGCCGGGTGATGCCCGCCGTTCCCGTGATCGTGCCAGCCCCGCTCCTGACGGGCAGCTTGGTGGTCACGCACCAGTGGGAGAGATGGTCGAAACGGCCGACCAGTTCGAGTCGGTTGAGAATCGGGTCTCCATCCAAAACATGAGCATCATCAAGCCGGAATTGTTCGGCAAGGTGCTTGGGCGACAGGTCGTAGTCGCTCTTTCCAATCACTCGTTCGGGACTGGCATCCAAGGAGTAGTTCAGCAGGAAAGCCCGGTTCACCCAGCAGTAGATACCGTTGCGGTCCTTCACCCAGCACTGCACTCCTTCGATAAAGTTGAGGAGCCCGAACACGGTGGAGCCAGCTTGTGCGACGACCTCGGATTCTACAGGCGCGGGTGGGGTTGACATGGAAAAAAACTGGCCGGTGGGTTCAGCGTGAAAAGCGCCCATTAAAAAGCCGGACCCGTAGTCTGCCGGGCAGGTCGCTGAAGCTAAATCTACACCAGACCGGGGATGGGAGAGCCACGGTTCAGCAGGGAAAGCAAATTCGCGGGCAACCCTTCGAGAAGTCTCGCCTGACCGACGTCCACGAGCGTGTGGAGGATGGTTGCCACCAGATCAGGAATGGTGACCGGATTTTCCGATGGCTCGGAACCGTCCCTGCTGGAGCGGCCTATGACGCGCCCCATCTGGAGGCCGCCGCCGTACAGCATGAGTGGGGCGAGGCCGCCCCAATGGTCTCGGCCGCCTTTTGGGCTGATTCGGGGAGTGCGCCCCATTTCACCGCAACACACCAGGAGAATTTTGTCGCGCAATCCGCGGGATTCGATGTCCTCGATGAGCGCGGAGACGGCATGGTCGAAGGGGCGGCCCACATACTCCATGCCCGTCTTCACGGGGGCGTTGTTGTTGTCCGCGTGCATGTCCCAGACGAAGCTGGTGGTAACCGTCACGAAACCCGCGCCGCGCTCGCAGAGGCGCCTGGCAAGCAGCAGCAGGCGACCAAGCGACAGGGCGTTGTCGGCGTAGTGTTCGCGGTTTTTCCACTCGGTGCTGATCCGTTCTTTCGGCAGGAGGGCCGCGGTGTCGTAACGGGCGACGAGTTTAGGGTCTTCCTTGGAGAGATCGAAGGCGTCGGAGACGCCGCCCCTGAGCAGGCTGAAGGCCTTTTGCTGCAGGCCACTCAAGCCGGAAAGCGTGGTGCCGTAATCCATCTCGCGCTTCCAAGTGTCGAGCGTTGAGAGCAGCGACCGCCGGTCTTCCAGTCGCTCGAGCGGCAGGCTGAGGGTCATGTCCGACTGTGCGCCGTCGCCGGACCCCGGGACGAAGGGGCGGAAGCCCGCGCCCAATTCCCCACCGGCGGTGATATCCCCAAACTGGAGAAGTTGCGGCCCCGCGCTGGGCGCGACGGCGCGGGGGAGGAGAGTGATGTTGGAGGGCATCGCGGTCTCCTGATTCATCGTGCCGGCGATGCGGCTGTAAAGGGAGCCGAGGTTGGCGTTGAGGGTGTGCTTGCCGACGATGCTTTTGAGATCGTGGACGCCGTCGCCGGTAACGAAGGAGCGGACGATGCTGAATTTGTCCGCCAGACGGGCCAGCTTGGTGAAAGTGCTTCCGAAAGTGATGCCCGGGAGGGTGGTCGGGATTTCGCCGGTCACGCTTCGGATCTCGGAGGGAGCATCCATCTTCGGATCGAACGTCTCGAACTGCGAGGGCCCTCCGTGCATGAAAAGGAAGATCACCGACTTGTCGCGGGCTACGGAACCGGCGTTGTTCAGTGCGGCCCGGAGTGCCAGTTGGTCAGTCAGGGCGAGACCTCCGAGTCCGAGCCCGCCGATTCGCAGAAAATCGCGGCGTGCGAGAGAGGCGTTTGTTGAGAAACGGAGCATTCGAGGGGTGGGGGCGAATGGTGCCTTCCGCTCACAATTTTTCGCTGCGAGTGCGGGAGGGCAACAATATTGCTTGGACGCAGAACAATGAGAAGAGTCGCGGTGATCGACCAAACTTAGGGATCACCCATCCGGTTCCCAGGTCGATTCGGCGGGTGAAAGAGGTTGCCTGCGTTCTTTCGCCGAAAGAGAGTCGCTGGCGAGCAACCCCCATATGAACCGTCGTAATTTTCTCACTGCCGGCGCCGCCGCGTTGACCGCTTCGCTGTTCCATCCCGCTTCAGGCCAGTCGGCCCCGTCCTCCCTGAGAAAGGCGGTCAACCTCGGCATGATTCGTCCCGCCGCGCCGGCGTCGATTGCGGACCGATTTAAAATGGCCCGGGATGCTGGATTTGAGGGGATCGAACTCAACCTTCCGGATGACAAGTTGAGCGTCGATGTGCTCATGGAGGCGAAGGCCGCAAGCGGGCTGGAGATCGCAGGGATCATCTGCACGCCCCACTGGAGCTTCCCCCTTTCTGACCCCGACCCGGCAAAGCGCGAGCGAACTGTCAAGGGACTGCAGCTGGCCCTGCAACAGGGTGGGGAACTCGGTTGCAAGCGGGTGCTTCTGGTGCCCGGTGTGGTGAACGCTCAGGTCAACTACGCCCAGTGCTGGGACCGCGCCGTGGAGGGAATCAAGCGCTGCATTGATACCGCTGAAAAATCCAAGTGCGCGATCGCCGTGGAGAATGTCTGGAACAAATTCATCCTCAACCCTGTCGAGGCCGCCCGTTTCGTGGATGTGTTTCAATCGCCTTGGGTGGGGTGGCATTTCGACATCGGAAACTGCGTGGTCAACAGCTGGCCCGAACACTGGCCGGAAATCCTTGGTGCGCGGATTCTGAATCTTCACATCAAGGAGTTCAGTCGGAAAAAGGCGGGTGAAGAGGGCTTGAACAAAGGGTTCGGAGTGGAACTTGGGGAGGGGGATGTGGACTGGGTGGCTGTGAGAAAGGCCCTCCGGGCGAGCAACTACACGGGTTTTGCGATCGCGGAAGTCGGGGGCGGCGATATGGCGCGCCTTCAATTCCTCTCCGAGCGGATGACCAAACTCCTGAACTCTTGAAAGCGACCCATTTCAACCTCGGTGGAGATCTCCCGATCCGGCGACTCGGTTTCGGTGCGATGCGTTTATGCGGACAGCCGGGGAATTTTGGACCTTATCCGGATTGGGACGCGGGAAAACGGCTCCTCCTTCGCGCCGTCGAGTTGGGCGTCAATTTCATCGATACAGCGCACGCCTACGGTCCGGGTTGGAACGAGTCCCTCATTGGCGAGGCGCTCGCCGACGTGGCCGAGCCGGTGGTGATTGCGACCAAGGGGGGCGTGGAGAAAACGGCCCCGGATCGCGTGTTCCCGGATGGGCGGCCGAGCCAGTTGCGGTTGCGGTGTGAGGAAAGTCTACAGCGTCTCCGGCAGGAAAGGATTTCCCTCTACCAACTGCACAGGCCGGATCCAAACGTTCCATTTTTGGAGAGCGTCGGAGCCTTGGCGCAACTGAGAGCGGAGGGCAAGATTCAGCACATTGGCCTCTCCAACGTCGGGTTGGAGCAACTCGAGGCGGCCCTTGGAATGGTCCCGATCGCTTCCGTTCAAAACCGGTTTAACATTTTGGAGCGGACGGATTATGCGGTGCTCGATTTTTGCCGTACCCGAGGGATCGCGTACCTGCCTTGGGGCCCGCTTGCGGCCAAGCCATTTGCCCCTGAGGCGCCATTGTCCAATGACCAACGTCTTTCGCAAGTCGCGAGGGTCCACGCTGCGACTGAAAGCCAGATTGCGCTGGCCTGGCTGCTGCAGCATTCAAGCAACCTGGTCCTTATCCCGGGCACGACCTCTCTCATCCACCTTGCCGAGAACGTCGCGGCCCTTGGCCTTCAGCTTTCCCCTGCGGATATCGGCGACCTGGACGCCCTCTGCGACGTTGGCTAGGGAGCGGTTCGTCCTTGGAATCGGCGGAGGTTCGAGAAGCCGCCCGACCTGCCCCTAGTTTGGGGGACGCCACGCCACCGGCAGACGACGGCCGCCCTGCGCGGCGCGGAACATCAACTCCGTGTCCGAGGAAACGCTCACATGGCACTCGACGGGTGCTGCACCTTCTGCCATGTCGACTCCGCCGGCGCGGAAAGTCCCCAGTGACTGGGGCGGGTGGCCGCCGCCAGACTCCCCTTGTTGGAGGTTGACCTCCGCCATGCCTTCGCGGACCCCGCGCCACGGAAACGTGCCTTCGGCCGGAAGACTGCGGCCAGCCCCGATTACAACCCCACCGTCGCCATCTGGAAGCGTGATGAGGATGGGCGCGAGGACGTGGCCCCCGGGTTTGGCCTGAATCGGGACGCCGCAGCCGGTGAGGACCCCCGCCCAAGACTCCAGGGTGGATCCCGCCATTGCCTTGAATTCCTCGGGGGCGCCCTCTAGGGAAATTGCCCGGCGAAGCACGCCGCTGGCCTCGTCACGAAAACCGTGTTGATACAGCGTTTGGGCGAAGTTCCAATCCAGTCGCGCGCTGTACTTGCGGCTTTCAACGGCAGGTCTGATCTGTGAGGAAAGCCGGCCCAGTTCCTTGGCCTCCCCAAGGACGGCGGTCAGGTGCAGCAGGACCTCCTCGCGCTCGGGTGCGATGGCGTGGGCTTGATCGGCGTGCCGGAGGGCGGTAGCGGTGTCCCCGCGGGTGCGGGCGATGGAACTGGCGATCAACATGCCCATCCAAGAACCGTGAGCAGATGCCCATTTCGCGAGGGTCTCTTCTTTGGCAGGATCGTGTTCGTTCTGGGCCAGCTCAAAATAAATACCGATCGCGGAGTGGAAGTTCGGATCCAGCTCGAGCACCCGGCCCAGGGCATCCCGCTCTTTGTCATGCTGTCCCAGGGTGTTGAACGCCTGGGCTAGGTGCATGAAGCCCGTGGACTCGTTCGGCACCAACTCGGTGAAGCGTTGCACCAGGGCGAGGGCGTCGGCATGCCGTTCCGCAGCCCTGCAGGCGGAGGCGAGCAGCATGATGGTCCGCTCATGATTTGGACGCGCCTCGAGGGATTTTTCCAAGGCGGAGATGACCACATCCAGCAGGAGTCCGTCCCGCATCAGCTGATCGGCCAGCGCAACGAGCTGGTCCGGGTCCTCAGCCATGGATTCAATCTGCCCGGAAATCATGCCCCGGAAGGTTTCCATTTCCACGTAGGCGACGGCATTCGGATCGGCCTGTCCGTCCTCCGTCTGGCGCATGAGCCGCACCAGTTGCCGGAGCTGGGTCAGTCCGCTGAGGGCTCCCTGATCGTTTCCATTACTCTCGAGGGCTTTCTTGAATGCGCTGACCGCCCCCGCTTCGTCTCCGACTTGGAGGCGGGCGTTCCCAAGTGCGCTCCAGAGGGGCGCCGCTTGCGGCGCTTTTTCGATGGCGGTTTCCAGAAGTTTGGCAGCCGAGGCATCTTCTCCCCTCAACCGGGCCAGATTAGCGTGTTGAAACTGCACAAACGCGGACCCCGGATGCAGTCGCTCAATCTCTTCCAGCAGTCGCTGGGTGCGCACAATTTCGCCTTCCTCCAGCGCCTCGGAGAGCTCCTCGAACAGGCCCGTGGCGGCGCGAAACCCAGACCATGGTTCCGACGGAGGCTGCAACCTGTCGATGGCCTCCAGAAGGGTTTCCAAGTTGAGAGGGTGGGCTTGGGCGGCTTCAGCGTCAGCCTCACCCGGCCACGGAAAGCGGTGCGGCAGGCCGTAAAAATCGAGTTCCCAGGAGGAGGATTCAATCCAAACTACAGATGCGGTCATGAGTAAAAAAGGGTCGTTGGACGGTGAGGGTTTGTTGAGAGTGCATCGAGTGCAGCCCGCAGGGAAAATCCTTCCCTCGGCAAGGAATCGAAAGGTTACCGGACGCTAACCCTTGAATCGGGGTTTCCCGGTGAGAGGGAAGGAGGGTGCGGTCCGCACCTGAAACGAAACCAACGCTTGAGCGGCTTTGCTGGTTTCCTACTGGGTCGGAACAAAAAACGCACCCTTCACGGGGAAGCCCGTGTTGAGCGCTACCATCATCATACGTTCGAGGCGAGAGTGGTCCGGGGTAGGGGATTTGGAAATGATCCAAAAGTCAGTGTAGCGCTTTCCGCATACCAGAGCGATGGTGTGTTCATTATCAACAATCACCACGTGACGCGGATTTCCTCGACCCAGCATGAAGGAGGCTGGCTTGGCTGCGGACGGCTCTGGAGATAGGTGGGTGCTGCCAACCCAAGCCCCATGGAAACCATCCCATGCCCTCGTGTTAATGAGCCATTTCCCATCGACCCCA
>JBILKV010000030.1:0-33103 GCA_044376515.1 Chthoniobacteraceae bacterium | reverse complement strand
GACCGTGGAGGCCGTCATGCAACGGCACAGCCCCATCCGGTACCCCTCCCTGGAAGCCCTCCTCACGGCCGACGCTGAGGCCAGGGCTGTTGCGCGCGGCCTGCTCGCCTGAGGGGCCCGCCCCCCCAAACCCATGTGCCCAGTTTTTTTCGCGGCAGCCGAGTCCGTCCCCCCCTTGTGGATGGTTTTTCCGTTTGTCCTGCTGCTGCTGCTCATCGCGGCGGCTCCGCTTGCGATGCCACGGTTTTGGGACAGACACCACGCGCCGGTGGCGGTGGGCTTGGGAGTTTGCACCGCGTGTTTTTACGGCTTCGGGCTGCACCGCGCGGCGCCTCTGGTTCACACTGCCGCAGAGTACTTCAGCTTCCTCTCGCTGGTCGGGGCCCTGTATGTCGTCAGTGGCGGAATCCTCCTGCGGGTCCGCGGGGAGGCCACCCCCGGGGAAAACTGCCTGTTCCTCCTGCTCGGCGCGCTGCTAGCCAATGTGCTGGGTACCACCGGCGCCTCCATGCTGCTCATCCGCCCCTGGATCCGCATGAACAAATACAGAATAACCGACTTTCACATCGTCTTTTTCATCCTGCTGGTGAGCAACATCGGAGGCTGCCTGACCCCCATCGGCGACCCGCCCCTGTTCCTGGGCTTCCTCAAGGGCGTGCCCTTCTGGTGGCCGCTCCAACAGTGCTGGCGGCCGTGGCTTTTTACCGTCGGGATGCTCCTTTTTGTTTTCCTGATTCTGGACCGCAAAAACTTCCTCCGCGCACCCGCTCCAGTGCGCGAGGCGCTGACCCGGGAGGAACACTGGCGGATCGACGGCCTCTGGAACCTACCGCTCCTTGGCGTCGTTCTCTGCGGGCTCCTCCTCCCCTTCGGTTGGAGGGAGGCCCTCATGCTGGCCGCGGCAGGCCTGTCCTGGCGGTGGACGCCGAAACGCGTCCACGAATCCAACCACTTTGAACTCGCCCCCATCAAAGAGGTCGCGTGGCTTTTCGCCGGGATTTTTCTGACCATGCTGCCCGCCCTCGAACTTCTCGGCGCCCACGCGGAAACTCTCGGGCTCAGCACGCCCCTGCAGTTCTTTTTTTGGACAGGCGCCCTTTCTGGAGTCCTCGACAACGCCCCCACCTACCTCGCCTTCCTTTCGGCAGCCTTCGGACTGGCGCGGATGGAGCCGGCTTCGGACATGCCCGTGTTTCTCCAACTGCACGCCCCAGTGCTGCGGGCCATCTCTCTCGGGGCGGTTTTTTTCGGTGCAACGACCTACATCGGCAACGGCCCGAACCTGCTGGTGAAGAAAATCGCCGAACAACAGCGGGTGCACACCCCATCTTTTCTGGGGTACATCGCCTTTTTTGCGCTCCCGATCCTTGTGCCCCTGTTCGCGCTCGTCGGGTTGCTGTGCTGCTCGAAATGGCGCGTCTGGTGACCCGGATTGCTCCGTTGTTTTTTAACCAAACAGCGGAGGGTGCACAAATTTAACCAGCTTCGCCCGCTGGCGAGTTTTGAGCAGGGTGTTCTTTTTTGATCCGCCCAGCCTGTGCCGTTGAACCAATCTTTTATTTAAAAACCTTGTTTATCAGGGACTTATAATTGTTGGCACGGCCGGTGCTATTTGGAGTGCTGCAGCCCGGTGGTCCCTCGGGGGACCTCAGAGCAGCTTTTCATCCCAAACTCATAACACTATGAAGATCCGAACCGCATTCCTCACCGGCTGGATACCCGTGGCCGTCGCCATGGCCGCCCTGCTCTCGCCCCTGAGCCCGACCCAAGCGCAGGACACTCCGCCCCCTGCGCCGGCCCCCGCACCAGCTGCACCGCCGCCGGCACCCACCCCGCCGCCTCCTGCTGCTGCGGCGGCCGAGGCCCCGGCCGCGGCAGCCGAAGTGACTCTCGAAATGCGCATCAACGCACTGGAAGCGTACCTGCAAAACACCAGCCCCGACGCAGCGTTCGAGAGCCTGAAGATCAAAAAGAAAAATGACGAGGGCGTGGAGGAGTCGGTGTATCCCGAGGGATTTTCTCAAAAGACCCTCGGTGTGCCGGGCCCCGGCCACAACGCCTGGATGATGACATCCGCGGCCTTGGTGCTCTTCATGACGTTGCCCGGTCTCGCACTCTTCTATGGAGGTTTGGTGCGCAGGAAGAACGTTCTGAGCGTGCTGGCCCAGTGTCTCGCCTGTGCGGGCCTGGTCTCAATCCTGTGGTGGGCTTTCGGGTACAGTCTCGTCTTCGGGAAGAACTTTGAGAGTCCCTTTCTGGGCGGCTCCGAGTTCTTCTTCATGAAGGGGGTCGATTCGGCACCCAACACTGACTACTCCTACTGGGTGTCACACAACGTGTTCTCCATGTACCAGATGATGTTCGCCATCATCACCCCCGCCCTGATCGTGGGCGCGATCGCGGAGCGCATGAAGTTTTCGGCCATCATGACCTTCATCGGGCTTTGGATGTTCGTGGTCTACTTCCCGATGGCCCACATGGTCTGGGGCGTAACCGGCTACATGAACGGCGTCTGGAACAAAGACGCGGTCATTCCCGCCATCGACTTTGCCGGCGGGACCGTGGTGCACATGACCTCGGGCTGGAGCGCTCTGGTGCTCTGCATCATCCTCGGCAAGCGCCTTGGCTTCGGCAAAGACAAGATGGCCCCCCACTCCATGGTGCTCTGCATGGTGGGAACCGGCATGCTTTGGGTGGGCTGGTACGGCTTCAACGCGGGCTCCGCAGTCGCTGCCGACGGGATCGCCGCCAACGCCTTCACGACCACCACACTGGCCGCCGCAGTCGCCTCTTTCACCTGGGCCATGATGGAGCGCATCATGCGCGGCCATGCCTCGATCCTCGGCTTCTGTTCCGGCGCGGTTGCAGGTCTTGTCGTGATTACTCCCGCCTGCGGTTTCGTGGGCACCACCGCTGCGGTGGTTATCGGGGTCCTCGCCGCGGCCATTCCCTACGTCTTTGTGATGCATTTGAAGGCCAAGTTTGGCTACGATGACGCGCTCGACACCTTCGGCGTCCATGCCGTCGGCGGCACGCTCGGAGCCATCATGACGGGCATTTACGCAGACAAGGCGGTCAACGCCAACCTCGCCACCGCGGTCACCGCCGCGAAGGATGCTGCCGAACCGGGCAACGGCTTGGAAAAACTGGTGGTCGACGGCGGCCTGCTCGGGACCCAGCTCCAGGCCATCGGTCTGACTCTGGTGCTGTCGGTCGTTGCAACCGTGGTGATCGCCCTCATTGTGAAGGTGGTCGTCGGGCTGCGTCCCACCGCCGAAGTCGAAGACGCCGGTCTGGACGTCAGCGAGCACGGCGAGGAAGGCTACATCCTGTAGTCGGCCCCCCGCCCCGCATACGAGTAAACCCGCAATACAGTTTAAACCAATCGAGTCATGAAAAAAATCGAAGCAATCATCAAGCCCTTCAAGCTTGAGGAAGTGAAGGACGCCCTGGCGGAGATCGGAGTCGAGGGAATGACCGTGACGGAGGTCAAAGGTTTCGGCCGACAGAAGGGCCACACCGAGATCTACCGCGGCAGTGAGTACACGGTGGACTTCCTGCCCAAGATCAAGCTGGAGGTCGTGCTCACCGACGCCCTCGTGGATTCGGCGGTAGCCGCCGTGGTGCGCGCCGCCAAGACCGGCAAGATCGGCGACGGCAAGGTGTTCGTGAGCGCCGTGAGCGAGGCGGTCCGCATCCGCACCGAGGAAACCGGCGACCGCGCCGTCTAACCTCGGATCAGACTCGCAGTACGAAGTGGCCGGCGGCTCCCAAGCCCCGGCCACTTTTGCGTTCCATCCCAAGCCCCCTTGCTCTGCACTCTCCCTTGCCATCTCCGGATGAAGGGACCGCACTTGGGACAGATGGGCGCAGATTCGGAGCGATAGGCAATCGGATTCGGACGCCGTGGGACCCTGAAAAAGGGCTTTTTCGAACGCTTTGCCTAATTCCGGCGGCCGGGCGGTATCACAGGTTGGGATGATTGCGACCAAACCGCCGATTTTTGAACGGACACCGCCGCGACAAGCCGCCGCGGCAGCGCTGGTTTTCCTTTGCTCCCTCGTCATCCTCGCCCTTGCGGACAACTCGGCCCGCGGGGCGGGACTGGAGCACGCGCAGTTCAGGCAGGAGAACCGGACCTTCCTCAAGGAATACTGCCTTGAGTGCCACAACGCGGACAAACAGAAGGGGAAGGTCCGGCTCGACCAGATTTCCTTCACCCTCGACACCGTAAAGGGCGCGGATCTCTGGCAGAAGGTCCTCAACCAGCTCAACTCGGGCGAGATGCCCCCTGAGGAATCCAAACAACCCGAGCGCGCAGCCAAAACAGAGTTCCTCGACGCCCTCTCCCACACCCTCATGGCCGCCCGCCGCTCCCTGGGTGATTCGGGCGGTAAAATCACCATGCGCCGCCTCAACCGGCGCGAATACAAAAACACCATCCGCGACCTGCTCGGGGTCGCCATCGATGTGCGCGACCTCCCGGCCGACGGCGGCGCGGGAACCTTCGACACGGCGGGCTCCTCCCTGTTCATGTCCAGCGACCAGTTGGAGCAGTATCTCGCACTCGGCAGGAAGGCACTGGATGAATCCTTCGCCCGGTTTGTGACTCCATCCGTTGCGACTCCGAAAACGGAGAAGCTCCGGAGGGAACCCGAGGAATGGGCGAACAAGTACATGCCCATCTACGCGGAGGGTTACCAAAAGAAATACGCGCGCTTCAAAGCCTGGTGCGACGCCGTCGATCAGGCGGCCGCAAAACCCGAAAACGCTGCCGTGGTCGAAAAGCTGCGCACCGATCCTCGCCTCAAGACGCAGCCCCACCTGTTTTACAACCGCTTTTCCGAAATTCCCGGCGCCCCACCGCCCACCCAGTTTGAATTCCGAGACATCGATGACGCGCAGTTTGCCCGCAGCGAGTTCAGCTACCATCACCAGTACTACCTCGATTACCAAAAACTCCCCCAGCGCGAGACCGGCGCCTACCTGATGCTCTACAGCCTCGGCCGCTACACCGGAATCACCGCGCCCCCGAACTGGCCCGCAGGCCGCTACATCCTCAGGGCGCGCGTCGCGGCCACCGACGACTCTCCGCCGGAGCGGCGCTTCATCGAACTCGGTGCAGGCAAGGCGGATGCCTCCGACTTCAACGTGGCGAGCTCCCACCAGGTCACGGGCACTCTGGCCAACCCCCAGTTGCTCGAAATCCCGGTCGAGATCAACGCCACGGGCGAGCGCAACTTCACGCTCCGCGACAAGCGTCCCAACAACCGCGGTGCCGAGTACGCGATGTTTCGGGAGGCCTGGGACAAAACCGGCAGCGGCCCCCGCCCGTGCATCTGGGTGGACTACGTCGAATTGGAAGGCCCGGCCTCGGCGCCGGCGGAGGCACAGACCGCAAAAGTGTACAAGCAGCGCAGGGAGGTCGAACTGCACGCGAACTCCATGGTCGCAGGTACCTACAACGGCTACTTCAAGGAGGGTTACCGGGTTGCGAAAGCCTATCTCGACAGTGACCGCTCCCTGCCGCCCAGCACCTTTGGCAGGGGCGTCACGGACGAACAGGAGGCAAAGTTTCGGGTCAAGGCCTTCGAGGACCACGGCCCAAGCTTTGAGCGTTACCTCAACGATCCACTCACCAAGACCGGCGCCTTCCTCACCATTTTCAACGTCCACACCGAGGAGGTGATCACGCTTCCTCCCGACCAACCCTCGGGCTGGCTCAAAACCAAGCACGAAATCGAGGCCGCCCCCCCCGGCGACTACATCCTCCGCGTACGGATCGGCGCGGTGGAGGGCACGCCCGCAACACGCCATTTCCTGATGCTGGGCAGCAGAAAGGAAAAGGATGAATTCAGCCTGCTGCAAACCTTCCAAATCAGTGGAACCCCGGCGAGTCCCCAGACCCTGGAGGTGCCCGTCAGCGTCACCGCGGACGGCCCCCACACTTTCGTGCTCCGCGAGAAGCGCGATCCCAAACAGGACTTCGAATCCTACCACACGGCGCGAAAGGCGACCGGCGTCGGCCCGGTTTCGGCCCTCTGGATAGACTGGGTCGAATGGGAGGGCCCCCTTCCCAAGGTGCCCGCGCCTGCAGCCGGGCTCACCAAGACCGAGCACATCGAGCCCGAGTCCAAAACCCCCGAGATCCAGCGGATCCACGACCGCTCACGGGTCCAGTTTGAGAACTATCAAAAGTGGAAGGCCGACGGCGGAGATGTCGCCCGGTTGTCCGAATTCGGCTTCCGCGACAAAGACGCCGCAGAGTTCCACCGCTACGTCTGGGAACAAAACAACCGCTGGTTCCAGCAGTACCTTGACTGGCCCAAATCCAAGACCGGCTTCTACCTAGACAACACTGTAAACGATACCTCCGAGTACGCCGTCATCCTCCCCCCCGAGGCAGCCACCGGCGATTACGTGATGCGGGTCAAAGTGGGACGGGTGCCTGAGATCCCCGCCGAACGCGCCTTCCTCTCCCTGGTCGAAGCCAGCCCCATTGACAAGGACGACCGTACCTTTCTCGCCAACCGCCAGATTGCGGCGGACCTTGACCATCCCGAGGTCGTTGAACTGCCCTTCCGCGTCCTTCCCAACGGCCCGCGCAAATTCATCCTCATGGAGAAACGCCCGCTCAAGAAGGAAGGCATCAGCCTCCCGGGCCGGACCCGCATGATCAAGGACGCCAAGCAGCGGGACCCTGCGCTGTGGATCGATTGGATTGAATGGCAGGGCCCGCTCCCGAGCGTAGACAGAGGCGGGCTGGAATCCCTGCTCACCTCCCGCACCGAGGACGCCGCAGGCGCCCGCGAAGTGATCGAACGCTTCGCGACCCGGGCCTTCCGCGACAAGCCTCCCACCGCGGCGTACATCGACAAACTGGTGCGCCTCTTCGAAGCACGCACCAGTGCCGGGGACGCCTTCCACACCGCGCTCAAGGAGCCCCTCACCGTGGTCCTCGCCACGCCGGGCTTCCTGTACCTGAGCGAACCAGCCGACGAGCAGAAACCCCGTCCGCTCAGCGCCGTGGAGTTGGCCACCCGTCTCGCCTACTTCCTCTGGAGCGCCCCGCCTGACGACACCCTTCTTTCGCTGGGCCGCAGCGGCGAGTTGCTCAAGCCGGAAGTGCTTGCCCAACAGGTCGACCGTCTCATCGCCAGCAGCAAATCGAGGGACTTCGTCACCGGCTTCACCCACCAGTGGCTCCGGATGGAACGGCTGGATTTTTTCCAGTTCAACACGCAGCTCTACCGCGACTTTGACGAAAGTACCAAGGCCGCCGCGCGGAACGAAGTCTTCCACACCTTCGAGCACGTGCTGCGCTCAAACGCGAGCATCCGCGACCTGCTCAAATCCGACTACGTGGTCGTCAACGGCCTGCTTGGAGCCTTCTATGGGCTCGAGGGCGTCAGCGGTGACGCATTCAAAAAGGTGAGTCTCCCCGCCGGCTCACCGCGCGGCGGTCTGCTGGGGATGGCGGCGATTCTGGCGATGGGCAGCAACGGCGAACACACCAGCCCCGTCGAACGCGGTGCGTGGGTGCTCCGCTTTCTGCTCAACGATCCGACGCCCAACGCGCCCCCCAACGTGCCCCAGATCACCCGGCTCAACAGCCAGCCCCTGACCACGCGCGAACGCCTGCTCGCGCATCAGGAACAGCCCCAGTGCGCCAGTTGCCACCGCGCCATCGACCCCATCGGCTTCGGACTCGAAAACTTCAACACCGTCGGCAAATGGCGCACCGAGGACAGCTTCCAGCCGCTGGACGCCAACGGCAAACCAATCCCGAAACTTCTCAAACACTGGACCATCGACCCCGCCGCAGCCCTCCACAAGGGACCGGCCTTCAAGGACTATTTCGAACTGCGCGAGATCATCGCCTCCAAGCCGGAGTCCTTTGCGCGGGGCATGAGCGAGCATCTCATCGCCTACGCACTCGGACGGCCTTTCGGCTTCATCGACTCGGATCTGGCGGCGGCGATGCTGGATCGCGCGAAGGCCAGAAACTACACCCTGCGCGAGTTCATCCACGCGCTTGTCGACAGCAGGCAGTTTCAGAGCAAATGAAGCGGCGCGATGGTGAAGGAACTCCTCCGATTTGGGTCTGGGGTCGGGGTCAACGGGCCCGCTCCCGCCTTGCGAGCGGAAATCCCCAGATGCCGAATGCCGCGGCTCGGCAACCATCAAGCGACGGCCATTTCATGAGAATCAGTTGAAAGCGGGAGCGTCTGTCCCGGAGACACAACGGATCGCACTTGGAGCCGCGGAGTGCGCGGAAAAACCATCCGGGAACCACAGGCTTCACGGTTTCCTCTCCTCCGCGGCCGCGCGGAGGGTCAGTTCAGGGAAAGTGGGCCGGACTCGACGCCCGGACCCTGAGGAAAAGACGGTTTGGCTCGATGCGAAGGTTTTCCAGGCGGTTGACCAACACGGTTTCCTTCTTAAGCAGGGGCAGCAGTTGCAGCAGCGGGACTTGGAGGAACTTGACCCATCGGGCGCCCAGATGCACCCGCCCGAGACTCCCGGAATCCGCCTTCATTTTGAGACGTCCCGACTCGATCAAAACCTGGTAGTGCAACCGCGTATGCCATTCCCTTCCCCGCCAAAGAAAGGTGGCCATCACCGTACACCCACCCGGCTCCAAACGCAGTTCGAGTTGACGGAGCTTCATTCCTGAAGGGCTTTTCCTGATCGCGGGCAGCAGCTGAGCCAGATGAACATTCAGTTCATCCAGAGAGCACTCGAACTCGGACGCCTTCGGATTCGCCAGAAGCCCCCCGATGAAAGGGGGAAGCGACCGGGGCTTTACAGCGGCAACCGGAGCAGGATCCTCGTCCGGAACGCGCGACAGCTGAATCAGCAGAGCCAAAACCGGGGCCAGGGAAAATGCGCCGATCAAGGCGTATTGAAGACCCCGGCTCCAAAAACCGTTCCGTTGTGGAGCGCCTGGTTTGGAAGCGCGGGGAGGCATGAAAGCGCCTAGGCCTCGTTTTTCTTGCCTTTTTTGGCTGGGGCGGGCGCGGCGGCCGGTGCCGGCGGGGCCGCGGCTGGAGCCGGTGTGGCCGGCGCAGACTCCGCGGCGGGCGGCGCGGAGTCACTTTTTGCAGCTGTCTTGTAACTTTCCGACCGGTAATCGGTTATATAGAATCCCGAGCCTTTGAAGATAAGCCCCGCACCGGTGCCGATCTGCCGGGTCACCTTGCCCTTCCCCCAGGGCTTCTTCGTGCAGGCTTCCTTCGGGCAAACCTTGAGGGCGTCATCCTTCATCGACTGGAAGAACTCAAAGGTCTTGTCGCATTTCTCGCAGTGATAGTCGTAGTTGGGCATATCGCTTAGACGGAGCGTTTAGCATACCACGGGGCGCCCGGCACACAAGGCCGGGGACCCGGCTATGCAGGTGGGGTGGAATCGGAATCAACCGTAGAGAGTACAAAGAACACAGATGAGGGGTCACAGATCACAGAGAGGTTGAACCCCGGGAAAAGAACTTTAAGTGGGGGCGCGGGCCCGCGGAGGATTGGAGTCCGTTGTCCCTGTTTTTTTGCGAAAACCTGCTGCGCCACCCCGGCATCCGCCTTTTGAAAAGGGCCCGGGGGACCGGCGCGGGACGGAAACTTCCTGTAAAGGGCGCTTATTTTGGGGCCAGTTCTGAGGCGGCCTTTTGGAATTCACCTCGGATTTCGGAGGCATCGCCGCCGGGCATTCCAGCGCGCTGGATGAGCAACACGTACGCGGTGCCATTGACCGGGTCGCCCCAGCTGTGGGTGGCATACGCGCCCCCGTGGCCGAAGGAGCCCTTCGCAAGGGCCGCGGTCACCCCCTGTGGTTCGCGGACCACCTGAAAGCCGAGGCCCCAGCTCATCCCTTCGACAAAGCCGGTCTTGATCTCACCGCTCTGGGTGGTGGTCATCCATTCGACCGTTTCCGGCTTGAGAAGCTGCCTGCCATCAAGGGAACCGCCGTTAAGCATCATCCGGTAAAACTGACCGACGTCTTTTGCACTCGAATACAGGCCGCCCGCCGGGTAGGGCGTGCGCCTGCGGTCGGAGAGGTTTCCGTCGGTGAAGTAGACGGTAGTTTCTTCCAGCTTTCCTGTTTCTTTGTTGAGCTTGTAGCTTTTAGCCACGCGCTTGAGCTGTTCCTCCGTGGGCCAGAAGGTCGTGTCGCGCATTTGTAGCGGATCAAAGATCCGCTCCTGAATGAAGGTCGCGAAATCCTTGCCACTGAGCACCTCGACGAGGCGGCCAAGCGTGTTGATTCCCGGATTCGAGTAACTCCAGCGGGTGCCAGGCTCAAACTGCAGCGGTTCCCGCGCGTAAGCCATCGCCAGCTCGCCCAGGGTGGAATGGGTCCTCGGGGTTTTGACGTCGCCGAGACCCGCCGTGTGGGTGAGCAGGTCTCGCACGGTGATGGGACGTTTCGGCTGCGCGAGCACCAGTTTTTTGGGCTCCTTTTTCTCCACAACCCACTGCCCCTTGAATTCCGGCAGGTGCTTCTCCACGGGATCCTCAATTGAAAGCCTGCCCTCCTCCTGCAACATCAGCACGCAGACCGCCGTCATGGGCTTGGTCATCGAGGCGATCCAGAACAGGTCGTCCTTTTGCATGTCACGCCCCGTAGCGAGATCGCTTTTGCCGATCGCCTCCCAGTGGGCGATTCCCGAACGGGTCACCACCAGAGTGACCGCCCCGGAGACGGTCCCGCCCTCCACAAACCGCTGCATCTGGTCGGAAATTGCGTCCGCCCAAGTCGCGACGGGGCTGAGGCAAACAACGAAGCCTAGGCAAACCACCCGCAGCAAGCCGCGGAGGCGCGTGGGGACGGGGGAGAATACGGGGGCGGTCATGAAAAAAAGCATGGCGCACTCCTCCGACAGGGGCAACCCCGATGAGGTGCGCTCAATAGAGGAGATAGGCGGAGCGCTCCGAACGGAACTTGTCCACCCCGGACTTCCAGTTTTGGGCGATGCGCTGGACGGAGGTTCCGCTGCTGAGCAAATCGCGGATCCCACTGCTTCCGTAGACCTTAAAAAAGATGTCAAGTTTCTCGTTGGAGGATTTGGCAAAAAGATCGGGCTTGGAACGGCGGTTGACTTCGTTGAGCAGCGCCAGCGCCAGAAAGGTCAAGTCTCCCCTGCCCTTGGGGTCGATAGAGAGGCGGCAGCCGCCGAAGCCGCCGTCCTGGTAGGGCCGCACCTGGACACCGTCGAGATTGAGACCTTGAACGTATTTTGTGAAGGAGTTCGGGTCGATTCCCTTGCCGGCACAGATCTCAAACGGGGCGGGCCCGTCCACGCCCGTTTCCAACCCGGCAAGCGAACCGACGATGCCGGTGGCAACATAGTAGGCGGGCGAGTCGTGCCGGGGGATGTTCGGCGAAGTCTTGATCCAGGGCAGGCCGGTGTCCCTCCAAACCATCTGCCGCTGCCAGCCCTGCATTGGAACCACGTTGAGTTTGCAGCGGGCGGCCATCCACTGGCGATCATTGAGCATTTTTGCCAACTCGCCGCAGGTCATCCCGTGCACGTAGGGCACGGGCAACTGCCCCACAAAAGAGATCCACCGGGGCTCTACCGGCGGCCCCTCCACCCGCACGCCGCCCAGCGGATTGGGCCGGTCCAACACAACAAACTGCAGCCCCGCCTCGCCCGCAGCCTCCATGCAACGGGCCATCGTTGAAATGTAGGTGTAGGAGCGCACCCCTATGTCCTGCATATCGTAGACCAACACCTCCAACCCCTTGAGCATTTCGGGCGTCGGCTTCCGCGTCGCTCCATAGAGGGAATGGACGGTGAGTCCGGTCAGCGGGTCTTTCTGGTTGGCGACCGTTTTGCCAGCCAACTTTTTGCCATCGAGCCCGTGTTCAGGGGCGAAGAGCGAAACGAGTTTGACCCCCGGCGCCTTGGCGAGGACCTCGCGGGTGAGGCGCCCGCGGGAATCGGCCCCGGTTTGGTTGGTGATGAGTCCGACCCGTTTGCCCTTGAGTGGCTCAAACTGACTGGCCTGCAACGTGTCGATTCCAAGCTGGACGGCCCGCAGGGGCGCCACGGCGAGGAGGAGCGTGAAAACGGCACAGAGAATTCGCATGCGCAAAGAGGTGGCACAAAACACCGAAACCCCGCAAGTGCAAGGGGCGGCCGCGACCATGCGGGTTTAAATGTCTTCATGAGGAGGCGCGCTGCAGAGGGTTGCCAAAGGACGGGGTTCAAGGCGAAGGTGTCGGTCTTTTTATGATTCCGGACCCGAGCCGCAAGTACCGCGCCTTCCCACCCATTGCCCTGGCCGACCGCCAGTGGCCGGGACGCACCCTCACGCACGCGCCCATCTGGTGCAGCGTCGACCTTCGCGACGGCAATCAGGCGCTTGCGGTGCCGATGAACGTCTCCCAAAAGCTGGAACTTTTCGACGCCCTGGTCCGGTGCGGCTTCAAGGAAATCGAGGTGGGCTTTCCGGCGGCGTCCAACACGGAGTACGCCTTCATGCGGCGGCTCATCGAGGACCGGCGCATCCCGCAGGACGTCACCGTGCAGGTGCTGGTGCAGGCGCGCGAGGACCTCATCCAGCGCACTGTGGAGTCGCTGACTGGCGTCCACAAGGCCATCATCCACCTCTACAACTCCACCTCCCCGGCGCAGCGCCGGGTCGTCTTCGGCCTCGAGAAACCACAGATCGTCGAACTGGCCCGCCGCGGCACCCGCTGGATCCGTGAACGCCTCCCACAGTTGGCCGGATCACAAATCCGCATGGAGTATTCGCCGGAGAGTTTTTCCGGCACGGAAGTCGAGTTCTCCCTGGAGGTGTGCGAGGCGGTGGTGGCCGAATGGCAGCCAAGCCCAGAAAACCCGATCATTCTCAACCTGCCCGACACGGTGGAGGTGGCGATGCCCAACATCTACGCCGACCAGATCGAGTGGTTTTGCAAACACCTCAAAAACAGGGAGTCCGCCATCATCAGCGTGCACACCCACAACGACCGCGGCACTGGCACCGCCGCCACCGAACTGGCCATGCTCGCGGGTGCGGACCGCGTGGAGGGCACGCTGTTCGGTAACGGCGAACGCACCGGCAACCTCGACATCGTCACCGTCGCCCTCAACCTGTACATGCACGGGATCGCCCCCGGACTGGACTTCTCTCACATCAACGCCCTGCGTGAGGTCTACGAGCGCTGCACGGGAATGACCGTTCCACCGAGGCATCCCTACGCCGGAGAACTGGTCTTCACGGCCTTCTCGGGTTCCCATCAGGACGCGATCCGGAAGGGTTTTGCAGAGCGCGAACAAAACGGCGGCGAGGGAATCTGGGACGTGCCTTACCTGACGCTGGACCCGTCGGATTTGGGGCGTGAATACCGGGAGGTCATCCGGGTCAACAGCCAGTCGGGAAAGGGCGGCGTGGCCTACCTCCTGGAGAGCCAGTTTGGCATCGAACTGCCCAAGGATTTGCAGCGCGAATTCGGTCCCCTGGCCAACGACCTGGTGGACGCACTGGGGCGCGAGGTTACGGCGGCCGAACTCAAAGCCATGTTCTGGCGCGAGTACGTCGAACGACACACCCCGCTGGCTCTCCATCACTTCCACGCCGACGGGGTGGACGGCGTTTTTCGCTGCCGCGCCAGCCTACGCCTCAACCACGCGGACCTTGCGGTCACGGGCGAGGGCAACGGCCCGATCGCGGCCTTTGTCAACGCGCTGGCAGGAGCTGGCTTGCCAGGATTCGAGGTAACCGACTACCGGCAGGCGGCGCTCGGGAGCGGCACGGAGGCGAGCGCCATTTCGTACGTCCAGATCCGCACGGCGGCGGGACGCGTGGTGTGGGGATCCGGCGTGAACACGCACATCCAACTGGCCTCGATCGAGGGGGTGGTGAGCGCATTGAACCGGGCCAGCGTGCTCGCGGGCGGCTAGGCGAACCCGGGTGGAGAAACGCAGCCAACACAAAACAACGGAAGGGACCATGCCATATCGAGTCTGCAAGTCGTTCGAGATTGAGAACGGGCACATGCTTTCAAAGCACCCCGACAAGTGCCGCTTCCCGCACGGCCACACCCGCCGCGTGGAATGTGTGCTGCGCGCCGACACCCTCGACGACAACGAGATGGTCTGTGACTTTAAGGTCGTCAAGGAACTGCTCAGGGACTTCCTCGACGCCTATGACCACGCCCTCTGCATGAACACCGACGACCCGCAGTACGCCCATTTCAAGGCGGCCTACGGGGAGCGCGTCATCGGTTTTTCCCACCGGGATCCGACGACCGAAGTGCTTGCGCAAGCGGTGTTCGAACACCTCGCGGAACGCCTATCTGCCTACGTGCGGAGCGCCCAAAACTCCTATCCGGTGCGAACCGGAGTCACGCTGGAACGGGTGCGGGTCTGGGAAACGAGCAGTTCGTGGGCGGAGTACTGGCCGGAACTCCAGTAGTGCGCGTCCCCTACGCCGCCCCCCGTGAAGCAGGAAACCCCTGAGGACGCGTGAGATCTGGCCGTGACGCTCACTCTCAAGTTCCACGCCGCAGAGGACCGTCAATCAAACGTTGCAAAGTGGTGGCCCGCGACGGGGAACCTGCGACCGGCGGCCGGAGGGACGCGGCATCGGTCTGTCGGGGGTGTTTGATTCTGATCATCCCCGGCCCTGTCCGCGCTCAAGATTCAGGCGTCTGCAGTTCTGCGAGTAGGCGCTCGGCGGCCGTCACGCCGCTGAGCCACGCTGACTCAACCCGCGAATCACTCGCCCCATCGCCCGCGTACACAACTCCCTCAGGGAGGCGCGGCAACTCCAGCGGCCGAGCAACCCTCGCGAAAAGCCAGCGGTGCGAAAATTGCGAGTCGAAGTGGGCCGGCAGGACACCCCAGGCGGGCTCCAATTCGGCGCGCAGCAGGCGCCCCCATTCCTGCGGATCAGCGTCCCAGAAGTGGCGCGAAAACGCGGCGGAAGCGTGCAGGACAAACACGGTCCGGCCGGGCTGGATCCTTTGGACCTTGTGGTTCTCGCAGGCTGACCACAGGAGCGTGCTACCCGGTCGGTGCGCGAGGCCATACCGTTCCGGGGTGCAGCCCAGCCATTCCCCCCAGTAGCGGGCCAGCAGCGTCAGGCACGGCTCGTAGGTGTCGGGTGCGTCGAGCGCGACGCCAAAAAGTGCCGCACTCTGAGGCAGCGGTGCCGTGGTGAGGACCCGGTCGAACGGTTCGCCGCACACCTCCCATCCGCCGGGCAATGATGCGGGTGGGGGAACGGGGGTTTCAAACCGGATGTCGAGTCCCGCGGCGAGAACGCGTGCGAGCCGGTTGTTGCCCCCGCGATGGTAGTAGCGCTTTTTTTCGGGGAACGGCCTGCCGCTCTGATGCACCAGCGGCGCCTCGATCGGATGCACGTCCGCCTGCGCACCGCTGCGAATCGCCCGGGCAAACTCGCTGGAACCCACCGTGAAATACTGGGCTCCATGGTCAACCACATCCCCCTCCCAGTTTCGCGTGGCACAGCGTCCGCCATAACTGCGGGACTTTTCAAACACCACGATGCGGCATCCCGCGGCACGCAGTGTCTGCGCGGCGGCGATGCCCGCGAATCCGGCACCAATGACGGCGATGCGCGCTTCAGTCACGGGATTTCAGGACTGGGGATTTCCCGGTTCCACGCAAGCAGCGAGCCTCGCACGAAGCTCTTCCGGAATGGCCGCCGCCTGCAGTCGTCCGCCGGCGGGGTCCAGTTGCGCGTGAACGGCGACGGTTTCACCGCGAGCGGCGACTTCGCCGTCAGAGCTGCGGCGAATAACGAACGCATACCGCACCGAGCGGGTCCGCACTTCGGCGACGGAGAGCACGACGTCGACGTCCTCCTCGAAACGGAGTGGTTTGGAGTAGTCGCAACGGACCTTGAGCCGCGGCCAACCGGTAGCCCTGCCGTCCCGACTTGTGTGCACGGAGTAACCCAGCGAGCGGAGAAAGGCGTGCTCGGCCGACTCCATCCAGCGGAAGAAGTTGGCAAAATGCACAATGCCGGCCATGTCGGTTTCGGCGAACTCGACGCGGCGCTGCTGGATGAACTCAAAGGCCATGCGAGGATGAATGCACGGCGCCCCCAGCCGGCAAAGCACTTTCCACCGCGGACTCCACCGCAAATCCGCGGGCGGAAATCTCGAGGAAGCGCTCCGCCATCCGGGCCATGGAGTAATCGTTTTGCACGGCCTTCACTCCCGCCCTGCCAAACGCGGCGGCGCGGACCGGATCCAGAAGGAGGGCCTCCCAGGCATCCGCAAACGCCTCCGGTGCATTGCCTTTAACGACGACGCCCGCTCCCGAGGTTTCGAGGATTTCGGGAAAGGCCGCATCGTCGGGTTGCACGAGGGGCACCCCGCAGGCCATGGCTTCCAACAGGTAGAGCCCGAAGGCCTCCCCATAGGCGGTGGGTACTGAAAGCACGCTGAGCGTGCGCAGAAAGTGGATCTTCTCTTCGCGTGAGACGCTGGGCAGAAACTCCGCCTCGGAGAGAAGGCCCGCCTCCGCAAGACGCTCCTTCTGCTGTTCCAGAAACGGAATGTCGGATGCAATCATCGTGCCCGCGCACCGCAAGCGCACGTTTGGGACGCTCTCTCTTCGCCGCAACGCGATGAAGGCATCAACCACGGTGGCCAGTCCCTTGCCCGGCGTAAAACGCGCGAGATAACCGATCGCGGGGGGCGACGGCGCGGATGCGGCCGGGGCGTAACCGTCCAGCCCGATTCCGTTTGGGATCACCTCCACGCTGCCCTCGCGCAGGCCCAGACGTCTCTCCATGAGCCGACCGAAAAACTTGCTGGGAGCAGTCACACCCGCGAGTTCGCCGACGCGCCGCCCCATTTCAAGCCACGCCTCCGCCCTCCACGGTTCGGGCAGTCCGTCCAAAAAACTATCCTCACCCTGAAGCGAGCAGAACACGGGGACGCCGGTTTCCCGCTGGATGCGGCGGGATACGCCCGAGAGCAGGCCGGTGGAAAGCCAGATGGCGTCCGGTCGTTCGCCGTTTCGGATCCACTCCACGAGCTTGTCGATTTCGCGGTTTTGGCTGCCCGCCTCTCCCTGCAGCATCGAGACAGTGATCGCCCCGGTGTCGTTGCCCCGGGCCAGCCCGGCGAATCGGCCGAGCAGCTTTAGCACAACGGGATGGTCGACAAAACGGTCCACCCAGCGGGGTGCCTTGCGAAACCATTCAAACCGTTGCTGCAGGTAGACATTCAGGCCGCCAAAAAACAACGGTGCCTCCGGGGAGGCCGCGGATTCCTCCAAGGTGAGCGGCAGGTAAAGGGGCAGCAGGAAGGCATCGTGTCCCATGGCGCAAAGCTGCTTGGCCAGGGCGTTGTCGCGCATGCAAACGCCACAGTAGTAGCTACCAGTGCCAGGGGTGAGAAACAGCAGCTTCATCGGGAGGAACAACGCTCAGGAGGCCGGTCTATTTGAGCGTTCCGCCGCCTTCACCTCGTCCCACAACCGGTCGAGTTGTTCCAGCGGCGAGTCCGCGATGTTCACACCGTACCGGCGCGCGAGGGACTCCACTGAGCGGAAGCGGCGCTCAAATTTCCGCGTGGCGGCGCTCAGGGCGACCTCGGCATCCACGCCCAGTTTGCGCGTGAGATTCACGACCGCAAAGAGCAGGTCGCCCAGTTCCTCCTCAACGGGTTTTTGCGCCTCCATGTCGGATTCCACCTCGGCCAGTTCCTCCCGGATCTTTTCGAGAACGGGCCCGGTCTCCTGCCAGTCGAAGCCCACTTTTGCAGCGCGCTTCTGGATCTTCGCCGCGTACTGGAGCGCGGGCAATCCGGGCGAAACCCCGTCCAGCGCGGACTCCTCCGCCGTCCCGCCGCGTTCCCGGCGCTTGATTTCTTCCCAGCGGACCAGCACTTCTGCCGAGTCCGCGGCGCTCTCTCCGGCGAACACATGCGGATGCCGGCGCACGAGTTTCTGGGCGATGCCGAGCGCGACGGCATCGAAGGCAAAACGGCCCCCTTCCTCGGCGATCTGGGCGTGGAAAACGACCTGAAGCAAAAGGTCGCCAAGTTCCTCCCGCAGATTAGCGTCGTCCGCCCTGTCGATCGCGGCGGTGACCTCGTAGGCTTCCTCCAACAATCCGGCCCGCAGGGTCGCGTGGGTCTGTTCGCGGTCCCACGGACAACCGCCCGGGCCCCGCAGGGCAGCCACGATGGCACGCAACTGTTCAAGTCCGGAGAGGGACGCATCGGGCGGTGACTGGAGTGGCATGGGGAGGAGCATAGACCGCCGCCGCGGCGGGTTGCCAGTCCGCTCCATCTTTGATGGTCTGGACGAGACGTTCGCTGTCTCCCGATTTGATCGGAGTTTCCCGTTCGCTGTGTGGCGGCGACCGCACCGCTCACAACAGCCGCGCAATGAACGTTGTGTAGAGACTCCAGCCGTCCTGTGTACAGCGGCGACACTGAGGAGTGCTCGTTGCCCCCTTGGCCCTCCGTGTTTTGGGACCCCGGATGTTTCAACCCGGAGATCAGAGCCTGATCCAAAGCAGGTCGGCGAACACCTGCCGGTACATCTCGCGCTTCATTGGGGGAAGCCATTCCAGGTTGAAGGCGTCCGGCATGATCCAGCGATAGTCTTGGAACTCCGGGTTGGGCATGTCCAACTGGATGGCGTCCTCAGGCCCGTGGAAGTGAACCAGAAAGAAATGCTGGTCCTTTCCCGAGTACCCCTTCACCACGGCGCCGTCGAAGGTGTAGCGATAGGGCCCGGCCTGCGTACGCAACTCCGTCTGCTCCGGAGTCACGCCGATCTCTTCGTACAGTTCGCGGGCCAGAGCCGCTTCCAAAGACTCGCCCTGATCCACCCCTCCCTGTGGAAACTGCCAAGACCCCCTCCGCCCGATGCGCTCACATATCAAAATCCGGCCGTGGGTGTCGCGCAGGATGGCGGCTACGTTGAGTCGAAAACGCTCGGGGGACGGGGTGGGCATGAAAAGTTCAGCGCTAGAAAAGGCTACGAGGGAGACTGTGCTTCGGGATCAACACCCGAAGCCCTGCGGCCTCTGGGTTTCGAAGCCTTGGGCGCCCCCCCTTTGGCCGGTACCTTAGCAGGGCGGGGCTCAAATTCGAAGCCAACTTTGTCGCCCTCCAGCTTCAAAAACGCCGCAAAAGGACGCCCCTTCTTGGAGATGAAGCGCCTGAGCAAATCGGTCTTTCCGGTCGTGCACAGTTTGACGACCTGCTCTGGGGCAACGGTCTGCTGGAGGATGGTCTTCCCCATCCGGAAGGTGCACTCCTTCGTCGCAACGCGCTCGCAGAGGTAGGCCGCATCCGCCACCACCACCTGGCCTTTTTTGCAAAGCGGGCACTCCGCCAGACGCTGCGCCGCGGACAGGTCCTCGGTGGATCCCGCCGCATCGTTGCTTTCAAAGTCGAAACGCTGCTTCCACTCCGAACCCTCCTCCAGGTGAACGGACGCCGTAAACGCCCTGCCCAGTTTAGAGCGGAACCCCTCCAGAGGGCCAACCTTGCCCTTGCGCAGCAGCGATTCGATCTCTTCGCGCTCCAACTCACGGCCCGCCATAGACTTCCAAACCGTAAACTTGCACCCCTCGCACTCAAACATCCGGAAACTTTCCTTGAACCCCTCATGCCCGCACCGCGGGCAAGCCACCGCCAGCGGCAGGAACTGGCCGGAAACCTCCTTGCCCATCCCGCCCCGAACCTTCTCCACCAACTCGGTGGTAAGGGTGCCAATCTGCCGCATGAACTCCATGCGCGACAACTGGCCGCGTTCCATCTGGCGGAGCCGGAACTCCCAGTCCCCGGTCAGTTCCGGTTTGGTAAGGGACTCGGCGTGCAGGTCGCGCAGCAGCGTGATGAGGGAAATTCCCTTGGCGGTGGCCAAGAGGTCCCGGCCCTGCCGCAGGATGTAGCCTTCAGTCAGCAGTCCCTCAATGATCTGGGCGCGGGTGGCAGGGGTTCCGAGCCCGCGTTCGCTCATGGCCTCGCGCAGTTCCTCGTCATCTACCAGCTTGCCGGCTCCTTCCATCGAGGAAAGCAGCGTGGCCTCCGTGAAGCGCGCAGGCGGTTTGGTTTGAGATTCACGGCTTTCGACGTGGGTGGTGCGTGCCCCCTCCCCGGGCTTGACGGCCACCACAGACTTTTCCGTTTCCTCCTCGCTCTCGGCCTGCTTGCCGTACACGGCCATCCAGCCAGGATCGACAATCACCTTGCCGTCGGTTTTGAAGGCCTCCCCCTCGACACGGGTGATGCGCGTGGTCACCTCAAACTGCGCAGCCGGAAAGAAAACCGCCACAAACCGTTTCGAAACCAGGTCGAAAACCCGCTGCTCCACCTCGGTGAGGGACTTGGGAGCGGTACCCGTCGGGACGATGGCGAAGTGGTCGCTGACCTTCGCGTTGTTGAAAATCCGCTTGTTGGGACGAACCCAGCCCTTGGAGAGGGCGACCTGGGCGTGGGCTGCGAGGGTCGGGTTAGGGATGGTTTCAAGCACCTGCCTCGCCGTGTTGAGGTGATCCTCCGGCAGAAAACGGGAGTCCGTTCGCGGATAGGTGAGCACCTTGTGCTTTTCGTAGAGCGCTTGGGCGATCTGAAGCGTCATGCGGGCGGGAAACCCAAAGCGCTGGTTGGCCTCCCTTTGGAGGGTGGTCAGGTCGTACAAAAGCGGCGGCGCCTGCGTGGCGGGTTTCTTTTCTTCCTCGATGACGCCGGGCTTTCCCTGACACTTGGCCACGATGGCCTCCGCCTTGGCCTGTTCCCAGATGCGTTCCGGCTTGGCGTCCTCCTCCGCGCCCTTTTTGGAAAAGGCCTCGTTGAACCAGCGTCCGCGGTAGGCGCCGGCGCTGACCTCAAAGTCGGCCAACACCTCGAAGTAGGTCTTCGGCTTGAACGCCCGGATTTTTTCCTCCCGCTCCACGAGGATGGCAAGGGTCGGAGTCTGCACGCGACCAGCCGGTGTCTTGTGAAAGCCGCCGTCGGCCGAATTGAAAGCGGTGAGGGCCCGGGTGGCGTTGATTCCGACGATCCAGTCCGCCTCGGCACGGCTGGTGGCGGCATCGGCCAGGGGCTGCATCTCCTCGTCGGAGCGGAGGCGTTCGAAAGCGGAGCGGATGGCCTCGGTGGTCATCGACTGCAGCCAGAGCCTTTTGATGGGCTTCTGGACCCCGGAGGCCCGCATGACGTTGCGGAAAATCAGTTCGCCTTCGCGGCCGGCGTCACACGCGTTGACTACGGCGGTGACTTCCTTCTTTTTGAGCAGCCTTTTGAGGGTTGCGAGCCGGTTGGCGTTTCGCTCGATGGGCACCAGATCAAAGTGCGGCGGAATGGAGGGGAGGTTTTCGATCTTCCACTTTCCACGGGCGGGTTCGGAGCCCTCCGGAGGGGCGATTTCGAGCAGGTGTCCCACGGCCGAGGAAATCAGCATCGAGCTGCTCTCAAAATAATCGTCCTTTCGCTCAAACTTGCCCAAGGCGCGGGCCAGGTCCTGTGCGACACTAGGTTTCTCGGCTATGACGAGCGTTTTGGACATAAGCGTAAGGGGGTTCGGAGAGAGGCGGGCAGAGGTCGCCACGAAACAAAGGGTGAAGCAACCTGAAGTTTTATCAATTCGTTGCGGGAGGCTTTCGAGCCGCCTGAATTTTGGCGCGGATCGCCTCGAGGGAGGGATCCAATTCCAAGGCGGCTTCCCACGCATTGACTGCCTCATCCAATCGCCCCGATTTAAGCATCACCTCTCCGAGGTGGTCGTACACCTCGGACGCCTCCTCCCTGCGGATGCGATCCAGCGCGCGCCTTAATTCTCGTGCGGCGCTCGCGATATCCCCCTTGCGGTAGTACCACCACCCAAGACTGTCGAGATAGGCGGGATAATTGGGACGCAGGCCCAAAGCCTTGCGGATCAGGACGCCCGCCTCGTCCAGATTCATGTCTCGGTCGACCCACATGAAGCCCAGATAGTTGAGGGCCTCTGCCGCATTGTCGGGGTCCAGACTGATGCTCTTTTTGAGCAGGGTCGCGGCCTGTTCGACCAACCCGGCCCGCTCTGCCGCCGCTCCGAAGGTGAGGTAGAAGGAGGCGTCGAGCGCCTCGGATTTGTCCTTGATGAACTCCTGTTCCGCCTTGGCAAAGGCCTCGAGCGCCTCTGCATGGCGCCGGGCCTCCCCGAGGGCGACCGCCAGCAGCATCGTCAGCCCCGGAGCGTCGGGTAGCAATGCCTTGGCTTTGGTCGCACTTTCCACTGCATCCTCGGGGCGCTTCAGGCGAAGCTGAAGCTGGATGAGCCGCACGTGGTCACCAAGTTTGGAGCCGTCCAGATCGAGCGCCCAGCGAAAATGGGCCAGCGCGGGCACCAGTTGACCCTGCGAAAGGTAGAGTTCCCCGAGGAACTCGCGGGCCTCCGCCGACTGGGTGTGTTCGCGAACAACTTCCTCGAGCAGCTCGATGGCAGCGTCAGGTTGTTCGTTGAGAACAAGCGCGCGCGACCACTTGTAGCCGAGCTGGAGCGGAATGCCGGGGTTGGAGAGGCGATAGAGGGTGTGGGCCCGCTCAAAGAAACGGCACGCCTCGGCGTACTGTTGGGTGAGGGTGAAGTGATCGGCCGTCCGCTCGACGCAGGCCAGATCCGTAGGGAGAAGATCAAGCGCTTTCCGATAGAGGCTGTTCAACCGTTCGAGCTGGGCTTTCCCGGGCGGGCCGCCCCGGAGCATCAGCGCCCCCCGGAAAAGGTCGCCGGCGCGGAGCCAGAAGGTGGCATCCTTTTGAGACAGGTTCAGCGTTTTGCGGAGCGTGTCGTCGATCCGCTGGGTGAGCCGGCCCGCAGCGCACACGTCAACCAGTGCTGTGATGGCGCTCAAATCGTCAGGGGCCGCCTTGTAGGCGCGCTCGGCGTAAGGCAGGGCATTGTCGGGTTGGCGCAGGTTGCCGAGGTAGATCCGGGCCAGGTCCACCGCAGGACCAGACTCCCGCGGCGCAGCCTGATGGCTGGACTTCAGGAGGCGGACTGCGTCCTCTACTTTTTTTTGACGCACCAGTTCCGCTGCCAACCGGCAGGCCAACCGAGCGTGCGCCGGATCCTGCTCCAGCGCGATCAGGTAAAGCGTCAGCGCAGCATCCAGATCCTCGCTCTCCTCAACCAAAGCGCCCGAGACAAACCGCGCGAATGCCTCGCCGCGGGGGGCATCCTCCGCACTCAAAAGGAGATCTGCGGGCACCTCCCCAGCGGGAGAAGGGAAAGGATCGGCCGTGATACCGGCGGGATTGCCCTCGCCGGGAAGGGGGGCAGGCGGTGCGACCGGTTTCTTTTCGGGCTTCGAGGCCGAAGACGATCCGGGCGCGGACGACTTGGTTTTGGACTGAGCCACCGGTTCGCCGGTGGCCCCTACGGCAAAGGAGGCTCCGGCGACAACAATTGTCAGACCCGCGAAAGCGGTCTGGAACAAAGAGTGGACTGTTGCCGGAATGGAACGGTCCATACGCCTGATGGTGGAGCCAGTACCGCCGGCTCGCCAGCTAGCTCTTGTAACGCAAACGCTTCTTATGGCGGTTTTCTTTCATCCGCTTACGGCGCTTGTGTTTTGCGATTTTGGTTTTGCGTCTCTTTTTAAGGGAACCCATTTGAAAAGTATGGCTGGAGGACTGAGGGGTGGAGAAAGCAACAGGAAAAACTAGTTAGCGCAACCCTATTTTAGCCGATTGTTGCTTTTTGTCATCGCTGGCCGCCGCGACGGGAGCAGCCGGCTCCGTCAATAAACGAGCTTGTTGAGCGGGTATTCAATGATGCCCTCGGCCCCCAACGCCTTCAGTTTGGGAATGATTTCCCGGACCACCTTTTCGGGGATCACCGTCTCGACTGCTATCCAGCCCTTCTGGGCAAGATGCGACACGGTCGGATTTCGAAGTGCCGGCAATTCAGCCAGAAGCGACTCAAGCTGTTCCTCGGGCAGGTTCATCTTCAGCCCCACGTTGTCCCGCGCGGCAAAGGCCCCTTGGAGCAGCAGTACCAGCCGCTGAAGCTTCCCCTGCTTCCACGGATCCTGGTACGCCTTTCTGTTGGCGATGAGCTGGGGCGAGGATTCGAGGATCGTCTCCAGGATCCGGAGTTTGTTCGCCCGCAGGGAGGAGCCGGTCTCGGTGACGTCCACGATCGCGTCCACCAAATCCGGCACCTTCACCTCGGTGGCGCCCCAGGAAAATTCGATGGTCGCCTGCACCCCGTGGTCCGCCAGAAAGCGACGGGTCAACTCCACCGCTTCGGTGGCGATGACCTTGCCCTGCAAATCCCGCACCGAACGAATGGACGAATCCTCCGGGACAGCAATGACCCAGCGTGTGGGCTGGGAACTGGCCTTGGAGAAGGTCATCTCGGCGAGCACTTCGACGTCAGAGCCGTTGTTGTAGACCCAGTCGCGTCCTGTCAGCCCGCAGTCGAGAAAGCCGTGTTCAACGTACCGGCTGATTTCCTGGGCGCGCAGTAGGCGGATGACCAGTTCGGGGTCGTCCACGCTCGGTTTGTAGGAACGGCTGGCGCCGGAGATCGTAAACCCGGCCTTCGCAAACAATGCAAACGTGGGTTCCTGAAGGGAACCGGTGGGCAGACCGATTCGGAGCACTTGGGATTCACTCATAAAAAGCAGGGGCGAAGGTTCTAGGGTGGACGGCCGCGGGAGCGAGGAAATTTCTCGCTTCTTTTTCAGGCCCGCCGGCCGAACTTGCGCTCCAGTTCGCCATAGCTGACCTGGATCATGGTGGGTCGCCCGTGCGGACAGCAGTAGGGCAACTCGCACGCCAGGAGGTCCTCGACCAGCTTGGTAAGCTCGGGTTCGCGCAGGGTGTCGTTGGCTTTCACCGCGTGGCGGCAAACGGTTTTCGCAATCAGGTCGTGTCCCAGTCTGAGGCGCGCTCCCTGGAGTGTGGTCTCGCGCAGTTCGTCGATGATGTCGTGCAGAATCTGCGCGGGATCCTCCGCCTTGAAAAACATTGGCAGCGAATCGATCTTGAAGGTTCCCGCTCCAAACCCCTCCAACCCAATCCCCGCCCGCTCCAAGAGGTCCCGGTTGCGCTCTACCCAGTCGGCGTCCCGGGGGCCCAACTGCAGGGTGAGGGGAAGCAGCAACCGCTGTGAGGGCACCCCCTGCTGCTCCATCCGCCGCTGCATCTCCTCAAACAGAATCCGCTCGTGCGCCGCGTGCTGGTCCACCAATACCAGTCCCGAGGCGTTCTCCATCAGGACGTAGAGCTTTCCCAGAACCCCGAGAAACCGGAAGGTTTCCGGGACCGGCCCGGGCGCAGGCTCGGGCTCGGGCGTAAACGCTGGCAAGGGCGCCGCCCCCTTCGCCGCCTCCGTGAGGGACGGTGCGGCGGCGCTCGGGAGGGTTGCGGGCGGCTGGCTGTCCCCCGACTCCACCCGGGTGGGGTCGGTTTTCCCCAAGCCCGTGGAAGCATCCCGGGCAGCGGGGGCCGCGGGCCGCCCCGGCACCGCCAGCACGGGCCGAACCGGTTCCGGCAGCGGCAGGGGCGTCTGGGCGGCGGGAGGGGCAACCGGTTCGCCGCGCACCGTGGCGGCAGGGCGGAACTCGGCGCTCCAGCGGGAACGGTCGCTTTCAAGTGCGGTGCGCACTGCCGCAATGACGGCCTGCCGGATTTCGGCCGGGTTGCGGAAACGCACCTCCCGTTTTGCAGGGTGCACGTTCACGTCCACGGCGGCCGGATCCATGTCGATCGACAGGAAAGTCACCGGATGCTGCCCCTTCATCAAAGCCGTGTGGTACCCCTCGCGCAGTCCCTGGGAGATGGTGATGTTTTCAACCGCC
The DNA here is from genome assembly GCA_044376515.1 of Chthoniobacteraceae bacterium. Lineage (GTDB taxonomy): Bacteria > Verrucomicrobiota > Verrucomicrobiia > Chthoniobacterales > Chthoniobacteraceae > Chth-196. The sequence goes on along the minus strand of JBILKV010000030.1, from coordinate 7,313 downwards.
CGTCCGTTGAGGAAACAGATCTGCTGCTGCCGCGTCGAACGGCTCACCCCAACGCGTCCAATGTAACCGGTGATCCGGATCCCTTCGCCGCCGTGGGCCGCCCCCTCCGGAATCTCCAACAGCTCGGCGGCAAGCGCCGGACCGGACAGGTCGCGAATCCGCTCCAGGAGCGAAGCGGCCGGCGCGAGCTGAAATGCAATCCGGTCGTCCTGCAGGTGCACGAAACTGATGCCCGGATGGCCTAGGGCCAGCAGATGAAGCTGATGCTCTACATGGCTGGCCTCGGTCGCCTCCGTCCGCAGGAATTTGCGTCTGGCCGGCAGGTTGTAAAACAGGGAACGCACCTCAATCTGGGTGCCCGGGGCGTCCCCACCGTCGCGGACCGTTTCCAGCCTCCCGCCCGCCACCAGCACCTCCGTCCCGACCAGGGCGCCATGCTCGCGGGTGGAGAGACGGAAGCGCGAAACCGACGCAATGCTGGGCAACGCCTCGCCGCGGAAGCCGAGCGTGTGAATGGCGGCGAGATCCTCCCCCGAACGGATTTTACTGGTTGCATGCCGCTCCAGGCAGAGCAACGCGTCGTCCCGGTCCATACCGACGCCGTTGTCGGTAACGCGGATGAGCGAAATGCCACCCCTTCTGGTGAGAACCTCGATCCGCGTGGAGCGGGCGTCGATGGAGTTTTCCACCAACTCCTTGACCACCGCGGCGGGGCGTTCCACCACCTCTCCCGCGGCCACCTGACTGGCCACTTCCTCCGACAGCAACCTGATGCGCGACATGGCGGAAGCTTCCCTCCAAAAGCGGTCCGCCTCAAAGCGCAAATGCGCCTGTTTGTGATAAGGACCATCCCAGTGACTCCATCCCCGGCCGGGCGGTGTCACTGCCGGGGCCGAGGCCGCGAGGGGAGGGACCACGCGCGCGAGGGACCGGAAGGGACGCTAGAACGCAGTCTGGAATAGCGTCTGCCACGCCCACCACGCCGATGCAAACAGCGCCATCACAAGCAGGAAAAAAACCCACTTCCCCTCCCGGCGATCCCGCCGGCGCTGCCGCGGCACAACCGCAGCCTCCGCCGCCATGTAACGGGAATCGGGCAGCCGAAAATTTCCGCGGGCACCCGGGCTGACGGCATTGGACAGGTAGGCCTCGCGCTGCTCTTTCTGACGCTCCGCAGCGATCTGGGGGGCGGTCTTGATGAACTTCTCGGCCCGGGCAGCATCGGCCCGGAGCCTCGCTTCCTCCTCCAAAATCTCGCGGCGCCGCTTCTCAAAGGGCGTCTCCGAACGGGCTCCCTTTGCCTTGGACGGACTGGAAGGCTTTTTGGACCGGAAAATCATAACGGAAAACAACGGGAATCTTCAGTTGGAACGGGGTTTCGTAACGGAAAGGTGGCGCCGGCGGCGGTGAACCTGAGCCCCGCCAGAGAGCGGTTGATCGGTCCGGACGCGCCCTAGTGTCCTAGTGTCCCGTCCCCATGATCAGGGCGATGAAAATCAACACGCCGACGACCACCAGCGGCAAAGTGAAGGCGATCCCCGCCCTCAACCAGTACCCAAAGTCCCTGCCACCCGTTTCGCCACCGTAGTGCGCCGGGTATCCCACCTCGACTGCCGCCTCGGAATGGTCCGTGTCATGCGCGCCAATGCGGGGGATCGTCTTGTTGTAGACGTTTCTTGCGTCGTCCAACGCGCTCATGGCGCGGGTTAATTCGTCGCGGACGTCGCCGCCCTCGATCGACCGCAAATCCAGATGCTTGAAGTAGTCTAGGTGCAGGCTGAAAGTCTCGCGAGCGGTCCGGAGCATCTCCTCGCGGCGCTGCGTATCAGACTCCTCCCGCTCAATGTAAACCAATGCACGCGTGAACTTTTCGATCATCTCGGTGCGGCCCTGCTGCAGTTGATCCTGCTTGAGGCTCAGTTCTTCGAGCTCGCGCTTTTGACGCTCGATGTTGTCCTGCTGCCGCTTGAGATGCAGGAGTTGCTCCTGCGCTTTTTGGACCTGGGAATCGAGGTGCTCGGGAGACACGTCGTCTTCCGATAAATCAAACGAATCTTGCGAAGAGCGGGAGCGGTCTACCATGGGTGGCGTGGGTCCAGATCTCTTCGCACACCCAGGGCAGGTGCGCGAGATTTTTCACTGGAAAGAATCCGCCTTTCCGCTGAGACCCCGCCGCGGGTGCCCACACCTCCCGTCCCAACCACAGCGCGGGGCCCACCCCACGCCCGAAACGCACGCCTACTTCCCGTCGGCGGACGCTCGGCTCAAATCCCGGAACACGATGCAGGAAGGGTTCCCAACCGCGGTGTAGTGTCCCGTGAAGGAGAGCCGGCCGGAGCCTTTGTGCACCTTGAAGACGGCCAGATTGTCGCCACGCTGGTTGCAGGCGTACAAAAACCGGCCGGTCGGGTCGAAATTGAAACTGCGGGGATAATTTCCACGCGTCCACTCCTCCCCGACAAACCTGAGCAGTCCGTCCCTGCCCACCGCGAAGATTCCAATGCTGTCGTGCAACCGGTTGCCCGCGTACAGGAAGCGGCCGTCCTCAGAAACGAGGATCCCAGAGCAAAAGTTGCTCCCCTCAAACCCGGGGGGCAGACTTGAAATCGTCTGGCGATGCAGCAACCGGCCCTTTTCCGCGTCATATTCAAAACACACAATGTTCGAGCCTTCCTCTTGGAGCGAGTACAGCCAGCGTCCCTTGGGATGGAAATGAAAGTGGCGCGGCCCGTCCCCCGGCGGCAACGCAACCGATAGCGGTTCGTTGGGGCTCAAGCCCCCCGCTTGGGCGTCAAATTTGGAAACAAAAATCCGGTCCAGCCCCAGGTCCGAATGGAGCACGAACTTCCCAGCGGGGTCGGCAAGAATCATGTGGGCATGCGTCCGATCGTGTCCGCTGAAGGCAAAACTGCCGGTCGGGGCGTTCGCCGCGGTCTTGGGTCCGATGGCGCCGTCGTCTGTTTTCACATCCGAGGGTTCCCCAAGGCTGCCGTCGGGCTGCACGGGCAGGACCGCCACCGAGCCCCCAAAATAGTTTGCGACGAACAGGAACCGGCCTGAGGGGTGCAGGCTGACGTAGGTTGGACCGGCGCCGCCCGAGCGGACGGTGTTCAGGAGTTTGAGCTGCCCGGCGGCGGGCTCTACGGCGAAGGCGCTGACGGTGCCCTCGGAGCCGTTGGCCGTCCGGTCGGTTTCATTGGCGGAGTAGAGCCGCGTTCCGGCGGCGTTCAGTACCAGGCAGCTGGGACTGGTCCCCATCTCAACCACGCCGCGAGGGGCGAGCGAGCCCGTCGCCCGGTCCACCTCGAAAAGGTGGATTCCACGCCCGTTTCCCGGGGGCAAATCCACCTGCGTCGGCAGCACATCCTTGAGCGGCGAACTGAACGTTCCCACGTAGGCCATCAAGGGCGCCTTGTTCCCGGCCAGCAGACCGGGGGAGGTCAGGGCGAACTGTGCGGCGACACCCGCAGTCGCCTTCAGGAAGGCACGACGCGAAAACGGAGGGAGATTCATGCCGGATGCTGGCCACGCCCACTCCGGGATGCCACATTTTTTGGCACGCTCCGTCCCTCCCGCCTGTAGGCACGCGGAGCGCAGCCGAACCGTTGGTAAAACTGCCGGTTGAAACTCGAGAGCGAGCCAAATCCGCTTTCCATCGCGATCCGAATCACTCCGTCGCCGGTCTCCCGCAGCAGGGCGGCCGCGTGCTCCACGCGCAGTTCGGTGAGAAACTCCCAAAGCCCCCTGCCGCTGACCCTTTTAAAAAAACGGCTGAAGGCCGCAGGACTCATTGCCGCCGCCGCCGCCACAGCGTTCAGGGAGAGCGCCGGATTCCGAAATTCCGCCATCAAAAAGGCATAGGCCCGGCCCATCCGTGAGGTGCCTGCCTCGCTGGAATCCGCCACGTAGCCAACGCCCGCGAGTTGTCTGGCCCGGCCCGAGACAAGCTCACCCAAAACCTGCACCAGACCCAACACCGCATGGTGTCCACTCAACCGGGGGAGCGTTTCGAAAACCTCCGCCGCACGCCGGGCCTGCGGCCCCGAAAACAGCAAACCCCGCCGCGCACGCTCGAAAAGGGAGCGCATCCCCCGCATCTCTGGGAGTTCCAACAGGCCAGGGCCCGGAAAAGACGAGGGAAAATGCACCACCACTGCGCGGCTCAGGCGGCCCGGGATCGATCGGTCCCTGCTGTGCCAGAAATGCGGCAACCCCGGGCCCAGCAGAACAAAATCACCCGCACCGAAGGGCTCGACGCTGTCTGCGACAAATCGCTTTCCCTCCCCCTCAAGAATCAGCGTCAACTCCCATTCGGGGTGGAAATGCCAATGCGCATCGAAGGCCGCCTGCTCGACGGTCAGCACGTTCAGGGCGCGTCCCGGGTCAGGCTCGATCTTTTCCAGTTTGGGCTTCACCTGCGGCTGGTTTGCAGCAAAACGACGCTTTTGTGCGTCTTTGAGCAATCATTGCACACTATTGGAAAATCAAAAGGCGGAATGCAGAGCCCGTTCCTGCCAGCCTGCCGCCATGACTCAACTAGCCAACGCGGCTCCCTACCAGTCCCATCGGAACCTCCCCCCCCTCGCGGGCCTTGCCACGTTCGAGGCTGCGCAGCACCCGGGGCTTTCGGTGGAAGCCTGCGTGAACCGGCTCAAGCGCCTGCACTGGAGCTTCCGCCGTTTGCACCAGATCTTCGTCCACCGTCTGGTCAGCGAACCGGTGTACGAGCTCAAGATGGCCTTCAGCCTCCACGCCCATTACTGCGCGGAACACGCCGCAGCGCTCCGGGCGCGCGTGGGGGAGATGCGGGAACCGCCCCTCGGCCTCGACCATGTCCCCGACGCAGCACTGGACCTTTTTTTTGACGAGGTGCTGGCGGCGTCCGCTACGGCGGGCCTGCTCTCAGGAATCTACGGCCACGCGATCCCAGCGGTGCTCGGTGCGCTGGAACAGTATGTGGACACGACCAACCCGCTGGTGGACCATCCCTCGATCCGGGTGTGCCGGTTCGCGCTGCTGGAAGTGCGCGAGATGGAAGATTACGGCCGGCGCGCGCTTGCGTGTCACCGGGAAGACGTGGCGAGCCTCCCGGCGGACTGGACCTCGAACCTTGCGCTGCTGTTGGCGCAGGCGGGTGGTCTTGACGGCAGCGCACCGCGCGCCGAAGGCGAACCCTCCCGCCATGAAGGCGCACGTCCCTACTTGTTCGATCCTGTTCCCGCGAGGGACGAACGGTTTTCGGATCCGTACAACATGGGGGTTCACGCGGAGGCTTTCCTATACGACAACACACTGCCTGCGGCGCCGAAAACGTTGATGATGTTCTACAAACGGCTGCGCGAAATCGACGTACCCGAGGTCATCGCCTCGATCCTCGCGGAGACCCGCGACAAACCGTGGGAGTACTCGGTGGACATGACCCGCCAGCTTTGGGACGAGGCGCGGCACGCAATGATGGGCGAGGTGGGATTCCTGCGGGCGGGGGTGGACTGGCGCAAGCATGTGCCCATCAACTTCACGTGGTCTTTGGCCCTCAACACCCAGTTGAAGGCGATTGAACGCCACGCCGTGCTCTATTTCATCGAACAGGGCCTGATGCCCAAGACCGGCAAGCGGTTCGAGTGGGAGGTGGGCCTCGCCTCGGGCGACCCCTTCGCCGCACTCGCGCAGGACTTCGACTGGGCCGATGAGGTTCTCCATGCCCGGATCGGACGCGACTGGTACGTCCGCGAAATCGGCGATCCGAAAACCGCGACCCGGTACGGGGACGCATGCTGGTCAAGGGTGCTGATCGATTGGGAAAAATACCGCGCAGAGGGACTGACCTCCCACCGCAACTGGTGGCCCGCCCTCTACCAGGCCTGGTGCACGGTCCACTCCTCCGAACCGGACCCTCGCGTTCTCGATTTCTCCACCACCTACGCCGAAAAACGCGCCGACCTCCGAGAACTCACCGCCACCGCCTAGATCCTTTGCTCATGGAACTGGAACTCCAACCGCAAAAAATGAGGAACCGCAGAGAACCCAGAGAGCACAAAGAAAAGTTCAGGGGAGCTCAAATGCTCACCACCTCTTGTGCCTTCGTGTTTGTCTGTGTGCCTTGTGTTCCCTGCTGCTAAGGAGTCCCGCGTGCCATGCACCGGAGACCGCGGCCTACTACTTGGCTCCGCGGACGATGTCGGTGAAGGGCGGTTGCTCGAAGGGGACTGGGTCAGCGAGCCGTGGATCTTTGGCGGCAGTCAGGCGCGCAATGAGGTCTGCTTCCATCCGCTTCCGTTCGCCCGCGTATTCGGGGGAAGCAGCCACGTTGTGCAACTGGCCCGGGTCCTTGCGGAGATCATAGAGTTCCTCGGCGGGCCGCTTCCCGAACGCCCTGTCGTAAAAGGGTTTCCACTGGGGATTGTTGCGGTGTGCCACCAGCCACGCCTTGGTCGGACTGGAATCCATGTCGGCAAACGCCACCATGGTGTCCTGTTCCAGTTCGCCGGCGGAGGGGGCGGACGAATCTGTCACACGGCCGGGGCCGCCGAGCGGCCAGCGGTCCGGCTCGAAGTTGCGGATATAGAGGAAATCGTGGGTCCGCAGGGCGCGCATGGGGTACGGGAGACCATCCTCGCGGGCCACATCCACGTGGCGTTCGCGCCCGGAAATCACCCAACTGCGCTCGGGATCGATCTGGCCTGACTTGCCCGACTGCAACAGCGGCAAAAGCGAACGACCGTACAAACCCTCCGGAACCGGCACTCCACCCAAATCAAGGAAGGTGGGCGCGAGGTCAGGGAGCCGCACCATGTCGTCCACGACGCGCCCGGGGACACCCCCCGGCATGCGGACCACCAAGGGGACCGCGGTGCCGTGATCATAAAGGTTGCACTTGCCGTCGGGAACCCCGGGCATGCCGTGGTCCCCGCTCAGGACGATCACGGTTTTTTCGAGTTGGCCGGTTGCCTCGAGGCGTTGGAGCAGGACCCCGAGGTACGCGTCCACCGCCTGGCATTCGCCCAGATAATCAGCCATGTCTTCCCGCACCTCAGGAACATCCGGCAGGCAGGAGGGCATCTTTCCCTTGAGCGACTCGGGCTCGATCCCCCAGAGCTTCTTGCCGGAACCCTTCACCCATTTGCGGTGCGTGGTCGTCGGGCCAAAGAAATAGAGCCACGGCTTTCCGGGTTTTGAGTCGGCGAGAAATGCGTCAAAATTTCCGCGGACCTGCGCCAAGACCCGGTCTCGTGCGGCCTCCAGGGTCTCGCCGTCGGCGATCATCTTGGTCACCGCGCCGGAGAACCGGTTTGGAAGGCCGCCCGCCTTTTCGT
>JBILKV010000309.1:0-3788 GCA_044376515.1 Chthoniobacteraceae bacterium | reverse complement strand
ACGTACCGACCCGGTGCCAAAGGGTTGGGGTAGATGAGAATCGGGGCGTGGGAGGCCGCCGGGTAGGCCGAACCGCCCAACTGCAATTCCTTCGAGTCCCAACGCAGGGGCAGGGGGTGTGCCTGCTTCGGGACTCCGGCCAGAAGCCGGCCGAGAACTTTGTTTGAGCCCGGATCCCCCCACAGGACGATGTGGTGGTTGGCCATCAACTCGGGGGTCAGCGCCTCATCGTCGACCACCCGCGCCTCGCCCCGGAAAACCTTCTTCCACTGGGCCACTGCGCGCTCCATCTCGGAGCGCGCCCAGGAGTCCGCCTTGGGGTGCAGCGCCTTGCCGGTGGGGCGCACGAAAAGGAAGGATTCCTGAAACGCGTCGTCCACGGGCCCCTGCAGGCCGTGCTGTTTGCTGAGGCCGCCCGGCGCCGACTGCGCAACGGTCCATTGGGAGCCCCGTTTCTCGAGCCGAATCGGGGAACCGGCAGGGACAGGCCCGAGGGGCTGTCCGTCGCAGGTAACTTTCCAGCCCTCCGGGCCGGCCCATGCCGGCGGCGGGGTCAGTTGGAGCCCGCTGACTCCTTTGGTTTCGAGCGAGAGGCCGCCCTTGGCGGCGTGCTTTGCATTCACCGATGCCCGCTGCCAATGCTGTTGGAGTCCGGTGACCTCCACCCAGTCCAGCCGGTTGTAACGGAGCGTGAAGGTGGTCATGCGCACTTCTTCGGGCGCTTCGGGGGAGCCTGCCTCGGCAGCGGCATCCACCTTTGCAGCGAGGGCGAGTTTGGTCTCGGGGTGGTACTTGTGGCCTACGTTGGGGCCGATCAGGTGCGGGATGGTCACCCCCTCGGCAGCCGCAGCCGCAACCATCACGTCGGCTGCCTGCTTCTGGGCGTCAATTTCACCGGAGTAGGCAAACGTGGGACGGTTCGCAAAGTTCGCCGCATACCCGGGAACGTCGTACAGGCGCCAAAGCACCTGTTCCCACCACGGTGGCACCGGTTTGTCCGGCGCAAACACCTTCGCGTAGTTCTCCGTCTCGACAAAACCCGCACCCGGGGCGGCCACCGCCCAGAGCGAGGTATGGTGGCCCGCCAGATGCCAGCAGCCCGCCCCGCCCATCGAAAAGCCGCGGATGGCAACGTGCCGCGGGTTGGTGCCGTACTGGGCCTGCGCGTCCGCCATGGCCTCAAGTACGTCAGTTTCGCCGGCAAATTTAAAACCGTTGCAGAAGCGGCCGTAGGGGTGCACCACCACCGTTCCCGGCGGAGTAAACTCCCCCTTGCTCCGGCTCCGGTCGGATAGGAAGGAGAGCTCCGTCAGCTTGTCGTTACGGCCGTGCAGCCAGACGTCCAACCGTTTTGCCGTGCCCGGGTCCCCCTCAGGCACGACCGCCCCGTACGGCTGTACCGAGCCGTCAATGCGGGAGCGAAACCCCCTCACCACCGGGCCTTTGGCCGTTGTCCAGGGGGTCTCGCCGCGCCGCAGTGCTGCGAGCCTTATCCGGCCCTCCTGCAGCAGGGCGCGTCCGGCCGGCACGTGTTTGAGGTCGTAAAATCCGTCCAATTCAATGGCGCGCAGAATGGCGATTGGAAAAATCTCCACATCGGGGAGCCGCGCCCTGAGTTTGGGGGCGATTTCGCCGGAGGAAAACGCGCTGATCTCCGCCTGCAACTGCGTCGCCTCACTGTGGAGGGACTCCCTGTCCTGCGCGGGAATTTCGATGCCTTTCGGCGGTGACTTGGCGGTCGGAGTCTGGGCATAGGCGGCCAAGGCAGAGCCCAGAAATACAGTGATCAGGGAACGATGCTTCATGGGGGGAATTTCGGGGCAATGGTTCGGTAAAGTGCTTTGAGGGAGCGCGCTGTAGGGCGGGGCCGCCCCGACCGATGGAGGTTGCGGACAATCATTAGTTTGCCTCCAGGGCCGTTTCGAACTAATTGAAACGTTTTGCCTCGAGAGAAAAGGAAAGAATCAGTGATGAAGAACGCGATTTTAGTTTCGGCAGACAAGCATTGGCGGACCGTTATGGAGGGAACGCTCCTTTCCCGTGGTTGGGTGACGGCCTCCGTCGAAAGGCTCGTTCAGGGCGAAATGCCCGACCCGGTGCAGGTACAGGCGCTCATCATCGATGCCGCCTCGGTCGCCCGCGGCGCGCTCACAGACTGGCTGACCGACGGGGCGGCGAAACTGCAGGTGCCCGTGGTCATCGCGCCCGGCCTCACCGACGTGGAGCGGTTTGCCGATGCGCTCGAAGGTCAGATGCGGGTTGTCGAAAAGGAGGCCAGTCCGGTGGTCGTCCGCTTCTGGGGGGTGCGCGGCTCGATCCCGACCCCGGGGCCAAGCACCTCGTTCTACGGTGGAAACACTTCCTGCGTGGAGGTGGAGGCCGACGGCGAAACCATTATTTTGGACGCGGGAAGCGGCATACGTCCCCTCGGGCTGAACCTCATGGGGCGCGCCGCCGGGAAGCCCCTCAACCTGCACCTGCTCATCAGTCACACCCACTGGGATCACATTCAGGGCCTGCCCTTTTTCGTCCCCGCCTACATTTCGACCAACCATCTGCGGGTGGTGGTGTACTCCGAGGTGCGCCACGACCTGGCGCACGTCCTCGAAGTGCAGATGGACTCCGCCTATTTCCCGGTGGCGATGAAAGATCTGCCCTCCCATCCGGATGTGGAAGAGGCGGGCGACCATTTCAGCTGCGGTCCCGTCGAGGTCGAAGGTTTCTTCACCAACCACCCCGGACTGTGCGCCGGTTACAAGCTTCTCACCAGCGTCGGAACGATCGTCTACGTCTCCGATAACGAGTTGAACTTTGAGGGACAGGCAATCCACCTGCCAGCGGAGACGGCCGACCACATGCACCAACGCTTCATCGCCACGCTGCAGGGGGCCCGCGTGCTCATCCACGACGCCCAATACACAAGGGCGGAGTATAAAAGCAAAATCACCTGGGGGCATTCCGCCTTCGAGGACACCGTCGAACTGGCCGGAGAATCCGGGGTGGAGCATCTCATCCTCTTCCACCACGACCCAATGCGGACGGATGCGCAGATCAACCAAATGGTGCTCGACGCCCGGGCCATCGTGGCCGAACGGGGCTGGGAGATGCGTGTGGATGCAGCGCGCGAGGGGATGGAGATTCCTGTTTATCCCAGAAAGCCAGCCCTGCCGGCATCCTGACCCGTTCCTAAAAACCGGGTGGGACACAACGCGCCATGAAGGTGCTCGACCGCTACATGGCGCGCCAACTGGGCACGGCCACCTTCATGGCCGTCGCGGTACTGAGCGTGGTGCTGGTGCTGGGGAATCTGTTCAAGCAGATCTTCGACCTGATCATCAACCGGAACGCCCCCTACGAGTTCCTGTTCACATTTGTCTCCTACATCCTGCCCTTCTCGCTGACTTTCACCCTGCCCTGGGGGGTCCTCACGGCGGTGCTGCTGGTTTTCGGCCGCATGTCCGCCGAGCACGAACTGACCGCGCTCCGCTCCTGCGGGGTGACCATGTTCCGGATCTGCCTGACCACTTTTGGAATCGCGCTCCTCTCTGTGGGGCTCTGCCTTTGGATCAACCTGGAGTTCGCTCCGAGGAAGCAGGCGGAATTCAAGGAGGCCATTTACGATCTGGCGATCAAACGGCCCCTGGCCATGTTCGACACCGACCGGGTCATCGATGTGTTTCCGGGTCTGAAGATTTACATCGAGCGCAACGACGGCACGCAGTTGCACAACCTTCTCGTCTACGAAGTGGGAAGGGATTCCGAGCCGCAGAAGGTGATTTTTGCCAGAC
>JBILKV010000134.1:0-11910 GCA_044376515.1 Chthoniobacteraceae bacterium | reverse complement strand
GCCGCCGCTGGTGATTTGGGAGCCGCCCGCCAAGGCCCTTGCCGAGGCCGAACCCAATGACCCCGGCCATCCGCAAAAGGCTGCACCGCCCTTTGCGGTGCGGGGGACCTTCTCCCCCTTGAAGGACGTCGACGCCTACGAGTTTGAGCTCAAAAAAGGCGAAACGTGGTGGGTGGAATGCCTTTCCCAGCGGCAGGGCGCGCCAACCCTCCCCCGGGTCGTTATCGAACGCGTGCTCCACGCGGCGGACGGAACGGTTTCCACCGCAGACGCCTCCGAAATCAAATCTGCGCCGCTCTTCCCCGGCGATCCCGACTTTGACGGCTACCATTGGGATCCGCTCGGAGCGTATACCGCCAAAGCCGACGGCCTGCACAGGGTGGTGATCCGGGATCTCAACAACACGACGCCATCAGCCTCGCCGCGGTCTTACGCGCTCGAGGTACGCAGGGCGGCCCCCGATTTCGCACTGTTCGCCTGTGTGCTGCCGCCCGTTCCAAACAAGGCGTACGCGACGTTCAGTGGCCCGCTCATCAACGTCCGCGCGGCCAACATCCGCCCCAACCAGTCGCTGCCGCTGCGCGTGCTCGTGGTGCGCCGCGACGGCTTTGAAGGGGAGATCCAACTCGGCGCAGAAAATCTGCCGCCCGGAGTGTCTGCAGTGTCCTGCGTGATCGGCCCCAAACAAAACGAGGGCACCTTGCTGCTGACTGCCTCGTCAACTGCGGCGCCGTGGACTGGGCCGATCGCCATCCGCGGCAGAGCGCAGGTCGGCGAAAGCGCCGTCGTGCGCGTAGCGTCGCCGACCACGCCGGTTTGGGAGAGCACCGTGGGTGAATTTATCGCTGTCCCCAAAAGCAGGCTCGCCGCCGAGCTGACCCTCGCGGTTGTCGCGGACGCCCCGTTTCCAAGCGTCGTCCGAGCTGAGCCTCCCGTCGCAGAGGCGCCAGTCTCCGGCAAGGTGAAGATTCCGCTCAGGGTGGAGCGCCACGCTTCGGCCGGTCCTGCCGTCGCTCTCAAGTTCAAGGTGACGGGCGTCCCGGGCTTGGAGAAAGTTAAGGACATCGAAGTCCCCGCCAAGGAGGGTGTTGTCGAATACGAGCTGGATCTCGCGCCGTTGAAGCTCGCGCCCGGAGTCCATACCGTCTGGTTTCGCGGTGAGGAAAAAACCAAACGCACGGTGAGGGGCAAGGAAGTCGAAGCCACTCTGGTGCTGTGTTCCAATCCGGTGCTTTTAACCCTCAAGGAAACTCCGAAACCATGAGCAGACCTCCCAGTCTTCCCGCGGTTGCTGTGGCAACGCTGTTGTGTGCGGCCGGCCCCTGTCCGGTTGCGGCCGCCGCGCCGGTCAGCTTCGCCCAACAAATCCAACCCATCTTCGAACAGAGCTGCCTCCCGTGTCACAATGCCACCAAGGCGGAGGGCGGCCTCATTCTGGAAAGCCCGAGGGACATGCTCGAAGGCGGCGACGCTGGTGCCGCCCTCAAACCCGGGAACCCGAAGCAAAGCCTGCTCTTCCTCACGGCCGCCCACCTTAAAAAGCCCTTCATGCCGCCGGAGGCCAACAAGGCGAAGGCACCGGCCCTCACCAAAGCCGACCTTGAAATTCTGGAGCGCTGGATTCAAGAGGGGGCGCAGGGACTGCCCAAACAAAAGGCACCCGTAGCCTGGAAAAATATGCCTTCAAAAGTATCAGGCATCCAGTCGGTTGCGCTGAGTCCTGAGGGCCAGTTCGCGGCCGTATCCCGCGGCAACGCCGTGTCCGTGTACGATCTGATCACCGGCGCAAAAGTGACGGCGTTTACGCCTCATCCCGACCTTGTGGGCGCACTTGCTTTCAGCCCGGACGGAACCCTTCTCGCCACGGGAAGCCGCGGCGAAATCAAGATCTGGCGTCGGGTGCATGACCCGGGTGCACGCGTTCCGGAGGCCCCTGCGGATGCCACGTCCGTCACCAGTCCCGACGGCACGCAGACCGCAGCAATCGCACCGGAGGGGAGCGTCCGGTTGACGTGGGCCAAAGATGGCAAGGAAGTGGCAAAGCTCGGTGCTGACCAGGCGCTCCTCGCTGCAAAAGCCCAACTGGACCTCAACCTCGCAGGCGCCAAATTTGAGGTGACCTTTCTTGAGTCCGAGCTGAAGACCCTTGAAGAAAAGGTGACCAAGCTTACCGCGGATCTCGCCGCGGCCGAGAAAGCCCGCGCCGAACTGCAACCAAAACGCGCCGGTATGGACAAGACGTTCGCAGACACGCTGCAGCAAAGGGAGAGCCTGATGCTTGAACGCGACACCCTCGAGGACGCCTATACGGCGGCCTCCCGCGCGCTCGAGATGGCACTCGTGGCCAAGACGGCTGCCGCAGCCAACCTGGCCAACGCGTCGGCACTCAACCAGTCCGCCGCCCCCGACGCAAAGGCCAACGCCGAAACCGCCCTCGCCGCGGCAAAGGCCGCCGCTGACAAGACCGTCGAGGAACACAGGACGGCAGAGACCGCGGAAAAGGCGGCCAAGGAAAAGCGCGAGGCAAAACAAAAGGAGTACTCCGAGGCCATCAAAGCACACGGAGTCGCTGCGGGGGCGGTTTCCAGCGCGCTGACATTGGATCGTAACGCCCAGAACTACGCCCGTGTTCTGGCGGAATCCACAGGGGAGCAGAAGGCTCGGAAGGCCGGGCTCGAGAAGGCTGCAGCCAGCGTCAAGGCCCTCGAAACCGACCTGGCATCCGCTGCGGAGAAGGCGGCGGGTGCGCTGCCGCCCGCTGCCGAGTCGCTCGTGTTCAGCGCGGACGGATCCGTCCTGTTCACGCGCCACGCGGGCGGCGCGATCAAGGCGTGGGGCGGAAAAAGCGGGAGGCCCTTGCTCCACTGGGATACCCAACCGCGCTGGGATCTGGTGCGCTCGATCGGCGATGCCACCAAGGTGGATTCGCCTCTCGCCAACCGGGTCAACGCGCTGACGTTTTCACCCGACGGGCGGTGGCTGGCTACTGGTGCGGGTGAACCTTCGCGCAGTGGCCAAATCAAGCTCTGGGCGGTGGATTCGGGTGCCCTCGTGCGTGAGTTTCCAAAGCCGCACAAGGACGCCGTCCTTTCGCTGGATTTTTCCAGTGATGGAAAATGGCTCGCCAGCGGGTCCGCCGACCGTGCGGTGCGCGTGTGGGAGACCCGGACCGGGAAGATGTTCCGAAATCTGGAGGCGCATTCCAATCAGGTGCTTTCCGTGAGCCTCCGCAACGACGGTCGGCGCATTGCCAGCGCCTCGGCGGACAACTCCGTCAAGACTTGGGATCTCCAGCGCTCCGATGTGGTCGCCACGTTTGCCACTTTCACCAAGGAGGTGAACTTCGTGCGCTATCTCGGCAGGAGCGACGAACTCGTCGCCACCAGCGGTGCGCCGGCGGTAAAGATTCTCAAGGATGCGGGCGGCGAAACCCGCGCAAAGACCGAAGGCTTCACCCGGTTTGTGACCGCTGGCGCCGCTTCCCCCGACGGAGCGCTGCAACTTGTGGGTGACGCGGCGGGCGTTGCAAGGCTTCTCGACCGCGAGGGCAAGCTGCTCTTCGAATGGCAGCGATAGCCGCCGTGAGGGCGGCGCGTCCTCGGGGAAGTTGCGCCCGGGTCGCGGTGGTGACCCGGTGGTGACCCGGTGGTGAAATACCTGCTTTCGAAGACTTACCCTCGCGGGTTACTTTGTATACCACCCCACATGAAAATTTCTCCTGAGCCGCCTCCCGTGCCCAAGAGCAGCGGGATGCGCATCACCGCAGTGGAGACCGTAATTCCAGAGCAGGTCATGCCCGGCCTGCTGCTGCTGCGCATCCACACCGACGCCGGTCCCATCGGCCACGGCGAAACCTACTACGCCCCGCACGGGGTGGCCGCGCTCATCCATGACTGGATGGGTCGCCGTCTGCTCGGGGCGGACCCGCTCTCCATCGAACACCACTGGCGCTTTCTTTACGAACGCGCCTCCGCCTTCGGTGCGCGCGGCGCCGAGATGCGGGCCATCAGCGCAATCGATCTCGCGCTGTGGGACATCCTCGGCCAGGCTTGCAACCAGCCCGTCTGGCAACTTCTGGGCGGCAAGGCCCGGGACAAGGTCCGCGTCTACAACAGCTCGGGCGGTCCCAGCTACGGCCGGCGCGTCGGCGCCACCGCGGATCAGGGCTGGCCGGGACACGGCGACGTCGGCAAGCCGGGCCCGCTCGAAGATAACTGGGCCTCCAACCACGCCGCCGGCGACCTCGCGGAGGAACTCCTCGCCGAAGGCTACACCGCGATGAAGTTCTGGACCTTCGACCGGGCCTACCATGAGTTCGGTGGCGCCTTTCTGCCCTGGTCCGCCGTCAAGGCCTGCGTCAAGCCGATGGAGGAGGTCCGCAGCAGGGTTGGCGACCGCATTGAAATCCTTCTCGACGGACACGGATTTTTTCAAATGCCCGCAGCATTGCGCATCGCTGAGGCGATGCGCGATCTCCGGCCCCTGTGGCTCGAGGACGTCATGCGCATCGACAACTCCGACGCCCTCGCCGATTTCCGGGCCAAGGCCGGCGTTCCGGTGGCGGTCAGCGAAATGCTCTGCAGCCGGGAGGATTACCGGTGCATCCTCGAAAAGCGCGCAGCAGATTACGTGATGATCGACCCGACCTGGGCTGGCGGTATCAGCGAAACGCGGCGGTTGGCAGAGTTCGCCCAGACCTACAACCTGCCCGCCACGATGCACGACTGCACCGGCCCGCTGACCCTGTTCTCAGGGCTTCACGTGGCCACAGCCGTTCCGAACGTGGTGTTTCAGGAGTCGGTACGCGCGCACATCCGCTCCTTTTACAGCCAGCTCATCGATACCAATGTCCAGATAGAGAACGGGTTCGCATTGCCACCTACGGCACCCGGCCTGGGGACGCGCCTGCTTCCCTCGCTGTTCTCGCCCTCCGCGCCCGGCTACCGCATCAGCCATCAGCCCGGCTAGAAGCTGCATGCCATGAAAGCCGCCCCAGCGACCCTTCTCGCAGTCGCAGTGCTGTGGAGCCTGTGTGTCCACCCCACGCGCGCCGCCGCGGAGGTTCCGGCGTCTGCCGCCGGCGGGGAGTTGGCCGTGAACAATCCGCCCGGCGCATCTTCGGAACGCGCCGCGCTTGAGTTTTTCGAACAAAAAGTCAGGCCGTTGCTCGAGGAAAAGTGCCTCTCCTGCCATTCCGAGAAAGCCGCAAAACAAAAGGGCGGTTTGCTGCTGGACTCGAGGGACGCCATCCTCAAGGGAGGGGAAGCGGGTGCGGCCGCCCACCCGGGAAACCCGGCCGGAAGTCTCCTTTTGCGGGCGGTCCAGTATCAGGAACCGGATCTCCAGATGCCTCCCAAAGAACGGCTTTCGCAGAAGGAGGTAGCCGTTCTCGAGCGCTGGATTCTCGAGGGCATGGCCTTTCCTTCGAGCTCCTCGGCCACCCAAAAGCGCCGCTCGATCGACTATGTCGAGGGACGGAGGTTCTGGTCCTTCCGACCGCTTCAGCCGTCTCCGGCACCGCCCGTCAAACAAACAGACTGGCCGCGCAACGGGGTGGACGCTTTTGTCCTGGCGCGGATGGAGGCAGTGGGGCTTGCGCCAGCGCCCGAAGCGCCGCGCAGGGTGCTTTTGAGGCGCGCAAAGTTTGATCTGCTCGGCCTTCCGCCCACACCGGAGGAGTTCGAGGCTTTCGAAAAGGACGGCGCGCCGGACGCCTTTGAGCGGCGCGTCGACGGGTGGCTCGCCTCCCCCCATTACGGCGAGCGCTGGGCCCGGCACTGGCTGGACCAGGTCCGGTACTGCGACACGCCGGAGTCGTGGCTCAACTCCAAGGGTCAGCCCCACCTTTACCGCGACTGGGTCGTCCACGCGCTCAACGCCGACACGCCCTATCCACGTTTCATCGAACTCCAGCTCGCTGCGGACCTCGCCGCCGATGCGCAGCCCGCCGACCGCGCCGCGCTTGGCTTTCTCGGATTGAGTCCCAATTACTGGAAGGAACTCCAACTGCCGGTGGAAATTATCAAGACCATCGTGTCCGACGAGTACGAGGAGCGGGTCCACACGCTCTCGGCCACCTTGTTGGGCGTGAACCTCGCCTGCGCACGCTGCCACGACCACAAGTACGACCCGTTTTCCGCCGAGGACTATTACGGAATCGCCGGCGTGCTCGCCAGCACCCGCGTTTCAGAACAATCCATCGACGCCGCCGTTGATGCGGGGCGCGTTGTGGGACTGCACGAAAAGGTCGCCAAGGCGGAGGAGGAAGTCAAAAAGCTCAAAGCGAAGAAAAACGAGGACCACGTCGCGAAAATCGCGGAGCTTGAGGGCGGTATCACCAGCCTCAGGGCGGATCCACACTATGGCGCTCCGCTCGTGCCGGCGGTCCGGGAGGGAAGCCTCGTTGTCGAGCCCAACAAGGGCAAACACGGCAGCACGCTGGTGTATCGGGACGCGCCGCAGGACATGGCCGTCGAGGTCCGAGGCAACCCAAACCGGACCGCCCAGCGTGTGCCGCGACGCATGCCCCTGCTGTTTACTCCGGAGGCGCCCGTTCGGTTCACTTCCGGCAGCGGACGCCTGGAGCTCGCCCGGTCGCTGTTTTGCGAAGCAAGGCCGCTCGTGGCGCGTGTCATCGTCAACCGGATTTGGGCGGCCCATTTCGGAACCGGCATCGTACCGACGCTCAGCGACTTCGGGACGCAGGGAGAGCCGCCCACACATCCCGAACTGCTCGACCGGCTCGCCGCCGGCCTCATCCAAAACGGTTGGTCGCTCAAATGGCTGCACCGCACCATTCTGCTCTCGGCCACCTACCGCCAGTCTTCCGGAAAGCCCGCCCCGCAGGATCCGGACCTCCGGCTGTACTCCAAATTCCCCCGCAAGCGGCTGGAGGTGGAACAGTGGCGCGACGCGTTGCTGGCCGTCAGCGGCGAGCTGGATCTTTCCCTCGGTGGGCCCGCCGTCGAGCTCGCCCAGGCGAGCAACCACCGGCGGACGCTGTACGGACTGGTCAAACGCAGGGAACTTTCCGATATCCTGCGGCTCCACGATTTTCCGGATCCCATCACCCACAGTCCCTCGCGTATCCCGACCACGACTCCACTGCAGCAGCTGTTTACGATGAATAGTCCGCTGATGCAGGCCCAGGCACGTGCCCTCGAAAAGCGGCTCGCCGCGGCGAGGTCCGATCCCTTCGGGCGCGTCGAGCTGGCCTACCAGCTCGCTTTGGGCCGGCCGGCTTCGCCCTCTGAACACACGGTCGCGGCACGGTATCTGGAAATGGCGGGAGAGCAGCGTTGGACGGAGTACCTTCAGGTGTTGCTCGGCAGCAACGAGTTTCTATTTTTGGACTAAACCACACCGGACCATGACACCTCCCGTGCTCAATCGAAGGCAGGCGCTTTGCAAGTTTGCAGGCGGCATGGGCGCCCTTGCGCTGACCGACCTCCTGCAGGCGGCCCCAGCGCTGGCCCCTCGTTTCCCGGCCAAGGCCAAGCGGATCATCCACCTCTTCATGAACGGCGGCCCGTTCCAATGCGACCTTTTCGATCCAAAACCCGAGGCCAACCGGCTCGCCGGGCAACGCCCGCCCGCCGCAGACCTCCGCACCGAACGGCCTACGGGGGCCCTGATGGCCGTGCCGTTTGAATTCAACAACCACGGGTCCAGTGGCCTTCAGATCAGTGAACTGCTGCCCCACACCGCCCGCCATGCAGACGACCTGTGTGTCATCCGCTCGATGCACACTGACAACCCCAACCACGGGCCCGCCTTGTTCATGATGAACAACGGCACGCTGACCCCCAACCGCCCCACCCTCGGCGCGTGGATGTCTTACGGCCTCGGCAGTGAAAACCAGAACCTCCCCAATTTTGTGGTGTGCTGCCCGGGGCGTCCCGTCCGTTTTGCCGAGCTCTGGTCCAACGGGTTCCTGCCGGGCGAACATCAGGGCATGTTCGTCAACCACAGCAACCTGGATCCAGCCAGAATGATCCCGTTTTTGTCCAACTCCGTCACGGGCGCGGCCGACCAGAAGCGCCAGCTGGAATTGATGCGCACCCTCAACGAAACGCACCTCGCCGAGAGGGAGGGCGATGCCCTCCTCGAGGCGCGGATCCGCGCAATGGAAACGGCTTACCGGATGCAGATGGAGGCTTCCGACGCTTTCGACATCAACAGGGAAACCGAGCGCACCCGCGACCTTTACGGACGCAGCCCGTTCTCCAACGGATGCCTCCTGGCGCGCCGGCTCGCGGAGCGTGGAGTGCGCTTCGTCCAAGTCTACTACGGCAACGGCCAGCCCTGGGACACCCACAGCAAACACAACGAACTCACCCGGAAGCTTTCCGCCGATATCGACCGCCCGGTGGCTGCCCTTCTCGAGGACCTCAAAAACCGCGGCATGCTCGAGGACACCCTTGTGCTTTGGGGCGGCGAATTCGGACGCACGCCCACTACCGAAAATGCCGACGGCCGCGACCACAATCCCTGGGGATTCACCGTCTGGATGGCCGGGGCCGGAGTCCGTGGTGGCACTGCCTACGGGGCCACTGACGAGTTCGGGTTCCGCGCCGTGCAGGACAAGGTGCACGTCCACGACCTGCACGCCACCCTCCTCCATCTGCTCGGCTTCGACCACGAAAAGCTGACCTACCGCCATGCCGGCCGTGACTACCGCCTTACCGACGTTTCGGGCGAGGTTGTCCGCGGTGTTCTTGGCTAGGAACGGCGCCGAGGCGTTTCATCTGCGGCTCGTGGCAGCCGCAGAAGAAGTTGATGACGTGGTTGTTATTGGTGGCGGGTGGAGGGAACGGCGAACACAGTCGGGCGGACTTGTGTTTTTCAGACGTTGCGGGCGCGGGGCTTGGCTGCCGGAGACTCGGGGGAGAGGAGGCTCTTGCGATATTGGCTCGGGGTGCGACTGGTGTGTCTGGCGAACTGGCGGTTGAAATTTGAAAGGTTTTCGAAGCCGCAGTCCTGGGAGATTCTGGTGACGCTTGTTTCCGTTTCGGAAAGGAGGCGGCACGCGCGGCTGATACGCAATTCGTTGACGAAGGTGGGAAGGGATTTCCCCATGCGGCTCCTGAAGAAACGGCCAAAGGCGTCGGGGCTGAGATTCACCAGGCGCGCGAGATCTTCCCGGAAAATAGGGACGTGCAAGTGCTGGTTGATGTAGGCACACACCTTTCCCACCCGCTCTTCGTCCAACAGGTTGAGATCGGGTCGGAAAGCGGGGCTGGAGATGGGCCGCACCTCGCGCGAGCGGGAGAGGCGCTCGAGAATTTCCAAGAGCAGAAGCAGCCTGCGGAGCCCCTTGCTGCGCGGAATTTCCAACATCCGCTCGGCGGCGTAGTCACGGGTGGCGCCGTGGACGTGGAGTGCCACCGCACCGCTTTGGACCAGACGCCGCACCCGTGCCAACTCGGGAAGCGCCATGAATCCGGAGCCGAACAAGCCTTCCCTGAATTGGACCACAATGGACAAAACCGGCTCCGCGCCGCGCCGCTGTGGACCCAGGTGGTTCCAGACGTGCGGCAGGTTGGGACCGACAAACACCAGGTCGCCCGGAGCAAAGTTGCCCACGTTGTCGCCGACGAACCGGTTGCCGACGGAATTGACCACCAGCGTGAGCTGGCATTCGGGGTGGAAATGCCACGGCGTCGGTACCGTCTGCGGGGTCACCACTTCGCAATAAAAAGACTCCGACTGGTGCTGGGGAATCCTTTCAAGTATCGGTTTCATGTGGGATCGCAGCGGCATGAGGAGCTCGGAAAAGGCGGAAAGGAGCAGTCGGAATAGTATCAGTTTGGGGCTGGAGAGGGAGTAGTTTTTCGCCCGGCGCCGCGCTAGAAATAAAAGCGAAATGAGCGACGCCAGAGATCGTTTTGCAAAGTCCCGCGCCCTGTTTGAACGTTCGCAACATGCAGTGGCTGGCGGAGTCAACTCGGGAATCCGCAAGTTGGAAGTCCCAGTCCCCCTGTTTTTTTCGCACGGCAAAGGCAGCCGCCTTTTTGACGTGGACGGGAACGAATACATCGATTTTCAAATCGGACAGGGGGCCATCCTGTACGGCCACGCACCCGAGGGCATGGCGGACGCCATCGCCACACAGGCCCGGCTCGGAGTGCACTGGGCCGCCCAGTCCGAACTGGAATGCGAGGTGGCGGAGCGCCTGCAGCGGATGATTCCATCCGCAGAGCGCGTGCGCTTTAACAGCTCTGCCACCGAGGTGGTGACGGCCGCATTCCGGATTGCGCGGGCACACACGGGGAGGAAGTTGATCCTCAAATTCGAGGGCCACTACCACGGCTGGGCCGACGAGGGACTCGTCGGGTTTGCGCCTCCCCCCGACCGCTGGGGCACCGACGACGAACCCACACGGCTTCATCCCAGCGCAGGGGTCATCGACGCAGTGCTCGAACATTTCGTCGTCGCGCGCTGGAACGACATCGAACATCTCAAGCGGAGGGTGGCCCGGTTCAAAGGGCAGATCGCGGCGATCGTGTTTGAACCGTGCTGCTGCAACACCGGTTGTCTCGAACCGCAACCGGGCCTGTTGTCGGCGATCCGTGAACTGTGCGACGCGGAGGGCGCACTCATGATCGCGGACGAGACCATCACCGGGTTCCGGTTCGGTGCCTCGGGAGCGCAGGGATACTACGGGGCGGATCCAGACCTGACCATCCTTGGGAAGGCCGTTGGCGGCGGTGTGCCGTTTGCGGCGCTGGTTGGGAAGGCCGCCGCGTTCGAAACGGTGATTGGCGGCCGGGTGGTGCACGCCGGGACCCTCAATGGGAACCCGTTGTGTCTGGCGGCAAGCCGCTGGTGCCTTGACCGGGTCCTTGCGGCCGGATCCGCGCACCCAAGCTCGCTCAACCAGTTGGGGGGCACCTTGATGGAAGGGCTTTCCGCGATTGCGGCGCGGCATGGTGTACCGTTGCGGCCGCAGGGGCCGGGACTCGTGTTTCACAGCACGATGCTCAAACAGGGCGCGCCCGAGGGCCCGATTCCCGGGTATCGCGAGTATGCGCAGCGGCACGATGCCCCGCGGTGGGCGCACCTGCGGCGTTGTCTTCTGGAACAGGGGGTTCGGGCGATCGAGCGCGGGCTCTGGTTCATGAGTCTCGCCCACACCGGCGAGGATGTTGCCGAAACCCTTCGCCGCGCGGAGCCAGCTTTCGCCAAACACGCCTCGGAGTGGCCACTCTCATGATGGATCCGAAACGCGTCCTGTTTGCGGGTTTGTTCCACGAGACAAACACGTTTGTCCAGACCCCCACCGCGCTCGGGGACTTCACCGCCGCGCGGGGTGACGCCCTGCTCGCCCTCTCGGGCGACAGTTCGCCGATGGGCGGTGCGCTCGAGAGGGCAGGGGCGCACGGATGGAAAGTGATTCCCTCCATCGATTTGCGCGCCATGCCCTCGGGGACCGTCACCGACGGGGCGCTCGAGTACTTCTGGAGTGAGCTGGAGATGGTACTCGTTGCCGCACAATCCTCTCCCGGCGGTTTGGACGCCGTGTTTCTCGTCCTGCACGGCGCCATGGTGACAGACACTTTCCGCGATGTGGAGGGCGAGCTTTTGTCCAGGCTTCGCGCGCATCCCCGGATGGAGGGCGTCCCGGTGTTCGGAGTGTTCGACCTGCACGCGAATTTTACCGGGCGGATGGCCCGACTCGCCGACTGCATGGTGGCCTACCGTCAGAACCCGCACACAGATGCGCGCGAGGCCGCCCAGCGTGCCGTGGACCTGCTGCACCGCTGCCTCACCACCGGAGTGTCGCCGCGCACCCACTGGTGTCATCCCCCGATCCTCTGGCCGCCCACCGGCACGGGAAGCGCCACCGAACCGATGCGCTCCCTGCTCGCCCGCGCCCGGGCTCTCGAGCTCGCCCACCCGGATTTCTGG
>JBILKV010000308.1:0-3838 GCA_044376515.1 Chthoniobacteraceae bacterium | reverse complement strand
CTTCCGCTCTCGAAGCGCTGGATGCGCGCGGGGAAGGACAACGGCGTCGTGGAAAACCGTTCCACCGAGAAGACCCGAGGCACTGAGAAGGAACGCTGGCAGCTCGAAATGGCGATGCAGGAGGGCGTTGCCGTTGCGACCTACCACTACGGCGATGTGGAGCCCGACAGGAATGACGGTTGGAAGGAGGGGCTGCGTGCCGTCCTGAGCCGCGAAGGGGAAGCCACCGAGTGGAAAGAGGGGGATTGGGGGGCGATCGGCGCTTGGGCGTGGGGGTTGAGCCGCGTGGCGGATTATCTGCAGCAGGAGCCTGCGGTTGACGCCGGGAAGCTTGCGGTGATTGGCCACTCGCGTCTGGGCAAAACATCGCTCTGGGCAGGCGCGCAGGACTCTCGGTTTGGGGTGGTCATTTCCAACAACTCGGGCGAGGGCGGGGCGGCACTCATGCGCCGTAACATTGGCGAAACCACCGCAATCATCACCAAGACGTTTCCCCACTGGTTTACCAAGAGCTACTCCACTTACGCCGAAAACGAGGCTGCGTGTCCCGTGGACAGCCACATGCTGGTGGCGCTTGCCGCTCCGAGGGCGGTGTACATTGCCAGCGCCGACGAGGACCGCTGGGCGGATCCAAAAGGCGAGTTTCTCGCGGGCGTCCACGCCCAGCCGGTCTTTGCTCTTTTTGGGAAAAAGGGCTACGGAACAACCGAGCAACCCGCGAGTAACTCTCCCGTTGGCGGGCACGTCGGCTACCATCTTAGGGCCGGAAAGCACGATGTGACGCGGTACGACTGGGAACAGTACATTCCATTCCTCAGACGCGTCTTCGGCATGCGTCCTTAGACCACGTATCTGGGTTTTCTGGATTATTAGCGATGGGAACCCCGTGAATTAATCGTTCCGCCTTGTTGAGAAAACCGGCGCGGATTTTCGCCAAAGCTGACGCCCCGCCAGGGGCACTTCTTGTTGAGCCCATGGCAACGCCATGGGAAAACCGTCCCCAAAAGAATACGCCCTGGACACCCTAACATGCCCGATCCATCCGAAAGCGTGTCTTCCTCATGGGGCGCCCCCAGGCAAAAAACTCCGTTTATAATTGAGAGTTGGTATGACAACTCGGACTGTGACGGGTTTTAAGGGCTTCGTCTTTGGGGCTGTGCCGCGCCGTGTTAGCCCTCAAGCAAACGTAGGATCAAGCCTTCCGGACCAAACAAGTCGACCGCCCGACTGGAGCGGGTGATGGCCGTGTAGAGGAGGTTGCGCGTGAGCAGTCGCGAATCCGGGTCGGCAGGCAACTCGATGGCGATGTGCTTCCACTCGGAGCCCTGACTCTTGTGGATGGTCAAACCGAAGGCGGGCTGATGCGCCGGAAGCTGTGCGATCGGGAGCAGTCGCGACAAGCCGTCGCCGGAGGGAAACAGTGCGAAAAGGGCTCCCTGTCCCAGAGCCGTGCCCAAAGCAATGCCCACGTCCCCGTTGCTGAGGCCGAGGGAACGCTGGTTGGTCAGAATGATGAGGGGACACCCGTGTGGGAGTGAAGGCCCGGTGACGCGCTGCGGTTGGAGCAGGGCAACTCCCTCGCGATTCGCCCGTTCCACCTGGGCATTGGTGCTGCATAAAAGTTGAAAGTCTCCAAGCGCGGAGAGCGCCGCACTTCGTCGTTTCTGAACATTCGCAGCCGCGGAATCATCGAGAAGATCAGTCCAGCCGGCCGCTTGGTCCGCCCAACGTTTCCAGTGCCCCGCACAAAACGTTCCCCGGAGCGATTCTGCATTCTCACGATGCCAGCCAAGCGCCCCCGGTGCCGGGTCTTCTGGGCGCTCGAATAACCGGAGAAAATCACCCAAAGAACCCTGGGAGCCGGGCTTGACCACCTCCGCCAGGTCGAGAATCCAAGGCGCGTTCATCGCTCTCCGGCTGTATCGAAGGCCGGCCACGAGACCGGGCAGGGGCTCCGCCTTGCTTGGGGGCAATTTGGGAAGCCCCGCCTCGAAATGTTCCTGCACCTCGGCGGCGTCCATTCCAAGACGGCCCTGGAGTCTGTCCCGCAGGGCGGGTTCCAAGTGACGGGAGAGACTGGCCCGCTGAACCAGTTCGGAAAGGATCCCGCCCACTTCCACACTTTCGAGCTGGTCGCTGTCCCCAAGCAGGTAAAGGGAGGCGCCATCGGGAATCGCGTTGAGAAGGGCATACATCAGGGAGAGATCCACCATGCTGGCCTCGTCCACCAGCACGACGGAGGCTGCCAGCGGACGGACGGCACTGCGCTGGAACGGGCCCCCTTTTTCCGCCGGCAGCGGCCCCCACTCCAATGCACGATGCAGGGTGATGGACCGGATCGAACAAAGGAAGGACTGTTCCTCGGAGCTGAGGCCGTTGAGCAGCGAACTGGCCTTGGCAATGGCCTCAGCGATCCGGCATGCCGCCTTCCCCGTTGGGGCAGTGACTAGAATGTTTTCCGCTGACAGCGCCGGGGCCAGGCGCCGGCGCACCGCTAGCAGGGCGGCGGCGGTGGTGGTTTTGCCCGTGCCGGGGCCGCCCGTGAGCACGCCCACGGGAGCGTCTACGAGTGCTGCGATGGCGAGGCGCTGCTGGGCGTTGTCGAAAAGCAGCCGTCCGGTCGTCTGGTCGGAAACGGTTTGTCTCGGCAGGAGGTCGTCAAGGTGACGGGCCACCTCGGCGTCGGAAAACCGCTCTCCCCGGTGGGCAAGCCGTGCGGCGAAAAAAGCGCGAATGCGGTGTGTGTGCCGGGCGTAGCGAGGCAGCATCAGGAACTCGTCTTCCACGGAGAAGAGTTCCGGATGCCGCGCAAATCCCTGAATCAGCGCGGGCGTCGCCTTGAGTCGTGACAGACGGATAAATCCGTTTCCGGAGGCGGCTTCGCGCAAAAGCGAGGCCAGCACCTCGAGTAATGCCGGGGCGTCCGGAGTGGACGCCCCCTCTGGCGAAGCCTGACTCCAGATGGCTGCAGCCAGTTCTTGAAACCCATCGGAGTCCAACGGAAGGGCGAGAGTTTGCATCACGGCAGTGGTTGTTTTCCGAAAAGGTTTCCAAACCGTTCCACCGAGGCGAGGTCCGGCTTTTCGAACCACCCTCCCTGGTCGGGAAACCCGCGCACGAACAGATAGACGACACCCCCGAAATGGCGCTCGTAGTCGTACTGGTCGAGGTGGTGGGACAGATGTCTGTGCAGGGCAAGGTTGTAGATGCGAGCCTGCAGCAGGTAGTGGTGACTCAGCATCGCGTCCTCCAGTTTTCCGGGATGGTAGGCCCTGAGTTTGTTGCTCTTGTAGTCGGCGACGTACCACCTGCCCTCATGTTCAAAGATCAAATCGATGAATCCCTGCAGGAAGCCTGTGAAGTCCGAGAAAGCCCACGATGCCAGACTTTTTGCCCATCGCAACCGGGCCGGGTCGGAGGCAATGAGCGAGTCCTGAGCCAGGGCCATCGACAAGAGCGCCGGTTCAAGCCGGTCCACGGGCAGGTGGAACTGCATCTCAGTGATGCACCCCCCGCGAACGTTCTCGAGGGTGGTGGAGGCCGCTCCACCCAGAGCAAACGGGGTGCTCACAATCTCGCGGACAGCAGCCTCCCAGGCGGTCTTTTCTTTGAAACCCGCCACGGCCGCGGAAAGCTCCATGCGGTTGCCCAGAAAGTTTTCGAGGGCCCGGTGGAGTCGATCCCCCAGAACGCTTCCTGCCTCCCCCAGCGCCTGGAGCAGGTCGGTCTTTGCGACCTCAGCGCCTTCACCCTCCTGACCGGACTCCTGCGAATGATCGCGGTCGGCAGCGTGGCTGTGTGGCTCCAAGTCTGATTTCGAGAGCGAGGAGAAACTCCG
>JBILKV010000307.1:0-3852 GCA_044376515.1 Chthoniobacteraceae bacterium | reverse complement strand
GGCGGTCTCCAGTCGGGCTTCCAAATCCGTCCGGGCGAACCCTTCAGCTTTTTGGGAGCACACGCAGTGGTCTACTCCCCGGTCTTTTTCATCGCGATGGTGGCGACGCTTGTCCGCGAATTCCCGCGCGCTCGGGACCACTTCAAACCGCGCTTTCTGCTGGCTTTCACCGTGCCGTTGTTCGGGATGTACCTGGTTCTCTCCTTCAAAAAGGCGGGTGAGGCCAACTGGACCGCCCCCGCGATGATCTCGCTTCTGGTGCTGGCCGCGGGAGACTGGACTGAAAGGGCCCGGCACAGCGAGCGCGTACGAAAGTATCTTGGGGTGGGGATGGCGCTCAGCATCGTGCTCAGCGTCGTCGTGATGAACGTGGACCTGATCCGGCACGCGGGAATCCCCTACCCCTACAGGCGCGATCCAAGCAAAAAACTGCGCGGATGGCGCACCCTTACCGAGTGTGTCGAGAGGGCCCGAACGGCCACCGAAAAAGAGCTCGGAGCCCCCGTGTTCCTCATCGCCAACGGCCGGGCTCTGGCCGCAGAGGTCGCCTTTTACCTCAAGGACCCCAGACAGGACGGGCCCGATCATCCCCCCGTCTACACCCCGGAATCCCAAGCCATCGAGGACCAGTACTCCCTGTGGCCGAGATACGACGAATTTGTCGCTCTCAAACCCGGCCAGCGTCCTCCCGACGCCCTCTTTACTGAGGAGGGCGGCATCAACCCTTTCCACGGCAGAAACGCCCTCTTTTTCACCGACGGCGAGGCGGACGCCCCTCCCGGCTCCATCACCGGGGGCTTTGAGAAAACAGAAATGATTGCCTGCGCGGATGTTGAACACTTGGGGTTCAAACTGCGGCAGGTCCGCATTTTCCTTTGTTCCAACTACCGCGGCCGCGCTTTGTAGACCCGCTGACGGCGCCCGGGGTTTGGCCCGTCCCGCCGGCGGGGCGCCTCTTTTGACCTGTTTCAGCGGCGGCCGCGGCCGTACGCTGGCACCACCTCCTTCCCCTGTACCGTTCATGCTTTCCGTCGTCATCCCGCTTTTCAACGAAGAAGAAAACGTGGCCCCCCTGTGCGCCGAAATCGCGGCAGTCCTTCAGGGACGCGCCTATGAAATCGTGCTGGTGGACGACAAATCCACGGACCGGACGCTGGAGTGCATCCCAAAAATGGCGGAAATCCGGGTGCTGGAACTGGGGCGCAACACCGGCCAGAGCGGCGCAATGTACGCAGGTATTCAGGCGGCGCAGGGCGACACACTCATCCTGATGGACGGGGACCGCCAAAACGACCCCTCCGACATCCCAAAGATGCTCGAAACCCTTGCCGGCGGATTCGACCTGGTCTGCGGCTACCGGGCCAGTCGGAAGGACACGTTTTCCAAACGGCTTACCTCCCGGATCGCCAACGCCGTCCGTTCGCGTTTCACCAAGGACGGGGTGCGGGACACCGGGTGCACGTTGAAGGTGCTGCGCACGGAATGCCGGGAAGCCCTGCTCCCCTTCAACGGCATGCACCGCTTCATTCCGGCACTCATCAAAGGCATGGGCTACCGGATCACGGAACTGCCGGTTAACCACCGGCCCCGCGTGGCGGGCGTGAGCAAGTACGGCTTTGGGAACCGTGCGCTGCGGGCCACGATGGATATGTTTGCGGTCCGGTGGCTGTTGCAGCGTCAGATCCAGCTGCGCATTACGCGGGAACGCTGACGGCAGGCCCTCTGCAAGGGTGTTGCCCCTGAAAATCACGCCAAATCCGGTGGCGCATCCCGTCCCTCGGTGGCACCGTGTTTGGGATGATCGATCTGGATGCGAACGCCACCACTCCCCTCGATGAGTCGGCACTTGAAGCGATGGTTTCCTGTCTGCGCGAGTGCCACGGCAATCCCTCTTCCAGCCACCACGCCGGCCGCCAGAGCCGGGCGGTCATCGACTCCGCAAGGGACACCCTCGCCAGCCTGCTGGGATGCCGCCCCCACGAGATCATCTTCACCGGTTCAGGAACCGAATCCGACAACCTTGCCATCCTCGGACTCGCCCGGGCGCACGCCTCCAAGGGACGCCATCTGGTCACCTGCCGGACGGAACATCACGCCGTGCTCCACGCATTTGAGTATTTGGAGTCGCACGAGGGGTACTCCGTCACCCGGCTGGAGGTGGATTCGGAGGGAACCCTCGCACCGGAAAGCCTGCGGCAGGCACTACGCCCCGACACGACGCTGGTGTCCCTGATGAGCGCCAACAATGAAACCGGCGTCTGCCACCCCGTGGCGGCGCTCAGCGAGGTGTGCCGCAGCGCGGGAGTTTTGTTCCATTGCGACGGTGTCCAGTCTTTCGGCAAGGAAGCGCTCGACCTGTCCCTCTTCGACGCATTGAGCATCGCGGCTCACAAGTTTTACGGACCCAAGGGGGTCGGGCTGCTCTACCTCCGGAGCGGCCTTCCACTCCAGCCCGTGCAACTGGGGGGGGCGCAAGAGTCCCAACGGCGGCCCGGCACAGAGAATGCCGCAGGGATTGCGGGAATGGCAGCCGCCGCCCGGTTGGCGCTGGAACGCATGGAGACCGACGCAGCGCGGATTGAACCGCTCCGGAACCTCCTCGAAACGCGGATCGCAGCACACTGCCCGGGAGTGGAGTTCAACGGGACGCGGGCGCGCCGTCTCTGGAACACCACCAACGTGACCTTCCCGGGTTCCGACGCGGAAACATTACTGATGGCGCTGGACATGGAGGGGGTGGGGGCCTCGAGCGGTTCGGCGTGCATGGTGGGCTCGATGCAACCCTCCCACGTGCTGCAGGCGATGGGCCGGTCCCCCGCTCGCGCCGGCAGTTCGATTCGATTCTCCATGGGACGCAGCACCACTCTCGAGACCGTCGAGGCTGCCAGTGCAACAGTAGAACGCGTATGGAACCGTCTCCGAGAATAACTCCCTCTTCCCTTCAAAAACGCATCAGCGCGGTTTCGGAAATTTCCGGGGGCAACCCCGCGGCAACCCCGCAGGCCGGTCCCGCCGGTGACGCTCTCCCCCTGCTCAAGTATGCACGCTCTGCCCTCGAGCGCCTCGGCATGGCGTCGCTTGCGGGGAAACTTTCGGTCCGCTGGAATTCCAGAATGCGGAGTACCGCCGGGCTGGCCTACCCAAACCGCTCCCAAATCGTCCTGAATCCCAAACTGGCGGGTTTTGGATGGCCCGAGGTGGAGCGGACCCTGCTGCACGAACTCGCCCACCTCATCGCCCACGAACGCTGCGGGCGACGGCGCATTTCACCGCACGGCCCCGAATGGCGCAGGGCCTGCGCCGACCTCGGCCTCGAAAACGAGTCCCGCTGCCATGATTTGCCCCTGCCCCGGCGCAAAATGACCCGCCGCTTGGTGTACCAGTGTCCCGCCTGCGCGGCGAAGGTCGAGCGCGTCCGTCTCTTCCGGAGGCCCGCCGCCTGTCTGAAATGCTGCCAGACCCACTGCGGCGGCCGGTACGACAAACGATTCAATCTTGTCAGGGTTTTCCAACCGGACCTCCCGTTTGCGGACTGATACCAACTCTCAATGATAACCGGAGTTTTTCCGCCCCGAAGGAGCAGGCCACTCGCAGCCCATGGCAACGCCGTGGGTTTGATCCGTTATCAAACATGAAGCCCTGAAAGGGCGCCCCATGAGGAATCCACGCTTTGGGATGGACCGGGCAGGTGAGTGTGCCCTTTCAGGGCGTATTCTTTTTTGGGGACGGTTTTCCCATGGCGTTGCCATGGGCTGAAAGAGAAATGCCCCTTGCGGGGCGTCAGATTTGGCGAAAATCCGCGCCGCTTTTCTCAACAAGGCGGACCGATTAATTCACGGGGTCCCCATCGCT
>JBILKV010000133.1:0-11958 GCA_044376515.1 Chthoniobacteraceae bacterium | reverse complement strand
TCGCACAGCTTCTTTCATGAACACTCTCCCACAAACAAACACGACCGAGCCTGCAACGGGCGCAGCTCGCATCTCTCGAATCACTCAGTTCGACGGCCGGTTCCCCAACGCTGCTTCCGAGGGAAGCGCATTCCATTCCGCGTACAAAGAGCCGGAAGGATTGTGGAGGCCACTAGCGGCGAACTCTTTAACGCCCCCAAAGCTACCTGCAGCGGCGCTTTACGGAGTTGTCGGCGTGATCATCCGAAAACTGGAGCCGTACAGCGAAGCGAACCCTGCGTCGCTCTGCATGCAGCTTTTGGCCGCTCTCGGCTCGGCCCTGGGCGGAAGCGCGTACTTTGAGGTCGAGAACGACCGCCACAGCGCGAACCTCTTCCTGGCCTTGGTGGGCAAGAGCTCCAAGGCACGCAAGGGGGTGAGTTGGGGCCGGGTCGAAGCAATTATGTCTCAGGTAGATTACGAATGGCTTAAAACCCGGGTGCTCAGTGGTCTTTCCAGCGGCGAGGGGCTCATTCATGCGGTCAGGGATGATTCGCAGGGGAAGAACAACGAGATCGTGGAGGGGGTACGGGACAAGCGGCTCCTGGTGTTCGAAGGCGAGTTTGCTCAGGTCTTGCGGGTGATGCGACGGGATGGCAACACGCTTTCCGGGATCTTGCGCAACGCATGGGACGGGCGCGCCTTGGGGAACATGACCAAACAAAATCCGCTCAAGGCCACTGGCGCGCACGTCTCGGTTGTGGCGCACATTACCAACGAGGAGTTGCAGCGCGAGATCCGGGACACAGCGGAGATGTTCAACGGCTTTGCCAACCGGTTTCTGTGGTGCTATGCGGCGCGATGCAAGTTTATCCCCCACAATGTGCCGCTACCCGTAGGGTACCTCAATGAGGAGATGCATTCACTGCGGGAGGCGCTCGTGTTTGGCCGCAAACTGGGGCCCATGCGGCGGGATGAGGCTGCAGAGGCCCTGTGGGCGAAGGCGTATGAGCGTCTGGGCTCGGATCCCGGAGGACTGCTGGGTGGCGCAACCAACCGTGGCGAGGCGCAGGTGGTGCGGTTATCGGTGTTGTTCGCCGTGCTGGACTGCTCGCCGGTGATACGGGAGGCGCACCTGCAAGCGGCGCTGGCGGTGTGGGAGTACTGCGGGGAGTCCGCCCGGTACGCGTTTGGGGAGCGACTCGGCGACCCGCTCTTGGACAAGTTGGCAGCGGGCTTGAAGGCCTCTGGAGTGCAGGGACTTTCCCGGACGCAGATCCATGGCGACATCTTTCAGCGGAACCAGTCTGGGGAGCGGATCGCGGCGGCGCTTGTGCGTCTGGAGGAGATGGGGCTCGCGCGGAAGATTCCGAGGGAAGGCGAGTCCCGGGAAAGCGTCGCATGGGTGGCGTCGTCCCCGTTTGCAATGAACGAATTTTACGAACAGGGCGAGGCGGGTGCCGGAGGGGCGGACGGAAATTCGTAAAATTCGTACCTTGTAGCCGGATCGGTTCGGGAGCGTAGGTGTGCGGCTGATCCGGTACCCCGCCTAGGCTGCAGAGTGGTTGGCGATCCGATCCGTGGATAGGCGGTCACCCCCATTTTGATCACCCGACACGAATGGTGTGGGTCAGCCCGATTTTTGAGGTGAAAATTCTAAGGATTGTTAAAAACAACCTCCGCAGTTGACACGGTGTACAGTGCCGCACGCTTTGTTCACTCTCTCCGCGGCTCATCATAATATTGCAACAATCGAGGCTCTCAGCCCCATCTTCGGCCCGAGAGCAACAATTCCTGTGTTTCTGCTCGGAATGCTGGCGGGAAATGTGCTAGCAGCAACATGTTCCGTGCCCTGCAAAGCAATTCTCCTCTTAGCGTGCCCCGCGACGATACCGCGCGCGCGAGCTGCGGAAACGGGGCGAAAAGCGAATGCCCATCATTTCATTATCATTTGGGAACTTCGATGCAGTGCCGCAGCTCGTGCGAAAGGTAGCCAAGCATCGGCGCGAGGATGAGCGACGCTTCCCGGAACCGCGAGCCGCTTTTGGTAGAACTACTCGACAGAATTCTGACAAAAACTATCGGTAGTCGACACCACTCCAATGCAAACAATACTTCCGCCCCGCCTTCCGGGAATTTTACTCGCCGCATTGATGGCCGGGTCCATGATGGCTGCCGCGCCCGCGGCAGATCCGGTTCCCATCAGCGCTGACTCCAGTGTAGGTGACGCTTCGAACAAGAAGGTCGCATTTACGGTCACTGCCGGCGGGCTGCCGATCATCCTTACCGCACCGCACGGGGGAAGCGCGGCGATCCCCGGCGTGCCTGAGCGCAAGGGCGATGGGGCAACCAGATTCAATCCCAGAGCCGATACGAACACGGATATTCTTACCGAGAAACTGGCCGATGCTCTGGAGCAAAAGCTGGGCAAACGGCCCTACGTG
Source organism: Chthoniobacteraceae bacterium (assembly GCA_044376515.1). Taxonomy (GTDB): domain Bacteria; phylum Verrucomicrobiota; class Verrucomicrobiia; order Chthoniobacterales; family Chthoniobacteraceae; genus Chth-196. The sequence continues at coordinate 9,535 of JBILKV010000133.1, read as the reverse complement.
GTGATTGCGCGCTTCCACCGGAAATACATCGACGCCAATCGACGCCCGCAGGATGCCTTCGAATCGCCGGAGGCAAAGGCGACCTACGACGCCTACCATGCGGCGGTCGCCGCGGCTTGCAAGGAAGTAACCGCGCGATGGGGACGCGGTGTCGTGCTCGATATTCACGGGCAGGCCGCGCAGCCGGGCGTCGTGTTTCGTGGCACACAGAACGGCAAGACGGTCACTCATCTGCTCAAGCAATCCGGACGTGAGGCGGTGTATGGCGAGACGAGCCTTTTTGGACAACTGGCCAAGCAGGGCTTCGCGGTGTTTCCCGAAGTTGGTTCGAGCGACCCCGAGGAACCCAACTACTCTGGCGGCCACACCGTCGGGATTCACGGCAGCAGTTCCGGCGGAACCATCGACGCCATTCAACTGGAACTCGGAACGAAATATCGCGACTCCAAAGCCATCGGAGACGGTGCTGAAAAGCTGGCCAACGCCATCGCCGCTTTCGCAAAAAGCTACCTCCCCGCCGAAGAAAAAAAGCCGCAGGCAACCGATACGTCGAAGCGAATAGGAAAGATCGCAGTCGGCGTCTATCTCGACAAAGGAGCCGGCCCAAGCGCGAACGATCTCCTTCGCGCGCTGAGCAAGTTTGATCAGGTTTCCATGACAAAGCTGACCGCCGAACAAATCCGTTCCGGCGGGCTTGCCGGCCTCGATATCTTGATGCATCCGGGCGGCAGTGGCGGCGAACAGGGGCGGAATCTCGACGAGCTCGGACGGGAGGAAATTCGCGGGTTTGTCCGTGAAGGTGGCGGCTTCATTGGCATCTGCGCCGGTGCCTATCTCGCCTCAGCGCACTACCCCTGGTCGCTCAACCTTCTCGATGCAAGGGTCATCGATACCAAGCACTGGAATCGAGGCATCGGAACCGTGGACATCGAGCTGACTCCCGCAGGCCGCGAGCTCCTGCGCACGACGAACCAAAAATTCCCGATCCACTACGCCCAAGGACCGTTGCTGGCCCCGGCCAACCGTCCGGAAATCGAAGACTATGAGGAGATGGCGAACTTTAAGACGGAGATCGCCAAGAACGGCGCGCCCGAAGGCGTGATGATTGGGACCACCGCGATCGCCCGGGGCCGCTTTGGACAGGGGCGAGTCATCTGCTTCAGTCCCCATCCTGAAATGACCGCGGGCCTAGAGGCGTTCGTGCAAGATGCGATTGACTATGTAAACCGGAAACGGCCGGGGCAATAGCTGCGAAAGCAAGGGAAACTAGGGGTCAGTGTTCATGTTCTTTCAGCGACAGGTTGCAGGTGTCATTTGCGTCTTCTGAAGCGCCCGGGTGTGGGAGAGACGGAAATTCGTAAAATTCGTACCCTTGCGACGAAACAATGCTGCGCCGGGGTCTGGCGCGGTGCCCTGCAGTTTGGTACGCGCTGATGTTTAAGCGGACGGCAGGGCCCGTTCCGCCAGACCAAGACGAAGCTTCCGGATAAAGGCCTCTAACTCGGCCACCGAAACCTCGCGAATCAGCCACTCAGGCGGTACCTCCACATGCATTTCATCCAGCAGCATCGAAACCACGGCAGGCTCCCAACCAGCATCCTTGGCCCTCGCATCAGGAATCGCCGCGAGCAGGTCGCATCCGGACATCTCCAAAAAGTAGAGGTCCACCAAATCCTTCAACTCGGACCGGCTCACCATGGTGCTCAGTTTGTTGGCGAGAATTTCCCGCAGCGTATCCACCCGTATGCCATCCACGGAGGCCTTTAGAGCATCCACCTGGGGCGCCCGATCCACCACCACATCAATGATCTCGCGCTCGTCTCCCCGGGTGAGCTTGAAGCGGTGAAAATCGGGTGACGATCGCACCCCCGTGCAATGGGCTGCAATTTTCGCAGAGACCCGGAGGATCAAGTTCTGGACCTCCTTGGCTTCCACTGTCTCTGTGGTGAAAAGGTCCAGATCATAGGACCGTCGGTGATCCAGATAAAAAAGCCCAAGCGCACTTCCGCCCGTGAGGAAAAAGCGCTGCTCCTGAGCAAACCATTCCCGCAAAAAGTCCCGCTTCAGCGGAGTGCAGGACTTAGAGTCTTCCCAGCTCATGTGCCGCTCGAAGCAGGTGCTCCCAAACCGACCGCCGGTGGCCGAGTTTCCCACAGAGATGCGGGAAGGCGTCCGCCACCTCCCGAAGGGTCAAAAACTGCCAAACCTCTTCAACCCGAGCCTCGCGCAGGATCCATGCAGCAAGCCTCAGCCATTCCGACCGGGAACTCTTGAGCAAACGTTCCCTTAAGGAGTCGGCCGTCTCGGGACGGTCCCAAGCGAAATCCAGATTGTCAGAAGGAATGGTTACCCCGTTCGGCATGCCTTCAACATCCCAGAGCAGCCCAAATTGCACAAGTGCGCCGTGGGGAAGAGAGATCAGGGCGCAATTCCTGAAGCGCTCAGAGGCTCTAAGGTGGGATTACGGACGCCACGAAACATCCGGAGTGGACAGGCAAAAAGCAGTGTCCTGGGAAGCCGTCGCATGGGGCGCGTCGTGAGCGTTCGAACTAAACGAATTTTACGAACGCAGCGGGCTGGGCGGGAACAGCACCGACGAAAATTGGTATGATTCATACTTTTGCCAAGGGGCAGCGTCCCGGTCGGGGCCCTCCACACCAATTTGCTGCTCTCCCTTGCCGAGATTCGTGGGGCGGGATCAAACGCACCCGCTTGTAACGTAGACTGATGTCGCGTGTCCCAAAGTGAGGGCATGTTTGAATTCGATTCCGTCTCGGGAGCATGAACATCTACCGGGCACGCAATCCCCGCAAATCGCCCCTCTGGCAGTGCACCCACCGCCACTTTTCCAGCTTCCTCGCTCGTTACCCGGACGACTATCAGCCCCGTTACGGGCCACTGCGTCCCACCATCCCACAGGTCGTCGACAAATTCCTCCACTGCGGCACCCTCGAACGCGGTTTCGCCCGCATCAGCTGTGACCACTGCGGCCTCAACGCACTCCTCGCCTTCTCCTGCAAATCCCGCTGGTTCTGCCCGTCCTGCCACCAGAAAAACGTCCAGACCTGCGCCGAATTCCTCGTATCCCGCGTCCTTGCCGCAGTCCCCCACAAGCACTACGTCCTCGCGCTGCCGAAGATGCTCCGCGCCTATTTCCAGAGACATCGTCCTCTCCTCAAGCATCTTTGCACCGTAGCCCATCAGAGCCTCACCCTTTATCTGCGCTCCGCGCTCGGCAAATCCAAAGCGCATCCAGCCATCATTCTCACCCTCCACACCTTTGGCGAATACCTCGATTTTCATCCCCATATCCATGCGCTTGTTGCCGACGGCCTATTCACACGGGACGGCCTGTTCCATCCCCTCCCTGAGCTTCCCATCAAGCCTTTGGAGGAAATCTTCCGCGCCCATGTGATCCAGCTTCTGGTCGACCTCGATCTGCTCCCCCATGACCGCGTCCGTCTTCTGCATTCGTGGAAACACAGCGGCTTCAACGTGCATCAAGGCGAAAGCATTCCGCCCGAAAACAAGGCCGTCCTCGAACAACTGGTCCAATATATTCTGCGCAACCCGTTTTCGGTCGCCAAAATGACGCTCCACTCCGGGGGGGAGAAGGTCATCTACCGCTCCAAATTGAATCCGAAGATCAACCGCAACTACGAGATTTTTACGGGACCGGACTTTCTGGCGACGATCACCCAGCACATTCCCGACAAGGGCGCGCAGATGATCCGGTATTACGGTTGGTACTCGAACAAAATGCGAGGCCAACGGCATCGCGTCCAAAACGGGGGTTTTCCGGCGGATCCGTTGCGTCCGCCGTGCACGCCGCCGCCGCCTGCGAAACTGCCTTCCAAAAAATGGCGGGACGTCATTCTCAAAGTTTGGCACACCGACCCTCTAATTTGCCCGCATTGCCAGCACCGGATGCGGGTGCTTGCGGTGATTGATCAGAGGAAGGTGATCGAGAAAATCCTACGTCACCTTAATCTGTGGAGCGGACTCCCGGCGTTCCTGCCCTCAAGGGGGCCGCCCGCTGTCATTCCCAAGCACTGGGAAGCTGACGATCCACAATCCCGGAATCCGTTCCCAGACTACGACAACGTGTTCACCGACTGATTTCTTGTGCAGACCCCTGTTTATTTTCGGTTCTGACAAGGGAAGAAAGCCGCCCGCCCAAATTTCTAGTGGAACTGGGAGTTTTGGCGGCACGAGGGAAGGCAAATGCTCATTGGGTGGGAGGAGAAACCGTACCCCCGCTAACAATGGCCTAAGAGTTGTCTTCGAACACGGTCAGCCAAGGGAAAAATCGCCCCATGTTCTGGACCCTCAAAAGCAATTCTCCCTTTAGCGCGCCCCGCGACGATGCCGCGCGCGCGGGCTGCGGAAACCGAGCAAAAAGCAATTTCTTACCAATGGAATTAGCCCAATACAATGGTTGTTCGTTTACGGCCAATTCAACGATCAAGAAGAAGGTTTTGGCGTTTCGAAAAACATGGGTACAGGCAAAAATAAGGTCAGGCGATTTACAGGCACCCGAGGAGTGGTTAAATGGTCGGATCTTATTTCCAAGCCCACCGCGTAACCCAATGCGGGGCCGTGACCATGAGCGATGCCTAGTCAGTTTTGCAAGTTGGTGGTTGCCTCCGAGGATCTCCGATTGGTTCCTCAGAAAACTGGACGATGAGCACAAGACAGCTGCACTCAAGATTGGATTTTACATCAGCCCGGAGGCAGCCGAGTTGCTTCGCGACAAGTCGGTCGAATGGCTGTGGTTGGCGGATCAAGAATCTGCGGTTGGTCCTCAGGCTGTGGTAAAATCAGGGGTCAGTTTGGATGGAATAAAAAAACTCATAAAATCCAAGAACCACGGAAGCTTCCCTTTGGCAGTGGAAATGGTTCGTACAATGGATTTAAATGATGAGCGCACGTGGCTTTCGCTGCTCGTAAAAACGCGAATCCGTGATTTGGCAAAAGCCGCAGGCAATTCCAATATTTCTTTGTTGCTGGAGATTGCGGGTCTCGGTCCTGCGATAGGTCAATTGGTTCTCAACAATGTAAACTTTGTCCAACTCGCTGAGCTTAGCGCACCTGCCGCAAGGACATTGGTGGCCCATCGCAAGCAGATTCCCCTCTACATTGATCATCTAAGCGATGCGGCCGCTGAAGCCTTTGCGCAGTATGAGGGAGATCTTGGCCTCTCCGGGCTTGCAAGCCTGAGCGATGCAGCTGCTCGGGCGTTGGCCCAGCACAGGGGAAACTTGGATCTCGGAGGGCTAACCAGTTTGAGCGACGCAGCTGCTCAGGCGTTGGCGCAGCATAGGGGAAACCTGTATCTCGGAGGGCTAACCAGTTTGAGCGATGCGGCTGCGCAGGCGTTGGCCCAGCACGACGGAAACCTCGACCTCAGTAGCCTCTCGAGTTTGAGCGATGCAGCTGCCCGAACGTTGGCCGGACACAAAGGAAAACTCGACCTTAGTGGTCTTACGAGTTTGAGCGATGCGGCCGCACAGGCATTAGCGCAGTACAATAGAATACTTTGGCTCAACGGTTTAGAAACGCTGAGCGATGAATCTGCCAAGGCGCTGGCCAGTCACAAGGGGATTCTTTGGCTCTCCGGCCTTAGAAGCGTGAGCGATACGGTCGCGCTCGCGTTAGCTCAGCACGAGGGAAAACTGGTTCTTCGGGGGCTAGAAAGCCTGAGCAAGTCAGCAGCCGAGGCATTGGCTCAGGCCGAGGTCGACACCTACAACTCCCTGATTCTCACAAAAAAAAATCGGAAGTGAAGCAATCGGCATTGGAGTGAGGTAAGCCGAACGGATTCCGGCGGAGCAGACGCGCCTGGAACCCCAAGAGCGGTGAGATGCATCGCTTGGGTAGAGCATGAAAACTCCCGCTCAAAGACCTTGGATTTCCTGAAACGCCTTCCGCAACACTTCATTGGAAGCATTGGCCCATCCTCCGCTCGCAAAAACCCCCACCATGGACATCCCCTCCTCCGGATTGCGCGCAATGTATTCGAGTTCTTCGAGTGTGAGTGCTTCGATGATTATTTGTCTTTCTTCAGGGGGCACTGGAACGGCCTCCATGGGCGGCAATTTGGAAAATGAGGGAATCGGGTAGCAAGCGGTCTGATCCAATTTCTTTCTCAAATTTTTTTATTTGATAGGCAAGTGAATCATGTAACCTGCACCTTGAGTATAGCCTTCAATTTAGACCGCCTCAAGAATTTCTTCGCGGAGTTGGATGCGTTCACGTTCGTCAATTAATCGAATTTTGGGAGATCGGCAGAATCTACCTCAGCATGAGTCCCACGCCCCACCACCCGCCGCCTGCCCGACCTTTCTCCCGAGTGCGCAACTTACCGAAAAAGCGTTACGGGATCAGGCACGAACTGGCGAAGGGTGTCGAGCGACTTAAATCATGAACTCAACCGCCCCTCGTTACCTCACAAAGACCCGTTTCAAGCTGGGCATGGAGTGTCCCGCCAAGCTCTTTTACACCAACAAGAAGACGGTTTATGCCGACAAGAAGTTGCAGGATGCATTCCTCGCGGCTTTGGCCGAGGGCGGCTTCCAAGTAGGCGAACTGGCTAAGGCATATTTTCCAGAGGGCAAGATGATCGAGACCTTGGACTACTCCGAGGCACTGGCCCAGACCAACCATTACCTAAGGCAGAAAGACGCCATCATTTTCGAGGCAGCTGTTGAATGGGGTAGCCTGTTCATTCGCGCTGACATTCTTGTGAAGAAAGGCGATCGCCTTGAGTTGATCGAAGTAAAAGCAAAGTCGTATGACGCGGAGTCGGATGGCGATTTCTTCGGCGCGAAAGGCAAACTTGATTCAGACTGGAAACCGTATCTTCAAGATGTGGCATTTCAGCGGTGGGTGCTCATGCGAGCGTTTCCTGAACTCGAGGTATCCGCTTCGCTGATGTTGGCGGACAAGGCCGCGAAGTGCCCAACGGATGGTTTGCACCAGAGATTTCGCATGGTCAGCGAAAAAGGCAAACCCGGAGAAAAGCCCCGCAAGCGGGCAGAGATGACAGCACCCCTGACTCCGGACGAACAGAACGACCGGATTCTCTGTCGGGTGAACGTAGACGAGGCCTGTCGAACGATCGAACAAGAACCGCTCCGCGTGTCGATCGGACCAATCACTTTCGCAGAGCGGATTGAGTGGCTTTCGGATTACTATCGACGGGATGAAAAGATTGTTTGCCGGCCCTCAACGGCTTGCGCGCACTGCGAATTCAAAGCGAGCCCCGAGGAGAAAGCCCTAGGGTTGAAAAGCGGGTTTGAGGAGTGCTGGAGGCAGGCATTCCGGTGGGAGGACAAGGATTTTGAAGTTCCTAATATCCTGAACATATGGGATTTCCGGGGCAAGGACGCATTGATCGATGAAAACCGCGTCGCCATGGCAGATGTGGCCGAAGCGGATATCCGACCCAAGTCAGACGGCAAGCCAGGTCTTGCGCGGACCGAGCGTCAATGGTTGCAGGTGGAGAAAGCCCAAAGAGGAGACCAGGCCCCTTGGGTAGATAAAGCGGGCCTTAGGCGCGAGATGCAGCAGTGGGTGTTTCCACTGCACTTCATAGACTTTGAAACTACTCGCGTGGCGATTCCCTTCAACTTGGGCCGCCGCCCGTATGAGATGGTCGCCTTTCAATTCTCACATCACATTGTGAGGAGGGATGGGAGCATCGAGCATATCGGGCAGTATTTAAACACCGAGCGCGGGGTCTTTCCCAATTATGAGTTTGTCCGCGCGCTCAAAAATGAATTGGAAGGTGATGCGGGTTCGATTTTTTGTTACGCCACGCATGAGAATTCGACTCTAGTTGAAATCGATCGTCAGTTGTCGGAGGCCCCAGTCCCGCCGGGTGATCGGGCAGCTCTGAGCCAGTTTATCCGCTCGATAACAGTCGCCCCCCAGAAAAGCGTAGAAAAGTGGAGAGGGGATCGGGCGATGGTTGATCTGTGCGCACTGGGGAAACGGTATTACTACTCCCCGTTCACGAATGGATCCAACTCAATCAAGCAGGTACTGCCCGCCGTGCTGAATGAATCCGTCTTTTTGAAGCAGAAATATTCTTTCCCAATCTACGGCCGCGGTTGCCCCATCCCGAGCTTGAACATGGATCTCATTGCTTGGATCCAGATGGAAGAGGGCCGAGTGAAAGACCCTTACAAACTTCTTCCGAAGATGTTTTCGGATATATCAGACCGGGATCTCGAGCGTCTGAGCGAGGGGGATGAGATGCGGGACGGCGGGGCGGCGATGACCGCGTACGTCAGGATGCAGTTCGAAGAGATGGTTGAATTGGAGCGGCAGGAAATTCGAAGGGCGCTCCTGCGCTACTGCGAGCTGGATACACTAGCAATGGTGATGATCTACGAAGCATGGCGAGAGTGGGTGTATCAAGATGAATGACATCAAATTTAGAAAACGCTTCTCTAATTAATTTTCACATCAAAAATAATTCAATTAATTTAAACGTAAAAATTATGGGCCATGAAATAGTGTCATGCAAAGGTGTTGTGTTCACTCTTGACGAGGTACTTTCAAAGTTGATGCCTAAACTTTCTCCGAATTCTTGCCTGAGTACGGCAATTCAAGTGAAAGAGAAACTGCACAAGCATTTCCTTGACAATTACACTGGAGACCGCCTTGTTAATATTTCCTCAAGATTTATGACTGATCGACTGCAGGAAATTAAGCGGGCGAGTCAGTTGGAGGAATGGTTGAGAGCTGTTTTCCAAAAATGCGCCGGTGACGCCGGAGATGGAGGACTTTTAGATAATGAAGAAGAATTGTTGTTAGTGTGGGAAACCCTGGCAGGTGTGAATGAATTCGCTGGTTTGCCAGCATATGTAGACTTCTACTACTTTAATTCTTGGAGGGACAGTGGAGGTGATGTTCCGAGTGGCGAAGTTTTAATTGTTTTTGAGGATTCTAGTCTGTTCGAGTCTCGTCTCTCGCAGAGAGGAAAAGATTTGGCGACCCTCCTTGATCAAGAATCGCTTTCCGTGAGCACATTCAGTCGCCTTAGCTATTGAGTTGGCCGGACACGCCCAAGGTGCCAACCCTACCGGACTGACTGGGGGTGTTCATCTGCGTGCTCTCGACTGGCAGTCGGATACACTTGTTTTTTGCGCCCAAAGTGGCGCCTAAAACCATTGTGAGCGGAGTTTAGAAATGCCGTTTCCTAGAGACTCTGTGTACTTAACTGGCTGGTGAACCCGATCACCGGCTTTTCGACAGGAGGGATCGCTGTTAAAGGCTGAGCCAGAGGTTGTGCGAAACTTTATCTGTCAGACATCAAGATCTTGAGATAACGTGTGGCAGTCAATGTTGCGATGCTCGCGGGCAACCCTCCGAACAGCAGGCGAGAAGTCCGCGTAATCGCCATAAAGAGTTAACTTCCCTTGGTGAGAAGCAAGGACTCTTGATGCATTATCGGACAATTTAAGTCGATCTCCACTAAAACTTAAATGCCCCGGCATTTTCGAGAGATTCTCGGCTGCAGTATCTT
>JBILKV010000132.1:0-12005 GCA_044376515.1 Chthoniobacteraceae bacterium | reverse complement strand
CCAGCGGATTGAGCATCGGGTGCGTGTAGGAATGGTTGGCGAGTTCGTGGCCTTCCGCCGCCATGCGTTTGAGGATTTCGGGGTACTGGGCGGCGTTCTGTCCGACCAGAAAGAAGGTGGCCTTGATGCCCCGCTGTTTGAGCATGTCCAAAAGACGCGGCGTGTGCTGGGGGTGCGGCCCGTCGTCGAAAGTCATCGCGAGGTACTGCCCCTCCACCGTGCAGGAGGAATAGGAGACCTTGAGGGGCGCGGCGGTTTGGGGGAGCGCTTCCGCCGCCGGCGCTGCGGCGCTGGCGACGCCGACGGGCGCCCCCCCCGGAGCCGTGGCTTCCGGTTGTGCCTCCGGGGCAGGAACCGGCGCGGGAACAGGGGCCGCGGCGGGGACGGCTTCCTGGGCAGCGGGAGCCTGTGCCGGCAACAGGGGAAGGTGCGAGAAGAGGAAACAGGTGAAAATGAGCGCGCTTCGCATACGGGTGGTTTACCCAACATCACCCCAACGGGCCTGCAAAGGCAAACCGTTCCCTGCGGAAAGCGGCGCGCCGCTTGAACCAGATGCAGAACCACACCGCCTCCCGGAGGACCTCCGGTCTTCCACCAGCGCTCCAAGCCCGCCACACTCCAGCCCCACCCCTCCACCCCATGTTTCCACGCCGCCAATTCATCCGCTCGGTCCTCGCAGGGGCTGCCGCTCCACTGTTCGCCCAAACTCCGCGTATCCGTGTCGGCCAGATCGGTGTGGGCCATGCTCACGCTTCCGGCAAGATGGAGGCGGTTCGCAACCTGCCCGACCTCTACGAAGTTGTGGGGGTTACGGGCGCAGAGGGCGTCCGCAGCGGCGCTTACGAGGGCGTCCCGCGGATGACGGAGCCGGAGTTGCTCGCGCAGCCCGGCCTGAGCGCGGTGCTGGTGGAGACCGCCATGAGCGAGTCGTGCGCCGCAGCGCTCCGCATGCTCCGCGCCGGAAAACATGTGCATCTGGACAAGCCCGGCGCCTTCGAGCACTCCGAGTTCGCGGCGATGCGCCGCGAGGCGGAGTCCCTCGGCCTGACCGTGCAGATGGGCTACATGCTCCGTTACAATCCAGCGTTCGAGCTCTTGTTCCAAGCCCAGCGGGAAGGGTGGCTGGGCGACATCCTCGAGATCGACGCGATGATGGGCAAACTCGCCGAACCGGCTACCCGCCGGGGCATCGGTGCCCTGCCCGGTGGCGGCATGTTTGAACTGGCCTGCCACCTCATTGACGCCGCCCTCACGCTGATGGGCCCGCCCTCGGAGGTGCACGCCTTTTCCACACCCACCCAGCCCGGGGACGGCGTCAAGGACAACCAACTCGCCGTGCTCGTCTACCCAAAGGCCACCGTCACGATCCGTTGCAACCACGCCGATCCCTTTGGACAGCCCCGCAGGCGCTTTCAGGTCGCCGGCACCCGGGGCGCGATGGAAATCCTTCCGCTCGAATCCGGCAAAGCCACCCTTTCGCTCACCCAAGACCACGGTCCCTGGAAAAAGGGCGTCCAGTCGGTCGCCCTGCCCGTTCCAAAGGGGCGATACACGGGCGAGTTCATCGATCTGGCGAAAGTGATCCGGGGCGAGAAAAAACTCCAGTGGACCGCGACGCACGACATCGCGGTGCACCAAACGGTGCTCAAGGCGGCCGGCATCTGACGCGGACAGCGCCTAGGCCAGCAACCCGCGCACCACGCTCCCGTGCACGTCTGTGAGTCGGAACTGGCGGCCCTGATACCGGTAGGTCAGCGCCTCGTGGTTGATCCCGCACAGGTGGAGGATCGTCGCCTGCATGTCGTGAACATGGACGGCGTCGCGTGTGATGTTCCACCCGAAGTCGTCGGTCTGGCCGTAGGCTGTCCCGCCCCGGACTCCTCCGCCGGCGAGCCACATGCTGTAGGAACGCCCGAAATGATCCCGGCCATTGGGTTTGGCAGGGTCGCCCTGGCCGAAGGGGGTGCGACCGAACTCGCCACCCCACAGCACGAGCGAATCCTCCAGTAGTCCGCGCTCCTTCAAATCCAGTACCAGCGCGGCCGAGGGTGCGTCGGTGTCGACGCACTGGGCCTCCAGTTGGGTGAAAAGGTTTCCATGCTGGTCCCAGCCCGCGTGCATGAGTTGGACGAAGCGCACCCCCCGCTCGAGCAGGCGGCGCGCAATCAGGCAGTTGTTTGCAAACGTCCCTTTGACAAGCACATCCGGACCATAGCGCGCGAGGACGTGCTTGGGTTCCTTCGAAAAATCCAACAGGTCCGGAACGCTGGCCTGCATCCGGAAGGCCATTTCGTACTGCTGGATCCTGGTGTCGATCTCGGGGTCTCCGTAATCGGCCAGGTGGGCGGCGTTCATTGCCTGGATGTCGTCCAGCAGGACCCGGCGCTGGCTCCGGCTCATTCCGGCAGGGTTTTCGAGATACGGCACCGGATCGCCCGCGTTGCGAAAGCGCACCCCCTGGAACCGGGTCGGCAGAAAACCGCTGCCCCAGTAGTAGTCATAAAACAACTGCCCGCAGGTTTTGCCCTTGTCGGAAGAGGTCATCGCGACAAAGGCGGGGAGGTCGCTCGTCTCGCAGCCCAGTCCGTAGTTCAGCCACGCCCCCATGCTCGGGCGGCCCGGCACCTGCGCACCGGTCATGAAGAAGGTCACCCCCGGCGCATGGTTGACCGCCTCGGTCGTCATCGAACGCACCACACAGATGTCGTCAGCGATGCTTCCGATGTGGGGCAGCATCGAGCTCAACTCGAGCCCGGACTTCCCGTAACGTTGGAAAGGCTTGATCGCTGGGGTGATCGGCCACCGACTGTAGTTGGCCGACATCGTCGAGAGCCGCGTGGTCCCGCGCACGCTATCGGGGATGTCCTGCCCCGCCCTCTTTGAGAGCTCGGGCTTTGGATCGAACAGGTCGATGTGCGAAGGCCCGCCCCCCTGCCAGAAGCACACCACGCGCCTCGCCTTCGGCGTGAAATGCGGAAGGGTTGGAAGCCCGCCCGTCGCAGGGCCGGACTGCACGGCAGGCCCGACCGCGGCCGCGGAGCGGTTTTGCAAAAGCGAGGTAAGCGCCACAGCCCCGATCCCGTGAGCCGCCTGGCCAAACATCTGGCGCCGGGTCACGCGCTGCGCATTCAGGAGAAACGGATTGCTCATAACAAAAAGCAGAGGTGGGATTTACTCACGGCTCAGCGCCTCGTCCAAATTCAACAGCGCAAGGCAGACCGCCGAGAGTGCCGCATGCGCCGGGCGGTCCGTAGAGGCGGCTGCGGGTGCGTTTCCAACTTTGCAGACCGCTTCGGCCGCTGCCGTATCACCCTGATAAATAGCTAGTTGCCTCTCGTAGGCACCGCTCAGCAGCGCTGCATCCGCCGGAGTCGGCGGCCGCCCGAGGACGCGGCGGAAAGCGTAGGTCAGGCGGGTGGAGGTCTCCGACGCGGACTCCATCGCGCGCCCTGCGAGGACGCGGGCGGCTTCCGCCCAGGTCGTGTCGTTGAGAGTGGTGAGCGCGTGCAGCGGGGTGTTGGTGGTGGACTGCCGCACCTTACAGGTCTGCCGGTTGGAGGCGTCAAACATGTTGGCCGGACCGACGGTCCGCCTCCAGAAAGTGTACAAGCTGCGCCGGTAGAGGTCCGCCCCGCTTGAGGTCGGATAGTCGAAGTTCCGTTCCTTGGTGATGGCGAGGGTCTCCCACACGGCCTCCGGCTGGTAAGGGTATACCGGCGGCCCGCCAATCCGCCGTTCCAGCAGACCGCTCGCCGCGAGAGCGACGTCGCGGAGCACCAGCGAGGAAAGCCGGAACCTTGAGCCGCGAGCGTACAGCCGGTTTTCCGGATCCTGCTTGAGCAGCGCGGGCGTGACCCGGCTCGACTGCCGGTAGGTGGCGCTTTTGACGATCAGCCGCACGAGGTGCTTGGTGCTCCAGCCCGATTCCCGAAATTCCACCGCAAGCCAGTCGAGCAGATGCTGGTGCAGCGGCAGTTCGCTCTGCACCCCGAAATCCTCCGGCGACCTGACCAGTCCCGCACCGAAAAAGTTCTGCCAGAGTCGGTTGACCTGCACGCGGGCCGTCAGCGGATGGTCGTCCTGAAACAGCCAGCGGGCAAAACCGAGGCGGTTGGGCGGCGTTCCCGGCGCCGGGGTCGGCAGAAATGCCGGAGTGGCGAAACCGACCTTCTCACCCGGCTTCAGGTACTCACCGCGTGCCAGCACAAAGGTGTCCCTCGGCTTGTCGTCGCGCATCACCATCACCCGCGGAATAACGTCCAACTTGTAGCCCTCGGCCGCATCGGAGAGTTCGCGGGCCTTTTGCGCCGCAGCGTCATCCGCGGCGATTTTCGGCCAGACATCGGCTTCAAAAAGGTTTCGCATTCCCGTTTGGAGCTCTTTTTTCTGGGCCTCGGTGCGCTTGTCCTGCGGAACGCGGAGGAGGGCGGAAAGGTTGGCGGGGATCGGGATGTCGCTGCGGCGCGGGTGCCGCATGTCGGGCGTGGCGGCGAGCATCCACGCGGCAAAGGCAAGGTCCTTCTTCGCCTTGATCTGGCCGTTTTCCTCGGCCTCGCGCCGCTTAGCTTCGAGCTCGGCGAGGCGGGCTTTGTGCTCCTCGGAGGGGAGTTCGAGAAACGGCGCGGCAACCCGTTTGGCGCGGCGCGAACCGCCCGCGAGACCGTTTTCCGAGACCTGGTTGAAGGCGTGCAGGAGGCTGTAGTAATCCCTCTGGGTGATCGGATCGTACTTGTGATCGTGGCACTGGGCGCAGGCCATCGTGAGTCCGAGCCAGTTGGTGGCCGTGGTATCGAGCCGGTCAAAGAGGATGTTGAACCGCTGCTCCTCGGCGATTGAACCGCCCTCGCCGTTGAGGAGATGGTTGCGGTTGAAGGCGGTGGCGATGAGTTGCTCGTCGTCCGGTTTGGGCAGGAGGTCGCCGGCGAGCTGTTCGGTTGAGAACCTGTCAAAGGGCAGGTCGGCGTTGAGTGCACGCACCACCCAGTCCCGCCACACCCACTGGAAGGTGTCGCCATCCTGCTGGAAACCATTGCTGTCGGCGTAGCGGGCCGCATCGAGCCAAGGCAGCGCCATCCGCTCCCCGTAGTGGGGTGACGCCAGAAGGCGCTCCACCACGCGCTCGTAGGCGTCGGGGGTGGCGTCGCCGAGGAAGGCGTCGACTTCCTCCGGGGTTGGCGGCAGTCCGGTCAGGTCCAGCGACAAGCGACGCAACAGGGTGGCGCGGTCGGCTTCGGGCGAGGGCTGGATTTGGCGGCCGTTGAGTTTGGCGAGGACGAAGCGGTCGATCGGATTGCGGCCCCAGCCGGCGGGTTCGCAATCGGGAGGTGCCGTGCGCTGCGGAGGTACAAAAGCCCAGTGGCTTTCATATTTCGCCCCCCCGGCGATCCAGCGTTTCAAGAGGTCGCGCTGGGCGTCGGACAGGTGCCGATTGGATTTCGGGGGCGGCATCTGTTCGTCGGCATCCGTGGAAAAGATCCGGGCAACCAGTGCGCTCGCCTCGGGCTGGCCGGGGATGATCGTGACCTGGCCGGACTCGCCCGATTGCAACGCCGCCTCGCGGTTATCCAGCCTTAAGCCCCCCTTGCGTTTGTTGCCGTCCTGTCCGTGGCAGTAGAAACAGTTCTCCGAAAGGATGGGCCGGATGTCCCGGTTGAAGGACACTTCCAACGCCGGGGCGCCGGCAGCGGACCACAGTAGGACGGAGACGGTGAACAGGATTCGGGGGTGAAACTCGAACATGGCAGCTCACACAGAATACCCGAAAGCCGTCGGTTGCGTAGGCCTCAAGCGCGGATAATGAGCGGGGCCGTCAGCACGTCCCGGATGGCCTGCCAATGATCCCGGGCAAGCGCGCGTGCCCGCGCGCGTCACCCGACCAAACTACTTTGCTTGGGCCGCCAGATGCAACGTCTCGAACGTCCTCGCAACGATTGCGTCTGACATGATTTTGTAGGCGGGACTGGACCAGTGGTATTCGTCGCCCGCGGCCAGATCCAGCCTGACGGCCAGCGGGGTATAGGCGTCGATCACCTCCACCTTTTCCTCCCTCATCACCGCCTCCGCGATCCGGTTGATGCGCAGTACAATCGGGTTCTTCTCACCCAGCGCCTCCACGGCTTTGGCTCCCTCGCTCCGACGCGCCGTGTGCGGCGTTGTAGAGATCCAGAACAACTTCGCCCGAGGCGCACCCGCCTTGAATCCGCGGACGATGGCACGGGTGGTGTCCGCTATCTGTTCGTCGGTGGCCTTGTCCGGCGTCCAGGAGAGGGAATGCAGACCGTTGTTGAAGAAGACACAGTCGAAGTCGGCGACCGCGGCGCCCTTTTGAATCAAGGCGTCGACCTTGGGGTCAATCCCGCCGACAAAATGCACCCAGTGGTAGGCATACACCCTGCCCTCGAGCGCAGGCAGCAAATGCTGACGGTAACCACCGGAGATCGAGTCCCCATAGAAGAGGATCTTGGGGCGCTTCCCATCCACCACGGTTGGAGCGTCGATCATCCAGTTTTTGCCGGCAATAGCTCCGCGCGGTTCTGTCGCCGGTTTTTCCTTGGGCGACTTGTAGACGAAGTCGGCACCGTACACCTTCAGCGCGGTGATCGTCGCCGACTCGAAGGGCTTCTCCCGCGGGAGCAATTTTTTTCCCACCCACATCGGCTCGTCATTGGGCAGCAACAACGTGAAGTGCCTGCTGCCGGGGACGTCGTTGAGATAGTACGAGGCGCTCCCGTCCCGCACCGACACCGTGAAAGTATACGGGGTGTCGGGTTGGAATCTGGTGCGGATGCCGCCGATGTGCATCCCGTTGATGATCGGCCGGTAAACTCTCCAGTTGTCGCTCTTGCCGTAGATACAACTGAGACCCAGGCCGGTGTCCTCCCCGTCGACGCGCTGTTTGAGGAGCACGTTCAGGCTCGTGTCCTCCGCCGGTTGCGCAAAGGAGACGGTCACCTGCACCGTGAAGTTCTTCTGGTCTGGGAAGACCGCCGCGGGTACCCCAAAATAGCGGTCGCCGCCGATCGTCACGCTGCCATCCCCTCCCTGGGTGGCCCCCTTATTGAGTGTGTCGGGGATCTTGTCCTTACCGAGGTCCCACACGGGCACCTGCGCCGAGAGCACCCCGGTCACACCGACCGCCAGAAAAGTCAACATTGTGCGGATCATGAGGGACGTTGATATACGCATCAGGCTCCAGCTTGTCGACCCGCACAAATCTGGGCCGATCAAGCCTTGGTCACCGCCCCGTGCAGCGCCCGTCTTCGGACTTGCCAACTGGTCAGACCACCTGATATGCCACCATCCGTGTCTGTCACCGCCATCGACCGTCCGCCCTCCCTCGTCGAAAAAGTACGCACCCAGCTGGCCGACCTGCTCCGCGGCGATGCAACGGGTCGGGAAGTCTGGCTGCCCGCCGAACGGGAGCTGGCCCAGCGACTCTGCGTCAGCCGGAGCGTAGTGCGCGAAGCGACCAAACGGCTGGAAACCCAGGGACTCGTCGAGATCCAGCACGGCATCGGCATCCGCGCCGTGGACCGGCTGCACCGCCCCCTCAACGATTCTCTCTCCATGCTGATTCCGGACGAATCCAACCGGATGCAGGCCCTCATCGAGGCGAGGCTCTCCATCGAACCGGACGCTGCCGCATTTGCCGCGGAACGCGCCACGAGGGCGCAGTTGGACGGCCTCGCCCGCGTCCAAAAGCAACTGGAAACGGCCCCCGACAACGAGGCCTCGGTGGATGCAGACGGCGCCTTCCACCGCTGCATTGCGGAGGCCAGTGGAAACCTCATTTACCGGCTCGTGCTGGATTCCCTTGCGGACCTTGGCAAGGCGGGGCGGCTGCGTTCCATCAGTCGCGTCGGCAAGGATCCTGCAATACAGCAGCACGCTGGGATTCTCGCAGCCATACACGCCCGCAATTCGAAGCTGGCACGGACACGGATGCGCGAACACATCCTCGCAGCCGTCGTCGACATGGGGCTGCGAAAGAGACACACCAAGCGCACTGCAAAGCTTTGAAATTCAGCTGCTTAACTTTCAAAACCCTCCGTCGGCACGCTTATGAAACCTATCCACGTGTTTGCCTTGGGCGGCATGCTTTTCTGCTTCCCGTCGATTCTACGGGCGGATGAAGACCCCGGGTTCGAAACACAGATCCGACCGCTACTGCAAAAACGCTGCTCCGAATGCCACGGCCCGAAAAAACAAAAGGGGGAGCTGCGTCTGGATGCAAAAACCTTTGCCTTCAAAGGCGGCCACGACGGTCCAGCCATTCTGGCGGGCAAGGCGACGGCTTCCCCGCTCTTCCTGAGGATAACCAGCACCGATGAGGACACCCGCATGCCCCCAACGGGCGAACCGCTGACAACAGCAGAGATCGCGGCAGTCAAAGCCTGGATCGACTCCGGCGCTGGATGGCCCGAAAACGACGCCGACCGCGCCGCCGCCGCAGACAAACGCGCACAACACTGGTCGGTACAGCCGCTGAGAACATTCGCCAAGGAGGGCGGTTCCCTCCGGATCACCCGGCCTGCGGCGAGCGCACTGAACTCGCCGATCAACTCCTTGAAGCTCCCACCTGATTCCCCGAATCCGGTGGACACGTTTATCCGGACCACGCTTCTCGAGCAGGGTTTGGAAATGGCCCCGCAAGCCGACCGGCGCACGCTCATCCGGCGGTTGAGCTACGACCTGCACGGACTCCCGCCCTCCCCGGAAAGGGTGGACCGCTTCTGCAACGATCCGCAACCCGATGCCTACCAACGACTGGTGGAGGAGTTGCTCGCCTCGCCGCACTACGGGGAGCGCTGGGCGCGGCACTGGCTCGACATCGCCCACTATGCGGACACCCACGGGTTTGAGCGCGACCAACTGCGTCCAAACGCGTGGCGCTATCGCGATTACGTCATCGACTCGCTCAACGCCGACAAGCCCTACGACCGTTTTCTGCGCGAACAAATCGCCGGCGACGCCGTTGCGCCCGGGGATGTGCAGGCGCAGGTGGCCACGGGATTTCTCGCAGCGGGACCATGGGATTTTGTGGGACAGGTGGAGACCCGTAGCGACATGCTCCGGCGCGCCGCACGCGCTGGGGACCTCGACGACATGGTCACCCAGGTAATCACCTCCACCATGGGGATTACCATCAACTGCGCGCGCTGCCACGACCATAAACTCGATCCCATCTCGCAGCGGGAATATTACAGCCTTTGCTCCGTTTTTGTCGGCGTCAAACGCGGTGAACGCGTGGTGGACGAGTCGCACTCCAAACGTCTTGCGACCGAAAAAACGCGGCTCAACATTTCCATCACCGAAACCCGCGCTCAGATCAGCAGGCTTGCCGGAGACGGCCTCGAGTTGGCGAAGCTGCTGCCGGCGGACAGCGGCATCGACCTCGCCAACGGAGCCGTCACAAAGTCCAAGCTGGGATTCCACCGCGACGTTCAAACCAACCGCCTGCAGAAAGTGGCCGCCGTGCCCGGGGTGCTCTGGGTCTTCATTCCCGACGGCAAAGGCATCGTCAAGGTGGCTGAAAACACCGAGGTCAAGGGACTTCCCGCCACCAGCGGACACTTCTGGGACGTCCTCGCCAACCGCCCCCTCAACGCCCAACGCTCCACCAAACTGGGCGGCACCGACTACGCCGCCAAGCCCCACACCCTGCTGGCCATGCATGCCAACAGCGGCATCACTTTTGATCTGGCCCACCTCCGCAAAATGAGCGGCCTCGGCTCCATGCGCCTCTGCGGCGTCCTCGGCTTCGGGGCGGACGCTCCCGCCGCGGCCACCCGCGCCGACTTCACGGTCTATGTCGACGGCGAAATGCGGTTTCAAAAGCTCAAACTCCGCAAAGACGAACACCTCGCTCTCGATGTGGAGGTGCCAGCCAATGCAAGAACGCTCACCCTCGTCGCAACCGACGGAGGCGACGGAATCAGCAGCGACCTTCTCTTCATTGGAGATCCGAAACTCCTGCCCGAAATTGGAAACACCACGCTAAACGAAAAGGACGCCGCCGAACTGGCCACGCTGCGCGGCCAGCTCAAATCGTTCGAAGAGGCCTTGGGTAAAATCCCGGAGCCTGAAAAAGTGTATGCCGTCCTGCCTACAGGTGACACGCCACCGGTAAAAATCCACCGGCGCGGCAACCCGGAGGATCAGGGCGCCGAAGTCACCCCGGCTTCCTTTGCGTGGGCAGGACACGCTCCCGCCGCATTCGGGGACAACGCGCTGCCCGAAGCCGAACGCCGGCGGATGCTTGCGGAGTGGATCGTCCATCCCTCAAATCCACTCACCCCTCGAGTGCTGGTCAACCGTCTCTGGCACCATCATTTCGGGCAGGGGATCGTGAGTACCCCCAGCGATTTCGGCCTGGGCGGCGCAAAGCCGAGCCACCCGGAGTTGCTGGACTGGCTCGCCGCCGAACTGGTGCGGTCCGGGTGGAGCCTCAAACACGTTCACAAAGTGATTCTGATGAGCGCCGCCTACCGGCAGTCCTCCATGGCGCTCAACGAAAAGGCGACGGCCCTCGACGCACAAAACCGGCTCCTGTGGCGCCAGCACCCGCGGCGGTTGGACGCGGAATCCCTTCGCGACGCGGTGCTGTTGGTCAGCGGCAGGCTCAACTCCGAACGCGGCGGCCCCGGGTTCCGGGACTTCAAATACACCGAGGCCTACGCCCCCATCTACGAATACATCACTCCGGACTCCCCCGCCCTCTGGAGACGGAGCATCTACCGCTTCGTGGTGCGCACCACCCCTCACCAGTTTATGACCACGCTGGACTGCCCGGACCCTGCAAACCTCACCCCCGCCCGGATGCAGACCACCACAGCACTCCAGGCCCTGACGCTCTCCAACAACGGCTTCATGCTCGCCATGGCCGAGGCAATGGCCGCACGCATCGAAGGCGAACGCACCCCGCCCTCTGCACAGATCCAGAGGGCGTTCGCGCTGGCCCTCCAGCGGCCTGCCACTCCAACCGAGGCGGACGCCGCCGGCGTGCTTGTCAGCGCGGACGGACTCTTTTCGCTCTGCCGTATGCTACTGAATGCCAACGAGTTCGTTTACATTGACTAAAGCATGCAAACCTTTTCCTCCCACACCGGACCAGGACACATCCCCACACGAAGAGATTTTCTGCAACAGTGCGGCGGCGGCCTCGGCGGGGTC
Source organism: Chthoniobacteraceae bacterium (assembly GCA_044376515.1). GTDB lineage: Bacteria > Verrucomicrobiota > Verrucomicrobiia > Chthoniobacterales > Chthoniobacteraceae > Chth-196. The sequence continues at coordinate 833 of JBILKV010000132.1, read as the reverse complement.
GCACTCGCCACGCTGCTTGCGGGTGAATGCCGCGCAGACTCGCGCAACCCGCTTGCCCCCAAAACTCCACACGCACCTCCCAAGGCGAGGGCCGTCATCCAGATCTTCTGCCCCGGAGGCCTCAGCCATGTGGACACTTGGGACTACAAACCCGAGCTGCAAAACCGCCAGGGAAAGCCCTTTGACCCCGACGGGAAGCTTCAGTTTTTCGCTTCCAAACCGGGCAACTGCCAGGGAAGTTTCTGGCCCTTTCGCCAGCACGGCGATTGCGGGCGCTGGATCAGCGATCTTTTTCCGCGCCTCGCGCAGTGCGTCGACGAGATGGCCTTCATCCACTCGATGCAAAGCAAGAGCGCCCTGCACGGTCCGGCCATGTTCATGGCCAACAGCGGCTTCACCCTGCCGGGATTCCCCAGCATGGGCGCGTGGGTCACCTACGGACTCGGGAACCCGAGCGAGGATCTGCCGGCGTTTGTCGTATTGCCGGATCCGCGGGGCCTGCCGCCCGGAGGCGTCATCAACTGGGGCGCCGGCTTCCTGCCCGCAATCCACCAGGGCACAACCCTCAACACCCAGCCGGGACAAGCCCCTATCGCCGACCTTTTTCCGCAGGACGCATTCGCCCGGTTACGGGGCGGTCCCGAACGGGCCGGGCGCGATTTTCTGCAACTGCTCAACCGCTCCCACGCGGCGGAACGTTCGCAAAATTCGGAGCTGGATGCCAGAATCGGGGCCTACGAACTGGCTGCGCGCCTTCAGTTAAGCGCACCGGAGGCGACCGATTTGCGCGGCGAAACCGAGGTGACCAAAAGCCTCTACAATCTCGAAGACGA